>JAISEL010000156.1 GCA_031264185.1 Deltaproteobacteria bacterium
AAATGGATTTTCGACCGGGTATTGGGAGATTATAATCAATACACGGTCGATTTTAGGCTAGGATTTTTCAAATTTTAGAAGTGAAATCAATGACTTAAAGGATTCTCAGGGACGACTAAGTACAGATTATTTTATTGCCGGAAAATTCAAGTTCCATAAACCCTTTCACGATCGGTATCCAATCCCCTTCAGCCACTTGGACCTGTATCCATTTCCCTTCAAGCAAATTACGATTTTTTTTGGAAAACGATAAATACGGGTCCAAATTTTTCTGGTTTGCTTTAGCATCAGCTATTCTTTTCTCCATCACCTCGGCGTATTCTCGTACGTACGAGCTTACCTTAGCTAACTCGTTAGGATCCGTTATTTCAGTAAATACAAATTCCCCTGGACCTGACCAACTCGCAATAAAATCCATCGTGTAATTCTTGCCTTTTTCAAAACTATATTCACCGTCAATCGGCGGCATGGAAACTTTGGAAGAATATCCGATACTGCCGGAAACGGGGCCTGAAGAGCTGACAACGGTACTTCCAACGGAAACGCCCATGTCATAAAGAACACTGAACGTGTGTTTTCCTGGAGAAAAAAAGGCGATGTTTTTGCCCGGGAGGCCGGATTCCGATACCGATCTGCCGTCGATTTTGATTAAGGTCAGTTTGCTTTTAGGAAAGACGACACATGGTTCGCTGATTAAATTAACTTGGTTTGAAATGCAGCCGCCGGCGAAGTTCAAGCTTTCGGCTTGATTTAACGCCGCTTGCTCGTCTGGATCTAGTGTAGAACGCAAATTGGCTGCGTGAAAAGCGGGATCAAAATAAGCGCACCCCGCGCAGAGAGTTCCTAAATACAAAACGATTATCCAGAGAGCTATTTTGTCCAGATTTTTTATAACTCTAGCTGAATTAACCCAAGATATGAAAAACTGACATTTTTCAACTGTGTTTGTCATAATACCGCCCATCTTGGCTGATATAATTTCTGAACTAAAATAATTCATGAGCGGAAACTTTAAGCAAGATGTCAAGAACTGGCGAATTTTTTTATAAACTATATATTTTTTGCTGTCAAGGGTAGTCCCGAATTTCTGAACGCCCAATGATTTTATCATTTTAGATGCCTTAATTTTAGTAATATAGCTGCAATGTATTGCAAAAAAAATATATATTATATTTTTGAATATAATCAATAATTTTATTGTTTTTTAAGTCAATCAATGTTTGACGGCCTCGCGAAAAGTCCCTCTTTTAGAAAGGTGCATTTATAACTATATTTTTTTGAAATCGACTTCTCTGGAAAAAGTGGGTTATTGCTAAGGCGTCATGTTTAACGGCCTGCGATGGGTGATTTTTATGGAGTTCCAAAATCGGAAAAAAATTCCCTTCCGATGACATCTCGGGAGAGACAAGGAATCCGGCCGACCGAGATCAGACTCTAATCTGGAGGCAGTAATTCCTGGAACGATAGGCCTACAAGTGGTTTTCGCGAGTTTCGGCGAAAAACTGCTTAGGCCGAACCTTGGCACTTGGCCGGAAACATTAGCCTTCTTTGCCGCAAGTCTCGCTTTCGGCAGTGACAGCGCGGGGCGTTGGGGTTTGTGGTGACTGAGGGGGTTCTGGTTATTGAGTTGCAAAAGAATTGCATCCAACTATGACTTTATCCGTCTAGGCGGCGGTCAGGTCTGGATACTGCGCCTCAAGGTAGTACGACCGAAAGTCGTCCGCGAGCAGTATCCCGTAAACCTCATGGTGAATTGTCTCGCCGAGGACATAATCGTAATCTTGTTCTTGGAACAGTCAGATGATAGCCGCCGATTCGAGTTCGGCTTCCGTAAACTTCTTTCGTATAAAATTCAAATCTACGGCGTTCCCCTAAGGAACCATAAAAGTAGATATTAATAACTATTGTCATAATTTCTGAAAATAGTAACTTGCTTTATTGTTATCAGTGATCTGTGTTTGCCCGGACACATAAGCTAAAAAATAATGTCCCGAGGGTGTTGACATAAGCCTGAGAGATGCTTATTTTTACGAAACGGCCGCTCGGAGTATCCGGCCGGCCTTCCGGCCTCCTCTTCAGTGGTCTGACAATTTGACCTTCTCTGCAGACTACCTCATTGACAACCCCTCAGCCAGGCCGTTCGGGCTTATGGGGTCAACTGACACTCCCATTCTGAGGTTTGAAAATTTGACAGCTAACAAAATTCCCGACTGTTTTTATTGTTTCTGCTGACTGTCCTGCCGCTCTCCCCTCTGGCAACCTTCATGGCAGCTTCCTGGCTCGGCCGCTCGGCTTCTTATGTGACCGGCTGACCCCAATATTGAGGTTATAATTTTGTCCGCTGACGAAATCTCATCTGTCCTTTTGACCCTATCTATTGACTACCCCTTTTCTCGGCCGGAACTGGAAGATTACCTTTTAAATGAAGGCGATCCAAGTCCTGAATTTTTGCTTGGTCCGCCCGATGAGTCCCGGGCCAGGGAAAACCTTTATAAGTGGCTGGGCGAAGATTGTACGGCTCATTTGGTCGTAATCAAGCTGACGGCTGCGGACAGCTTTTTCTTTCCGCCTAATCCTGACGGACGGTCCCCCTATTTGTGTTCCGACACTATTTGTGCTGAAAATGTCCAAAACTGGAAAACGTTGACATTAGACCGGCTCAGACGGCAATTTGAAAACGACCCGGGCCGGGTCATGGTTGAATATCATCCTGGAGTTGAATCTTGTTCGACTCCTCACATTCATGTGTGGCTTGAGCAGGGTGTTAAAATCATTTCAACCTGCAGTCGCGCACAATGGCTGTACAGTAACCTGACGAGTTTGTATGACCGGGCCCTCAAACCTTTAGGCCTGGCTCCCGGCCGCTTGCCCGCAAAGCCGGCCGCCGGACAGATAGCTGAGTATTACAGGATAACCCGTTCTCCCCAAAAAGTTTCTTTGCCGCCGCTTCCGGACATCAGAAATATTAAGGTGCCGGACCGGCTCGTCCCAGAAGAGTGTCTGACCGATGAAGGGCTGACTGAGTACAGCGGCCGATACTCTTCTTTGGCCGTAGAAGCGAATGGTTTTGTTTTAAAAATGTGGGACGCTTTAATCAGGAGCGCCGAGGCCGAGGCGGAAAGACTTAAGCTGGCTGTTTTTTTGGCCCAGAAAAGAAATTTGGCTGCCCGGAAGTCGCTGGAGAAAAAACAAGAAGAGAAAAATCCTCTGGCTGGGCTTTCTTTGCCCAGACTTTTAAGGGATTTATTTTCGGCCCGGAAATTGGAGCCGGAGGAGCTGAAAGTCATGCCCAATATCAAGGACGGGGTCGACGTGTTTTTGGTGTCTGAACGGCAATTCATAGAAGTTAAAAGGCTGGACTGGCGGGATCTTGAAACTCTGGACCAGGGATCTGGCGCCATAAGCCTTGTCCGCTATTTGACCCAAAAAGATACCATTTGGGCCGTTAAGACTCTGCGGTGTCTGTTTCCTTATGAGTTGGTGAGAGGGTCTTTTGCCTATGAATCGGTTACGGAGGCTAAGGCCAGGGCCGCCCAAATATCAAGTACTCCGTTTAAGCTGCCGCCATCCGACGAACAAACCTGGCCGTCTGTCCGGGAGTATCTGCTGGATGAATTTAAGCTCCCGGACGAGATTATTGATCAAGCCCGCCAGGAAGGACGGATTTTTTCTGTCAGAACCGGGGTGATCATTTTTAATTGCGACTCTGACTCAGGGATGTTTTTTATGCCCCTCTATGATGCCCAAAAGTTGCCGCCTTACTTGGAAAGCCCTGTGCCTGGCTCCGGGCCCTGGATACTGCCTGGTCCGAAGTCTGCTTTACTCATAACCGATAACACCATTGAAGCTTTGGCATTAAAAGCCTTTTATCCGGACAACCCGGTTATGGCCGCCGGAAGGCACATGCTCTTAAGTGAGCTGGAGCCGTATACGAGGGACAGGCAGATAACTTTAGCCTTAAGGCGGGGAACAAACGGCTGCCGGCTGCCGAAATTATTTTCATCTTTGAAAACCAGGCACATAAGGCCGCCCAAGGATATTTGCAGCTGGACTGAATTTTGGCAGCTCCGGTCTTCAGTCGGTCCGGATGGTCTGAGCGGATCGGTGCCGTTTTTGAAATGATCTTTTGACGTCCGGCCGGTTCAGGCCGGCTGAAGGAAATTCCCCTGACTTGACTATGGGAGCGATGAGATAAGCTGCGGCTGGCGGCCAGGGGATTACGATGCGCGGCTGAGAAAAACCGAAAGATTCTGACCGGAACGGCAAAACGGGCTGCGGAGTCGGTCTTAAGTCAGGAAATCAAAAACTAAAGGCCGTTTAACCGGCTGATATTTGTGGCCAAACATGGGTGACAGTCTTTATTTCATGTTCAGACTAAAAAAACTCAAAACATTTGAGCAAATCAATGGCGAACTCAGCCACAACTTGAGGACGGCCAAGGTGGCCAATGCCTTTGCCGATCGGCTGGAACTTAACCGCCATCTTTTGGGGCAGACCGGGGTTGACTTAAATGCATGGATCAGGGAAAAACTCAATGGGGTCAAAATAAGGGTCAACAGTATTCTGGCCGTAGCAGGACTCATTGAAGTCAGCCCGGAATACATGAGACCTGGCGAGCCTGAAAAGCCAGGAGTTTATCGGGAGGACAGACTGGAACCCTGGCTGAAATGCTCGACCAGCTGGCTGGAGAAAAATTACGGGTCGAATATCATTAACGCCACCGCCCATTTAGACGAGGTCACTCCCAATATTCATTTCCTGTTTGTGCCTATCGGATCGCACGGAAGACTGGATGGCTCCCAATATGCCGGCACAATAGAGGGCTTGCAAGGGCAGATGGACAGCTACGCGGAGGCGGTCAGACCTTTGGGCTTAAGCCACCATAAAAATAATTTTTATAACTATTCCGGGCAAAGAAACCTGATTTATTACTCTTTTGTTAAACGTAGCTTATATCCCAGACCTGTTATGGTGCCTTTAGCTATCCCAAAGTTGAGTCTGCCCTGGAAAATGAGTCGTCGGTTTAATTCTAAGGCTGGTGACTTTATCCTAAAATCGGCCAAGCTGGCCGTGGAGAAGCTGGGGGAAAATAATATTAAAAAGTGGGACAGCCTCAAGGCGGTCTTAACCGACCGGTTGGCGGCCTGGAAGGCAGAGATTGAAAAAAACCTGGCTTTGAACGAGGAAATTGAATGTGTAAGATCCCTGCAATTCCTGATTTTAGACCGAAGTCTTAAACACTGGCTGCCTTACCGCCCCTGGGCGGAAAGAGAGGCAGACAGCAAAAAAATAAAACCGGAAAATCCAATGAGTGACGGGACAGAGGCGGAGTTTACAGGAATTCAACCGGCCTCCTCGAAAAGGACAGGGAAACGAAATAAATGGGTTCTGAAAAAAACCACGGCTTTTATGGGGATTTTTAATTTTAAGTTTATGGGCCCGGTCAGAATCTCAGGCGACCGCTGGGAATTTCTGAGGTCCAAACTTCAAGGGCGAGGCGGCCTGGCCTTTTTCACTTATTTTCTTGGCTACAATCCAGGTCAGGAAAGCCAGGTCTTAAAACTTTTGGCGGCCGATAAAGCGTTTTCTTACCGATGCGGTCACAATAAAATAGACTGGGAGACCCAAATCCTGGCCAGATTACTTATAAACTCAGTCAATGAAAGGCTGGCCAAGGCTTTAAGGGCCGCCGACAATTCAGATATCTCACGGGTCAGTTTCATAGAAAAGCAGGTCACAGATAACCACGAACTTGTCCGTTTTTTAGATGTCAAAATGTCCAAGCCTCAGAAAACCGAAGTATCGGGCTTAATGAAACAGGAAAGCCCCGAGCCGGCTGAGGCCCCGTCCCGGTTCAGTCCCTGATTTTAGGCCACAAAAATCGCTTCCGGAAATGATTCAGTCGGCAAAGATCTCTCCGTTAATCTATGGGGCGGTTCTGAGCCAGGCCGCTGGTCTCAGGTGTCAGACATAGGCTCTGATTATCGGATGGTCTCAAAACATAGGTTGAAACAAAAGACGCTGCTTGCCGCTGACTCCAGACCTGGACTGGAGTTTCTGGGGCATTAAAGCCTGCGGTCCGGGAGGGGACTGCTCAAACAGGTAAAAAAAAGGCGGCCCGATCTGGCGCCGTTATTGAGCGAACAAAATTTTTCTTGACTTTGGGATTTGATTTTTCGATAATCACTTCGTTCGATGGCAGGTTGTCTTTGGTGGTTTTTGAGCCGTCTGATTTCTGAGCTTTGACTCAAAAAGAGAGATAATTTGGTCGCCTGACTGTTGTTCAGTCGGGTCAGGAAGAATACTTTTGCGGATTTTAATTCATGAATAAGCGGACTGAACATGCTGATAAGCGTCCAATTGGCGGCCCAATTAAAGTTGGCACAATTATTGCTCTCTCTCTCTCTCTCTCTCTCTCTCTCTCTCTCTCTCTCTCTCTCTCTCATAACTTTACTAACCAGCTCACAATTTTTATTTTCCCCAAATTTAACTCCTAATGTCCAAAAGAGGTCCGGGAGCGGCCTTTCGGCTTCCTTTAGCGCCTTAAAAAATATTTTCCCTGCCCTCATTTATTCAGGCCGACCGGCATCAGCCGCCGGATCCGGTTCAAAAATTTCCCCTCCTGCACATTTAAAAGACCGGACTCAGATTTCGGATAAGACGCCAGCTGACCTCAGCCGGTGCGACGGCCCCGTCTGGGGTAAACTAACTGGCTTGGGCCATTGGTCTGGAAAGTTCATCATCTCTGAAATTGCAACATTCGGAATGTTAATGAGGTGTTAACAGCTTGATCCAGTAAATAACCAGAATATTAGACGGTAAAGATATAATTAAGACCAAATAATTAGATATAGTGACGTGTTGTTAACGGTGAAATATTTTAAAATTTATAGTCCGACAGGCTCCGAAAATGACAGCCTGCCTAAAGGCAGTCAGCAAGGCTCATCTTAGTTAGCTTATTATTGTAATGACAGACGGAGGAACGTCATCGCACCAGGCAAAAGATTTGGTAATCCCTGCTCACGCTACCCCTATCATTTTGCTTCCCTGATCGCCAGAGTTAAACCCAATTGAATGCGGATGGAACATACTGCTTTGAAAGCCGCTATTAAGGCTATTGAAAAGCAGGCTTGCTGGCTGCGGACATATGAAATTTGAAAATCCATTCAAATTTGTCTGCGGACAAGATCATTTTTATCGGACTGAAAATTTATCGGACTGAAAAATTGAAACATGAAGTTTCTGACCAGACTTCATAAGTATTTAGCGTTTATTTCATTAATTGGAGGTAGAAAATGTGGAATCCGCCGGGATAGCAGTATCCTTATTAACTTATTATTTACCTTTTTGGAGATTTTTTATGGGCATCCTAATTTCCTTGAATCACCGCCTGGGGCGGAGTTCAAGATATTTCTGTCAGGCAGCCTTTTTTTTATGTGTTACTTCGTGGCTCTTGATTAATCCCGGACAGCTTTTGTCCCAGGAAAGATCAGATCTGCCGAGTGTTTTAGATACAGTGGTAGTCACCGCCAGCCGTTCCGAAGAGCAAGTCAAAGCGCTCAGTATTCCGGTCACGGTAATCGACCAGGAAGAAATTGAACAGACTGATGCGTCTACCTTACCGGATCTGCTGAAAAATTACGGGGTCCAGGTATCTGGAGCCGGAGCTGGGACCGGTTCTGGCAGGGTTCTCATCAGAGGATTTCAGTCCAATGCCAATCCGAGTGAAAACGGCAATGTTTTGATTCTGTTGGACGGCCGGCGGATCGGAAATAATAACACCGGTTTCGTTCCGGTCCAAAATCTGGAAAGAGTTGAAATTCTCCGGGGGGCCGCATCGGTCCAATACGGAAGCGAAGCGACCGGCGGGGTTATCAACCTGATTAGCCGCCGGGGAGAGGAAAAAACGAAAATTGCGCTGGAGGAGGGCCTGGGAAGTTTTGACCTGAAAAAGTCACAGGCTGCCTTTTCCGGCCGTCTTTTGGACAACCGGGTGGATTTCAGCGCCGGAGGAAGCTACCTGACCAAAGGATCCGCTGACGTAGGGGGCGGCAGAGGCAAGTACCATCACACCGGCATTAACGAAAGAATGCTGGGGGGAGTCAATTTAGGCTACAATTTCAACGAAAACCACAGACTGGGTTTTGTGACTAATTTTTCCAAAGGCACTTATCAAAGGTCCGGTGCTTATAATCCAGCTGGAGCAGCCAATCCTTTCGGCATAGCCAAAAGAAGCAATTATTCTTTGGATTTTCTCTATGAAGGCGCTTTGCCTGACAGCGGTCTGTCCTGGCAGACCCGTTATTTTTTCGGTCAGACGGTTTATGAAACCGCCACCAACTGGCCGCGCCGTACCGGTTACTATGAGTACCTCGGCAAATTTCAGGGATTTAACGTCAGCGGCAGCTGGAACAACGGATTATTGTACTTAACCGGCGGTTTCGACCTGTACAAAATCGATTATACCAAGACGACCACCTCGCCGCCTGCGGCCCACAGCTACGATTATGCCGGATTTCTGCTGGCTAAGCTGTCATTGTTGGACGACAGACTTTGGATAAACGGCGGGGTCAGGTACGATAAGCTGGAAGTCTTTGCCGGAGCGTTACCAGGAGCCAATGAGGCATTGCTAAAAAAAGACCGGGTAACGCCATCATTTGGCATATCATATCTCCTGACAGATTGGCTGAAGTTGAGAGCCAATTATTCCCATTCATATAAAATGCCGGAACCGATCTCTCAGATGGACCACAGCCTGAGTACCGGCCCTACCAGCTCGGAATATCTGCCTAACCCGGATTTGAAACCAGAGTCGTCTAAAGGCTGGGAAGTCGGAGCCGATGTCTATTACGGCGGGTTCACCGTCGGCGGTACATATTTTAGCGTTGATTACAAAGATAAGATCGAATCGGCTCTAATTAGACCCAGGCCTCCTCACGATGTCAGACAGTACCAGAACCTCAATGGCATAACTGAGTACCGGGGATTGGAATTCTGGCTGGACTGGCGCATGGACGAGACTTTTGACTGGAATTTTGAACTTAAGCCCTATATAAGCCTGACCAGAATGTTCAGATATTACAATACTGAAAAAAAAGCCAAAACCGGCTATACCGCCGACTTGAATATGTCTTACGGCCTGGTCTTCAATAAAAGCGACATTGGCCTGATGGCCAGAGTTGATGTGACTTATACAGGCCGGCAGCTTCCCCACTACACTACCGCCCAGATTGAATACGGCCGGGACACTACAGTTGACATCCATTTGTCCAAGAGGCTGATTGACTGGGCCGAAAAAGGGCGGCTGTATCTTAAGCTTGATATTACCAATTTAGGCGATCTCTTCTACGAGAATCAGAGAAATTATCCTGAGGAAGGCAGAGCTTTCTATATGGGACTGCGCTACGAATACTGACTCCTTTTGGGGGCGTACAGCCTCATTTTGCAGGCAGTGGCTTCATGAGATCATTGGTCATAAAATCGGCTCTGACGTCTTTTCTTTCGCCCAAAGCCGCCCTTAGCCCGATGGTCTCTTTGGCCACGCACCTGATTGGTCTGGTGTAATCGTTTGCAATTATAAGCTTTAAGGCTTCTTTTGAAGCTTCTGCCAGTTCTTTTTCAGGTCAGATTCATGGCGGCCCTCTTCTTTTTTCCGGTGTTTGACTTCAGTTATCAGATATCTCTTTTCTGGGCATTCCGCCAGTGTAAAAGTGCCCGCCCTTTTGTCTGGCTCAAGGTGGCAGTAAGAGGAAGTCAGCTTAGGAGTAATTTAAACAGCTTACTCAATTAAACACCGGCTGATAAAGCCTGCCTGAATTGTGCCCACATATTTACAATCCTTACAACCTGAAATCCCGCTCATTTTTTACCCGATGATATTCGGATATTAATCACAATAATTTTACTAATTCAAGTAAATTTTCAGTATTAAGTGGTGTTATATTAAATGATTTAAAAATTTCGTTCTGTGAAGCTAAAACTTCCTTTATAAATACTTCATCATCAGCGTTAAAGAAGCATTTAATATTGTCAATATGTCTTATTAGCTTG
>JAISEL010000022.1 GCA_031264185.1 Deltaproteobacteria bacterium
AAGCCAAGTATTCAGGCTGCAGAGAGACCGTCAGGATATGTGATGACAAAAAACCATCAGATAGTCAGAGGGATTAAAAGCGCCTGTAAACGCCATGGCGCTGTTAATTTATTCGCTGCCCTTGAAATTGCAGCAGGGGCCGTAAAGACTAAGGCAGCTGAGAAAAAGCAGCGGGTTGATTTTCTGGAATTTATGGATCAAACAGTAACTGGAATCCCTGAAGATATGGAAGTACATGTGATATTAGACAATTACTGCACTCACAAAAAATATGATGAGTGGTTAGGCAGACATGAAAATGTATTTTTTCATTTTACTCCGACGTCAGCCGGTTGGCTTAATATTGTTGAAATTTGGTTTGGCATATTCTCTCGCAAGGCCTTGAAAGGCGCCAGTTTTAAGAGTACCTCAGACTTGGCGCAAGCGATATCAGAGTTTGCCGAAGTATACAGCGAAAATTCAGAACCATTTGTTTGGAAGAAACGAGAGGTTCGTGGTTCTCAGCTCAGAAATACTATCGCGAACTTAAGCAATTAACCACTAGCAGGAGGTCGGTTTATTGAAATAGGACAGATATGGAAACTGCGGCTAAGGGTTATAGGCTCCTTCAAATGATGGCTGGGGAGGGAGGAGAAACTTCCTTATGTCCGTGGAGGCGGAGACTGCGTTTTTATTGCCATGATGGGGAAGAGATTTCTTTTACTTGTGATGACCGTCTATGTTCAGCGAAGACAGGACACTGAAGATGCCCTGATTTTGTTGGCCATTGTCTGGGAGTGGAAGGCCATTAATTTTGGAGGGCAGAATGCTTACGTTTTTTTCAAATTACTTTGCTGACGGACTTTATGTTCCTTTAAATCTGTCTCAGGAAAATTGTTTGCCAATAGTTTATTTTGAAACCATAAAGAGAGCCCGGAAAATGGCTTTTTCTGCGGTTTTTTGCCTGGCGGCGGAACCAGTTTCGGATGATTTTTTGGAACCGCAGCCTTGAGGTTTTTTATCTGTGTCTCACTTCGTTCCGTGTTTTGCTGAATATGCAAATGAACAAGTAAAAAAGTTTAGGCCGACAGAGATAGAATGAAGAAAGACAGGTGAATAGAGCAGGAGGGCGGTTATATTATTCAAAGCATATTATTTGAATAAGTCAATTTAAAGCTGAACAGATATCATATTTGTCTCTTATTTTATGGCATATTCTACTCAAATACTATTAATTTCCACATACAATAAGTAAATTAAAATATCCTGGACCGGCTAATTTTAAACAAAGTAAAAGGTTTAATATTTAGAATAACCTGTTGATAAATGGTGCCCAGAGCCGGGGTCGAACCGGCACGAAATAAATTTCGCAGGATTTTAAGTCCTGTGCGTCTACCAATTCCGCCATCTGGGCTTAGTGGTTCCCGAAAATTGACTCCGAATTCTACTTTTCTTTCCCCGGCCTGTCAAGGAAAATTTAAGCCAATATTTCCGGATATTAGGCCTGTTTTTCAGGTCGGATCGGCCCACTGAACGGAACTGGCGCTCTCAATCATGATGTCCATAGTTCCGCCGCAAACCATCCCGTCCTCGTCGGCCGAATCGGTCAGATCCACAGTCTGAAGTGAATAGCCGCCGTTTTGGATGATCTCCCTGGCCTGACCCATGACCGCCGCCTCGGCGCAGCCTCCGCCAATACTGCCGATGGTCCGGCCGTCAAAGAAGGCCACCATCTTTGCTCCGGCCGCCCGAGGAGTCGAGCCTTGGGAGGACAGGACCGTAATTACTGCGGCCTGTGACAGATCGTCTCCGGCCAGCCACTCCATAACATCCATATCGGCGGTGGCTTCGCCAGCCAGGTTTCGATCAATATCCCCTTCATGGCGGCACTGTATGATTTCGCCTAAAATAGAGGCAGCTATCTCAGCCGGACTGATGGCCCCAATTTGAAGACCTATTGGCGAGTGGAGACGATCAATCCGCTCCTTGGGTATACCGCTGTTTTCCACGTGGCGGCGGACAATGGCTACCCTCCGGCGGGAGCCTATCATGCCCAGATACGCCGGTTCCTGGCCTTGAGACATAAACATCAGACAATCCTGGTCGTGCTTATGGCCCCGGGTGACTATGACCACAAATTCGTGACCCTGGATCTCAATGTGTCTGCCGACTGAGTCAAAAGAGTCGCAGATAACCTTACTGGCCTCTGGAAAGCGGGCTTGATTGGCAAAGAAAGGCCGATCGTCATACACTATGATATGGTAGTTTAAAAGGGCGGCCATGGGCACCAAGGCCTTGGAAATATGACCGCCGCCGAAAACTATCAGGCAGGGGTGGGGTCTTAAAAGTTCCACTGTCTGGCTATAGTCACTGCCTTTTTCCACGTAGAGGCTCTCGGCGCCGGAAGTCTGACCAACCCATTTCTGAGCCGAAGGACCGGTGTAGACGGATTTGACAATAGCCTCCGGGGAATAGCGGGAAACCAAAGAGACCATTTGGCCTTTTTGCAGGGATTGGTATAATTGTTTATATTGAATGTAACCGGACATATGTTGCCTCAACAGGTGAACGGGATTAAGGTCTGGTTAAAAAAAATTAAAATAAATGGGGATTTCATTTAGTTTAGACCATTTCGGATTATTTTTCAAGAGCAGAAATGCCACTCGGTGGATAAATTGAGGCCTTAAACATGGTGATGCTGAGTCAAGACCTTCATGGAACCTTATTAGGTCTGCGTTCCGTTCCGGGCCAGATAACGGCCATCATTCTGGCGGCCGGCCGTTCAACCCGCTTCGGCGATCTGCATAAAGCTCTGCCTGAACCGCAGGGCGCCGGTTTACTGGGCCGGGCGGTTAAGGTTTTTGAGCCTTTGGGTTTAAGAAGACTCATAGTCGTAACCGGCTTCAGGGAAGAGGAAGTTACCGGCGAAGCTTTAAATTTCGGATTGCTCACGGTCCACAATGATGATTTTGATCTGGGTATGTTCAGTTCGGTGCAAACAGGTTTAAGGGGGGCCGGACCAGGCTCGGCGGTTTTAATTCTACCGGTGGACGGGGCATTTGTTCACTCCCAGACGGTTTTGGCCCTGATAAGTCTGTGGCGCTTTATGCCGGCCAGTGAGCGGGATGAGGCTGTTGTTTTTCCTGTTTACGGGGGCCAGACTGGGCATCCGCCTTTACTGGGCCAGAAAGTCAGAAAAAAGATCATCAATGCCGACCGGACTAATTTAAGAGATGCTCTGGCCGCTTTAATGCCGACCAGATTGGCCGAGGCTTTTGTAAATGGTCTGGCCCCAGAAGAGCCGCCGGAAACCGGTCCTTTCAGATTCTTGTCCCGTCCCGATGAAGGCTTGCTGACGGACATTGATACTCCTGAAGACTTTGTCCAGGCTCAGGAAAGAAAGATCGTTTTGGAAGACTGGCCCAAAGCCGAAGACCTGTGGACTCTTCTGGAACTGGTTGATCCCGGCCCCTGGGTTAAGCGCCATAGTTTAGCGGTAGCCAGGGGAGCTCTGCGGCTTGGTCTGGCTTTAAATGAAGTCTGCCCCAAAGGCGATGTCTGTCCGGAGTTCGGGTTTCTGGGCGGCCTCATTCACGATGTGGACAGGTCTTCTAAAAATCATGAAATTAAGGCTAAAGACCGACTTACAGCATTGGGCTGGCCGGAACTGGCGACCATAGTCGGCGAACATAAAGATTTGACCTGGCCAATTGAACAGGACAAATGGCGTCAGCCAGTTCTCTACGGGGCGATGTGTTTATATTTAGCTGATAAGTTCTTTATGGAAAATAATCCGGTGACCTTGGAAGAGCGGTTCGGAGTTAAGATCAATTCGTTTAAGGCAGACGAAAAAGCGGTCAGGAAAGCTAAAGCCCGTCTCAATATAGCTCAGGGCACCGAAAACTGGTTCCGCCAGAAACTGCGCCAGGAACCTTTGTCCGTCTTAACCAGACCTTCGAACAGCCCATTGGAAGAATTAGCCGATTGTCTGGAAAAACTCATAGGCCTTTAAGTGGCCAAAAAGCTGTATCTAGTCCGCCACGGTCAGGCTGCTCCCGCTGGGGTCTTAGTCGGCCGGGCTGATTATGAACTGACCGAGGACGGACAAGCTGAGATAGGGGCTTTGAGGGAAAGTTTGAAAAAGGTGAACTTTTCCTGCGCTTTTGTAAGCCCTCTTATGAGAACCCGCCAGACTCTTTCTATTCTGCTGGATCAGGCCGATATTCCTGTCATTATAGAACCGGGGCTTATAGAGATCTCATTAGGTAGATGGGACGGTCTGACTAAAGAAGAAATAATATCGGCCTGGCCGGAAAAGTGGGCTCAAAGGGGTGTGGACATCATAAATACCCGGCCCCCGGATGGGGAGAGTTTCAGGGATTTAGCCCAAAGAGTCTGGCCGGTCTTTGACCGGATTAAAGAGTTGGCTCAGGATTTAACCTTGGTTGTGTCTCATCAGGCCGTCAACAGGGTCATTCTGGCCCGGGAAATGAATCTGCCTTTAGAAGCGCTGATGACTATTCCCCAACCGACTGGGGCAGTGACGGTCCTGGACGTTGAGTAGCTCTGCTAAAGATAATTTACAAATATTTTGCATGCTCAAGACGTTTTTTTTAAAAATCAAATGTAATTTTGTATTTTTATGCCGTTCTTATAGGTCCCTTAATTGATTTAAACTGATTTACAAAAATAAAGGTTGTGTTTTTTTTTATTCTTTGCTATATTAATTGACTGTGATGAGGAGAAAGGACAGGCCATCGAAAAGGCAGCCCAAGGCGGCCTGTTCTGCTGTGTATTGTGATAATCAGACAATTAAATTTCAGTTTAAGTGAGTATTTGACCAGAATCTTCAGCTGGGATGAAAGTTTTACTGACTGTTCTCTGGCCGCAGGTGCCGGGATTTGCCGTTTATCAGGCTTTACTGAATTGATTTTTTGCCCGCCATTTCCCAATCCACTAAAATCTTTCAGCCAAATATTTCATTAGCTGCCTTAAATACTGATGCTTAGGGCAGTCGTGTTTAAGGCAATAGCCTAGACGATTTGGTTTATAATCATTTTTTTATAAAATTATATACTGGTATTTATGAGTTTTACTCAAATTAAGACAACTTTATTAACTAATTTATCTGATATAAGTTTGGAGAAACGCTGGGACAGTCCCCATGGTTATAAGGCGTTTTTAAAACTCTGTCTGCCCCTGATTGCCGCAACCATGGCCTCTTCGGTCATGCTCTTTACCGACCGGCTATTTTTGAGCCACTATTCCTTTGAGGCCATTGCCGCTGCATTGCCTGCCGGGGTAATCAAGCTGACCATAACGGCGGTTTTTTTGGGTATAGCTTCCTATACAGGAGTCTTTGCGGCCCAGTATACCGGAGCCGATCAGCCTCAAAGGGCGGCGGCGGTTTTGTGGCAGGGGCTTTATTTCAGTCTCTTCTTTGGTCTTATTTTATCGGGCTTCTATTACCTAAGCCCTGTAATATTTG
This sequence comes from Deltaproteobacteria bacterium, assembly GCA_031264185.1. Lineage (GTDB taxonomy): Bacteria > Desulfobacterota > Desulfarculia > Adiutricales > Adiutricaceae > JAIROO01. The sequence goes on from JAISEL010000022.1 coordinate 5,468, forward strand.
AACTGACAGGACATGAACCGGCTGTTGCCAAATTAGAAGATCAGTACTTTCGGATCTTGGTACTGGGTCAGATTCCGGAACTTCTTATGGTGACCATGTCCTGCTTTCTTTCTTCTTTGGGGCGGACGAAAGAAGTCATGTGGGTCAGTGTCGGGGGAGCAGTCTTAAACATTCCCCTGGATTATCTTCTGATTTTTGGCCTCAATGTCGGCGGTCAGGAAATAATTCCCGAGTTGGGAGTCAGAGGGGCGGCTTTAGCCACTTCAGTTTCCTGGTTGGCTTCAGCAGTGGCTTTAAGCTTTTTTATCTTCAGTTCCAAGATGGAAAAAAGCCACCAGGTCAGAAGTTGCCGGAGCTTTGAGCTGCCCCTGTTCAAGCGCTTACTTAAGTTCGGCTGGCCGGGCGGACTCCAGTTTTTCATGGAGATATTTGCCTATACTTTTTTTGCCGCAGCTGTGGGGCGTCTGGACTCCATGACCCTGGCCACCAATAACATAGTATTTTCTTTGGAGGGTATGTCCTTTCTGCCCATGCTGGGAGCGGGGCAGGCGGTCAGTATTCTGGTCGGTCAGGCCGTCGGCCGGGGCACCCCCCAGGACGGAGCCGAGATCACTAAAAGCGGGTTGGTGGTGACGACATTATACGCTTTGTTGATGACCACGACCTTTATCCTGTTTCCCGACCAGCTTTTGTCGATTTTTTTGGAGCCTACAACTGATCCGGCCGAACAGATATTTATCATGCAGATGGGGCGGGTTTTACTGATGTTTGTGGCAGCCTACTGTATTTTCGACGGCTTTTATCTCTGCTCTTTCGGGGCTATCCGTGGGGCGGGCGATGTCTGGTTTCCCATGCTGGCCATGGGGTTCTGGGGCTTATTCGGGCTGGTGGCTCCCATCATGCTCCTTTTGATCCTGGATTTAGGTGATATCTACTATTTCTGGGTGATAATGGTTTCCTATGTTCTGGGGTTGACTGGCACCGGAGTCTGGCGCTACCGGAGCCGGATCTGGATGACTAAATCGGTCATAGGGCCACCTGAGATAGCGGCCTGAGAAAGAGTCAAAATGTCTTTTGATTTCCGGCTGCCGCCGGAACTGATTGCCCAAAAGCCGCCCGATCTTCGTGGCGACTCCAGGCTCATGGTCGTAGACAGAGCCTCTAAAGAAATTTACTTGGCCGATTTTTCGGATTTGGAAACCTATCTGCCCCCAAACTCGGTTCTGGTTTTAAATGAGGCAAAAGTGACACCGGCAAGATTACTGGGTCACAGGCAGTCAGGCGGCCGGGCGGAGGTTTTATTGTTATCACCTCCTGCCCCGGGCTCGGAGCCGGGGGTATATGTGCTAAAAGCTTTGGTAAAACCTGGACACACCATAAAACCAGGACGGGTATTAATTTTTACTAAAGACCTTAGTGTCTTGAAAGCCGAAGTCTTAGCTGTGGAGCCGGACGGTCAAAGGCTGTTAAGGTTTAATTTCACTGAACCGCCGGAAGAGGTTTTAGATGCCTTGGGCCATATGCCCTTGCCGCCTTACATTAAAAGGCCTGATGGGCCTTCGGACAAAGAGCGTTACCAGACTGTCTTTGCCAAAAGAGCAGGAGCTGTGGCCGCGCCTACGGCCGGACTCCATTTTTCGGCCGAACATCTGAGGAAAATTGAGGCGGCCGGGCACACTTTAGCACGGGTTTTTCTCCGGGTAGGGGCCGGAACATTTGCCCCTTTAACCGAAAGGGAACTTATTTCCGGCAGGCTCCATCCAGAAGAGTACGAAATATGCCCAAAGGCCAGAGAGAGCATTTTTGCTGCTCAGAAAAAAGGCCGGAGGGTTGTGGCTGTGGGTACGACTGCTGCCAGGACTTTGGAATGGGGAGCCAGAAGCGGAGAGCTTAAAGCCGAAGCCGGACAGACCGACCTTTTTATTCGGCCGGGCTATAGGTTTAAAATAGTGGACAGCCTGCTTACGAATTTTCATCTGCCGGGTACCAGCTTACTTTTATTGGTGACGGCTCTGGCCGGAGAAGAGTTGATCCATAAAGCTTATAATAAAGCGATCAACGAAAGATTTAAGTTTTACAGTTACGGAGATGCTATGTTGATCCTTTAGGTATGGTTAAACCGGCTTGTTGGAAAGCATCTTCGTCTGATCACAGTTTTTTTATCTCTATCTGTCCAAATAAGTCAAAGCCATTTTCGCCAGTAAAATCAGTCTGAAAAAGGATTTATGTATATCCCTGTCAGGTCCGTTTTTTTGTTCTGAACTTGGGCTATGAGTATGCCTTTGGCTGAAGGTACTCCGGCTACCGACAATGCCGCAAGACTGGAGCTTTTGGGGCTGATTGCTGACCTTGAAGAGACACAGCCGGGAAGTTATTGCCCAGATATAGACTGAAGAACCGGAGCCGATATCGGATCCGTTCAAGAAGAAGAGTAGGTTTTTTGACTCTTAGTTCCGGCTTCAGGCCGCTGCCAATGCCCTGGCGTACAAAATACTCTGATCGACCGGACTTTGAGGTGACTTCTAATTTTTTTGAGGTTCGGCAATCAGTCCGAATGTGTCAAAATACTGTCCTCCCTCAGCTTCTATCATGGCTATATCTCTTTTGGCATAAGGATTGTCGCAGATGAGCCAGTCATCCCAGGCCGCCCTGTGACAGCTGAGGGAAAAGGAATCTGTCAGATGCATGGATTCAGACTTTCTCCAAAGCGCCTGCCACCAACCAAGGTCGTGGAAGGTCCGGTTCACTTCCTCTCCCCAAAAAGGTTTCATCGCTTCAGGCACGTTACCGCCGAACTCTTTTTGCAGTCCGGGCATGGCTACGGCGATAAAGCCATTATGTTTAAGGAAAGGAGCCATATACTTGTCCAGATATTCCTCACCGGTGGCAAAGTAGTAGTAGGCGTCTACGCATAGGATAGCGTCGAAATATCCGTGGGCAAACGGCAGTTCCTCGGAAGCGTCGGCGTGAATCGGGATTATTTGATCCTCCAGTCCGAAAGCCCGGATTCGTTCGTAGTTATCAGCGGCTGGTATCCACAGGTCGGTGGCAAATACTTGGACCCCAAATTCCTGGGCCAGAAAAACAGACGACAGTCCTGTACCGCAGCCTAAGTCCAACACCCGCATACTGTGTGTCAGGCTCAGGTGTCCGGCCAGTTCCTCAATAATCATTAAGGCACTGGGTCCCATCAGGTTTTTTTGATAGAACTCTTTTTCAAATTCTGTGTTTTTTCCAAATTTTATAGTCGGTTTAAACTCTTTCATTTCATTTTTCAGCTTCAGGCAGCCAATTAGTTGCGTAGTTTGATGCCGGGTAATTGACGATTATCATTTTCTGCGGTGATTCCCTGTTTATGGTAATTTCACTTTAATTTTTCCCCTGAAAAGACGAAAGACGCCAATTTACATCAGGTGTAAAAAAACAGGCTGAGACAGCCATAAATACCAGAAATTGCTGTGAACCCTGCCTGACGAAGGCCAAGCAATTGGTCGCCACAGGTCTGGGTCTGGGAGTTTCTAACAGTGAATAAATTCCTGGTTTTGCTAGAGGATAGAAGTCCTTCAAGGTCATAAACTCAATAACTTATCTCCCCAATGGAATAATGAAATAATGGAACATGATACTGTCCAAAAAATGAAATAAGGTTTAATTATAAATAATTAGTTTAATTTATCATTTAGATATCATATTTTCTCCCATTATTTTGGTAAAAATAATAATAATTATGATTTTTTATCGATATAGACTGTTATATTATTATATTATATATCTAATATAGATATATAATATGTTATTGTAGTAATTTATTCATCCTCTATCGTTGTAATTAAACGTAAAAATCATTTTTTGTTATATTTTAATTGATTTTATTTGATATCTTCATAAAAACTATCTATTTTCATAAATTGAGTTCAAAAAAATAATGATATCAATCACTTATAACTCTAATTCCCTGAAAAATGGGCTTCTTGCGAGGCTGTCTAATTTTGTGGGCAGTAATGATTGTGTGACTTTGGGCATTAATAGTCAGATAAAACCATTCACCACAGACATACCAATTTTTTCCCCGGCGGATCACAGAATCTTTATCTGCGGTCCTGACAGCCTGCTGGCACCAGAACACGACATTGTCGTTCGTCAAACCGAGATTTTGTTTGATCCGCTTTTGCCCGAGTTCAGTCGTGTGTAAATTTTGTACATTTATAAATTCCATAAACTATCTCATTCAGGTTTCACTCGGCTTTTCGGCTGGACGGCTGAGTCGGTTAATTAACAATTCTGGCGGATACTTTGAACCTGGCAGCCACCTTTGGGCAGACCGTAAAAATTTAAGCTGGTCTATAGGATTTAAGACCGCCGAGGCTAGCGGCTAACATTTTGGCTTAAAAGTCACCATCAAAGCAGCCTGTCATCAGTCTTTCACTGTCTTTGACCGCAGGTTATAAGTTTCGGCCGGAAGCCAGAGGCTGAATAACCCTAATTGATCACCGCCTGTTTCCATGGAGAGATAATTAGCCCAAAATCATCAGGGTTCCTGACGGCTAGGGGAGTCTGTTTCTATTTTGTCCGGGAACTGGGTCATTCTTGACGGGATAATACCATGAAGCCGTTAAAGTATCCAATTTTTTAAGACAATAAAATCTACGACTGCATGATAAGCCAGATTCTGGCGGAAATGAAGCGACCTGTTCACGTGTTAGGAGCTGAAATTTTTTTACTGACTGAGTTTTGTGGTTTTGGAAATAGTATTTTTGATGGCCTCTGGGCCGAAGCCGCAGGACGCATCACGGATAGCTTGCGGATATGAGAGATAATTTGTGCCGCTGGCAGAAACCGGATCTGGAGCGGAGAATGGGTAAAAGGTGAATCAACCATCTAACTGTGGCCTTGTCTCTGGTCTTTTACTTTTATCTCAGAAAATTTATCTTCGGACCAGAGATTCAGCCTAACCGCCGAAACATGGCTATAAAAAATTCGTATTCTTTGAGTTGGTCCACAGGCCTGGGCGACTACCCAAAAAGCGTGGAACTGGCCTTTGCTGGGTAGCTTATGCTCGCCAATCAAACCAGCAAAAATGGCATCCTGTATGCGGTTTTATAGGGGCTGGGAGGCTGTTAAGCGGAAGAATGACAAAAGAAAAGGGGCTTTGGTAAAATCAAAACCCCTCTTTCTGTTGGCCGCCCGTGTCCACTCCCGGTGGACAAGAACTTAATTACTCATTGGGCCAGACAGCTTATGACAGTGGCCGTCCGTTTGTTGGCCAGAATGGTTCTAATGTCATCCTGTTCGACAAAATACAAAGCCGCAGTCGGACAGACTTTTTGGCAGGCCGGGCCGTCATCCAGGCCCTGGCAAAGGTCACATTTATTGGCAACAGATTTTCTGGAGCCGTCGGGGTTGGTTTCAAATCCCAACGGAACCATCTGAATAGCGCCAAAAGGGCAGGCCTGAGCACAGCTCTTACAGCCAATGCATTTTTCCCGGTCAACAATAACCGCCCCGTTAACCCGGCTTATGGCCTCGGAACGACAGACAGACTGGCAGGCCGGATTTTCACAGTGTTTACACTGAACAGGAACACTGACACTCCAGGTTTTGATGACCTTCAGTTTGGGGTGGAAGTCATAGCCGTCGGCGTCTATCTCAAAAATGCGTTTGCCTTCATGGGCTACCACGCAGGCGATCATACACGTCCGGCAACCGATACACAGCAGGGGATCTCCTTGAACATATCCGTTCATGCGGCTTTACCTCCTCCTTTCCTGTCAAAAGTAACGGCCATGTTCCGGCGGATGGTCTGATACTCATTTTGGACGTATTTTTCCGCCCAGGCCTGATTATCAATTTTCTCCACCCGGCAGGCACAGTACTTGTATTCGGGAGTATTGCTTATAGGATCAAGTGAGCCGATGGTCAGCTCGTTACAGGCCCCGATCCACCACTGGTAAGTCATGTAAACCGCATCTGGCTTAACCCTGTCCGTTGGCAGGCATCTGGTTATACACCAGCCTCTTTTGGAAGAGATTTTGACCAGCTGGCCGTGATAGACCCCTAGTTGGTTGCAAAGCTTAGGATTCATCTGAACCCAGCCCGGTTCGTCTTCCAGGTTCCTTAAGGTTCGGCAGTTACCGGTCATAGTCCGGACGGAGTAGTGGCCCACTTCTCTGACCGTAGACAGGGTCAGAGGATATTCCGCGTTTTCCACCTCAACCGGCGGCTGCCACTCGGCGCAGGAAAAGACCCCTTTGCCGTCTTTGGTGGCGAAATTACCGTCCCGGTGGAGGAAAGGTGTACCGACATCGGACAGATCAGCGGAACGGCAGGGCCATTGGATATGGCCGAGCTTTTCCAGTTTTTCGTAAGTTGCCCCCTTGAAAGAAGGACAAAGGTTTATCAGTTCATTCCAGATCTCTTCTGTGTTTCTGTACTTCATGGGATAACCCATGGCCGTTGAGACTCTGGAGATGATTTCCCAGTCAGTTAAAACACCGGCCGGGGGTTCGATCAGTTTACGGATCCTTTGAAAGGCCCGGTCGCAGGCTGAGTAGACTCCGTCATGTTCGCCCCAGCTGGTCGAAGGCAGGATGACATCGGCGTACTGGGCTGTTTTGTTCATGTAGATGTCCTGAACAATGACCAGCTCCAGCTTTTCCAAAGTTTCCCGCATCTCGGCTAAGTAAGCGTCAGACTGCGCCGGGTCTTCACCGAAAATCCAGTAAGCCCGAATCTGTTTAGATTTATCCGGCGGATGGAGAACAAACTCGGGCACTCTGGTCAAGGTCAGACCGACTTTATCCGGCAGAGGTACCCCCCAGGCCGCTTCAAACTTGGCTCTGGCGGCCGGGTCGGTCACAGACTGGTAGCCGGGGTAGTAATTGGGCAGGGCACCCATATCACAGGCGCCCTGGACATTATTCTGACCTCGAACCGGACCGACTCCGGTAGCCCGGCGGCCGAAATTGCCGGTCAAAAGACCTAAGTTTGCCAAGGCCTTGACCACTTCAACTCCCTGACTGAACTGACAGACGCCCATCCCCCACAGGATGACCGAGTGTTTGGAGGCAGCGTATATCCTGGCCGTCGCCCTTATTTCGTCAGGGTTTAAGCCGGTGATTCTGGCTGCGTATTCCGGAGTATACTTCTGGACCAATTTTTTCAGCTCGTCAAAGCCTTTGGTATGATCTTTAATGAAAGCTTGATCTCCGAGATTTTCCGCAATGATCACGTGGGCCAGAGAGTTGGCCAGAGCCAAGTTGGAGCCGCCTTTGAGCTGGAGATGCTTATGGGCGATTCTGGCCGTCTCTGTCCTTCTGGGATCGGCACAGATGATATAGGCTCCTTTTTGTCTGGCCCGAACAATCCGTCTGGCTACAATGGGGTGGGAATCTGGGCCGTTGTAACCGATGTTGAAGATCACTTCGGCTTCTTCAATCTCCGGCACCGAAAGACTCATGGCCCCGGAGCCTAAGGAGACCAGAAGACCGGCCACCGAAGCTGCATGGCAGATTCGGGCACAGTGATCAACATTGTTAGTGCCCAGGCAGGCCCGGACAAATTTCTGCATGACGTAGTTGGCCTCATTTCCAGGACCCCGAGCCGAACCTGTACAGAGGATGGAATCCGGTCCGTGGGTCTTTTTAATGTCAGTCAGTCTTTGGCTGACAAAGTTGACGGCCTCGTCCCAGGAAACTGGAGTCAAATCGGACTGCCGACCGTTTTTCCGCAGCAAAGGCGAAGTCAACCTCTTGGTCAATATTTGAGGATCGTTTAAAAAATCCCAGCCGTAGCGACCCTTGAGGCATAAAGTACCGTCGTTGGAGTGGCCTTCGGAGCCGGTTGCCTCCAAAATACGGTTAGCCTCGGTATCGACTGTGAATAGAATCTGGCACCCGGCCCCGCAATAGACGCAGGTGCTGACTATTTGTTTGGTAGTCATTCAGTCTCCTTAAAAAAGCGAATAAGTAAAAAAATTCGGCTAAAGATTGGTTCTTTGTCCGAAGAGCGAAAAAAATAAGCTAAGGCACCTCCTTTATGATGCTGTCTGTTTTCACGGCAGCCAGACAGTTTTCCGGTTCCCAGGCCTTTGGTTAAAAAGCGGTCGGTGGCAAGGCGGCCAGGCCAATTCCGTGCCAGGGCCATCGTAATTATCCAGAATGAATTCAAAGATTTAGGAATTATTAATCACAAAAATAAATCATAGAAATTTATAAATTTAATTCCATGTTTTTGAGCCCAAATTACCTCTGAGGTTTTTGAAACTTGATATAATAGTGTTAAAAGTTGAAATATAGGTCCGTGTAAATAAAAAAATTAATTAACAGCAAATTAGCGATGCTCTTATCTAGACCAACAAAGTTTCAAGACCTGTGGGCCAGAACCGGATAATTTTATTAATAGCCAAATCTAATACTTTAAATAGAAAAATTATATTTATAACCCGAGCCGGGGTCAACTGTTTTTGTTCTGATTTGTAAAAAAAATTACCTCTATAAATGGCGGCCGAAAAAAATCATTAATTTCAAGGTCTTCGGTTTTTGGGTCAATATTACAAGCCCAAGGTGACTGCACCTTTTAAGGCCAAAAAAGGAACCGCGATATTTAGACGAGAGGTAAAAAATATCTGGAGTTATTTTTTGGGGCTGATATTGTAAAACAGCAGGGAATTTATGAAATTGATGTATTATAGAGATATATGGTATTTATAATTGCAGTTCTAGATTAAACAAGACAGTGTTTCCAGTATTTTGAATAATAAAATCTATAGTCAAGAGCCCAGCGATGCTTGAGATAAAAAGAAAATTTTTAAACAATAAATGATATTATTAATTAATAATATTAATAATTAATAATTAATAATATTAATAATAAACTACAAATATTAATCAAAAATTTAAGGTATACCTGGTATTTTTAAGAAGCATATATCAGTTAAATGTCTGCTTTAAAAATAATAAAATAGCTAATTTTTTTTAAGTCAGCATTTGAGGGATCACGATTTGCTTGACAAAAACAAAAAATATGATAAAGTGACATTGTTTTCAGAAGATAATTAAAGCTCATTACAGTATGACGGTGACGTCAGAAACCTCTTCAGTTATCAAGAGATGGCAAAAGCCTGCTCCGAAAATTCGTCCCTAAAATTGGAGAACCGGACAGACTTTTTCTTCATTGAAAAAACGTTTTAGCTTTGTCGCCGATGACCATATGACCAGGGTCAGAATTATACTTTCTGGTGCCTCAAAATCTGCGAAATCGGTTTACTGTTTTGACTTGGTGTGGCTGGCTAGAAAACAAAAGAGCAGTTGATCCGGCGGAACTGTACACGGCTACACGGTGGAAGTCCACCGACGGTACCTCAGTGGGGCGTCAAATTTTGCTCCTACAGAGAAGCCTGTCGGCTTAACACGAACGATTGAAGGTATTTTTTTCTTTTGGGCAGTAGAAAATTACCGGATGTTTAATGAAAAAGGGCACTTAATTTCACTACACTCCTGGTGCGGGGTATATTCCCCTGGTTCAGAAAATGTTGGTTGACGGGAGAAACACCATCATCACCATAAGAGTCATTCTTCTCAATGTTAGCAATAAATACAATATTTATTGTGTATATATATTAAAATATAATTAATTTATAATAAAAACTAATTACTAGAATTGATTATCAATACCTAGATAAATAGGCAATATATAAGTTCATTTAACCGATGAGTGTATCTGGAACGCCCCATTTCAAGCATATGGATAAACTGGGAGGACCGTCCTTCAAGACATGACGGTATGAGAGGTGTTCGCAGATGCTTGAAATTATTCCACAAAAAGTATCTACAGCCACCCAGATTCTGCCTTTTAAAACCCGTTCCCGGGACAAGGATTAAAAGCTGTCAAAAGCGGCTTTTCGGGCTCTGTCCAGAGGTTAGCTGTCTGATTTGAAATTTTGACTGGTTTAGGGATTCAGAAATTTTTTCAACTGACACCAATGAAAGGCGAACAATATCCTATAGTTTTTATCTTTTATTTAATAAATAGGCTAATTGATTATATAATTTATGCTATAAATTGTGATTTTTATAAAATTAGTATATATAATCTTATATGCTGCTGATCGATTAGTAATCACTGCCATTTAGTTTATTGGCTTAAGCTGGTGATTGTCGGCCTGCAGACTTATCTGACATATCACCAAATTTAGGAAATACTGAATCCATGGGAAAAATTACCAAAAAACAATTACCGAAAGACAGCGCATACAAAAAACCCTTCAGCCATCCGGAAATGGTCGAAAGCCTTCTCCGAGTATTTGTCCCTGAAAAATGGGTGGACCAGATAGACTTTACCTCATTGAGGAAGGGAAACGGCAGCTATGTGGCAGATAACCTAAGCCAGCGGCAAGATGATTTAATTTGGTGTCTCAAAATTCGAGACCAGGAGCGTTACATTTATCTTCTCCTTGAATTTCAAAGCTCCGTTGATACTCTATGCCTATCCGGATCATGACCTATGTCAATTTACTGTACCAGGACTTGATGGCCTCAGGCCAGTATAAAGAAAAGCCGCTGCCTCAGGTCCAACCTCTGGTAGTGTACACTGGGAAATGGCTTTGGAAGGCGTTTCTGTCCGTGACCGAGATGCTCGACCCAGATAAACTGCCCGAAATGGATCAGTATATTTCGGGGCTGTCTTATAGACTCTTGGAAGTGTGGAAAATACCTGATAAATATTAAATAGTAACAATTTTGTCGCCTTGCTGTTTCGACTGGAGCTCTTCCAGAACCCGGATATGCTCCTCAAGGCAATTATAGCTCTGGATGACGCACTTAGGGGAGAAAAATACTATTCGCTTCGTAAAACTTTCAGGACGTTCATAGTCATGATAATCAAGCCTCAGCTGAAGGATCCGACGCTGCTGTCAGAATCCATGAGTTTTGGGAGGATAATTAAAGTGCTTCGAGAAAATTTCGCCAAATATTATCAGGAAGTGGAAAAAAAGGCTCTGGCTAAGGGACGGGCAGAGGGACAGGCTAAAGGACGGGCAGAGGGGCTGGCTCAGGGACTGGCTCAGGGACAGTTGAAATTGCTAAAGCACCAGCTCAACACGAAATTTGGTTCGAAGGTTACCAGAGTCGGTCTGACTGAGCGTCTGCGAAATGCCACCCCCGAACAAATTGAACTAAGGGGCTGCCGCATTCTCAAGGCTAAGGCCATCGACGAAGTGTTCGTAGACGACTAATTCGAAGTCGTGTTTTAAGAAGCAGTAATTAAAGACAACAATGGTGACAATAAATTCCTGATCACAACAATTGTGGTTATCCGGAAATAGCCAGTCATAGCTAATTATTCTTAGGTAAAAGCGATTATTCTAGCCATGAAATGACTCCATTGCTGTTATTAAACATTATTGCGATCTTGAAAACAATTTAGAATGATACCGTTCAACAAATTCTGTTTCTACTGCCTCCCGGATTCCTTTTATTCCGAACTCACTCTGAAGGGTAAAGATTTAACTTTGGCTAAAATCGCCGGTCAGAATCTTCCAAAAGGCAGATTTCAGATTTTAATTTTAGCTTAATTTAAGGCATAAGAGTTTTTTCGCTCTTTACAACAATACAAGATAAGCTGCAGGCAATATATTACGGTATCAATTCATACAAATACCTTAATTTATTATAATATTTACGTGACAGAATAGTTCTTTCAGAGAAAAACAGTTATACAGTTGGAAATTTTTTATTGCTACACTGTCGCTAACATTTAGTTTTTTGGCCTCAATAAAAATTTACAGCTTCTTTGAAGTATTCATCAAGGAGATACCAGTGGCAGAAACCGAGCCACTCAATCCAGATAGGCTGCTCGAAATGGATCAGTATATTTAGCGGCTGTTTCACAAACTCTAGGAAGTGTTGAAAATATTTGATAAATATTGAACAGTAACAATATTTCGTCGCCTTGCTGTTTCGACTGGAACTCTTCTAGAACTCGGATATGCTCCTCGAAACAATTAAAGAGATACAGGGCAAAGTAGCCGACTTGTGCGGCAACTTGTGTACCGTTTCCAGTCGGCTCTCGTCAAACTTATCCCGACTTTCGGACTATATACAGCCTGTAACAGCTGACACAAAGAAACTTTGAACTTTGACGACTTTGTTCACAGGTATTTGTCCGATAATTGGTATTATGTCAACTTACATGGAAAAACGGCCAGCCCGGCATGACTTTACTTATAGCCGGCGGATTGATCAGTCCGGGGCTACCAGTGAGCCAACTTTTTCAAGTGCCTGAAAACGATTTTTCAGCCTAAAGTGCCTCTTAGCATCTCCCCTCCCTTTACGAAAAACTAAAAAATTCCGTAATTTTGAATACAAATAAAACTTACAAAAAACCGGTCTTTAGCTGAAACCTGACATCAGTTCCCGTTTATCCTGGCCTAATTTTTGACCATCTGGTGGCCGATAAGATGGCCTGACAAGGGCTATAGTTGCGGCCAAGTCTCCTGAACCACTTTAGGGTCTATAGTCACAACGGTAAAAAAATCAGGGAGTCTGTTTTGATACCATGGTCAAAAGAAATCCTTAAGTTTTAACCGGCTTATGACTCCTATTTTAGACTAAGTCTCCTTCTTTTCGGCTACTCGGAGGTAATAAAAAATCAGGATTAATTTCCTTCTGTTTTTTTACTATTTTGGCTAAATTATAAAATAAAACACTAAAACACTAAAAGACTATAATTATAGTTATTTATGGTCAATTAAAATTTCGATACCCTGAGGGAGCCCCAGTTAGTATACGAGATCCGTACCAGACTCTAAAAAACCACACTAGTTAAATTGGAAAATATAAGCTAATATTAAACATTAAAGTACGGATAAGCCTCAGCCAATTCTCTATAGACCAGGGGAAACCATGTTTAACCTGCCCACCGCCAGTCAGTCCTTTGAAGTCATTCGCCAAAAAGGTTATCTTTACGTCGATAAAACGAATTACATCTATAAAATTGCCCAAGAACCCGGCTACTTCTTGCTTACCAGGCCGCCAAAGTTCGGAAAAACCCTTCTTCAGGACACTCTAGAGGCGCTTTTTTCCGGCGATCGTGAACTCTTTAAAGGACTGAAGATAGACTACAGTGACTATGACTTTGAAAAGTATCCGGTAGTCCGACTTAACATTCCCGCTAAAATCCTCTCATGGGGCGCTCTGGAGAAGTCAATCAGAAAACAATTAAAAGCCTCAGCCGAGAAAAATGGCCTGTCTTTAAAGATTAATGCCATAGATGAAGGATTTACCCAACTCGTAACTGATTTAGCTGCAAAAACGGGACGCCGGATTGTGGTCTTAATTGATGACTACGACATGCCTCTTTTGTCCGACTTTGATGAGCCGGATATAACCGAAAAGAACATGGAGATCGCAAATAACTTATATCTAACTCTGCTGAGGGCCATTAAGAGAGACTTTATCAGGACTTTGTTTATTACCGGACAAATTACGCCGACTGCTGAATGCGGTTCCTCTTTCTCTAATCATCTCCGCAACTTAACTCTTGACATCGCTTATCATGGGATCTGCGGCTTTACGCCAACTGAGTTCACTAACTATTTTTCCCTCTATCTGCCAGGAATGCTGGAATACCAAAAAACTATGGGTCTGGTTAAAGCCGACACAACAGTTTCGGGTCTGAAAAAAATGATTTTTGATTTTTATGACGGCTACTCATGGGACGGAAAACATCGGATCTTGAATCCTTACTCAATTGTCCAGTGTCTGGCTAAGAAAAAAATTAAACCATACTGGTATAAAAAATTCACTCCGAATTTTCTGATGGCTCGTTTTCTGTATGATCCAATGGAATTTTTTGATGTCGAGGCTATCAAGATTGCCAGAGATGTAATTCTTTGGCAAGATTCTTTCCGTGAGAGGGATATAAGTACTGTTCTTTTTCAGACAGGCCATTTGACGTTTGATCGGCTTTGTTCCTCTCCGAATGGTAAAATCGAGTTTGAAACGCGATTTCCGAACCGCGAGATAATTGAGCGCTTAAACATTGATTACTTGAGAATGTTGTTGATTTTAGAGGCTCCTAACATCAGAAGCGCGGCCAAGATGCTTGAAGAGTCTTTGCTTAAATTCAATGGGGCTCTTTTAGCAAAAAATATATCCGGGATTCTGTCATTTTTAGATGCCCGTGAATATCACGAATATAAGAAAATATGTTCTTTCGTTTTTTCTATCCTTTTCAGGAGTATGAATTATAGAGTCCTAAACGGCGCTTTGATCTCAGAAAGTCCGAGAGAGATGGTTATATATTCCGCCAATGGGCCTGTTTTTATAGTAGAATTTGCTGTTCAGGCTACAAATTCCAAGAAAGAAAATCTAACCAATACCGAAATTAAAACAGTTCTGGATGAAACTTTGCAGCAGGCTAAAATAAACTTGTCACGATCGTCTATCCGAGAATTAATTCCAGAAAATACCTATAAGGTGTTTGAAGTGGCGGTCGCTATAGTTAACGACACTTATGTGAAGGCCGATATTTATTGACAAAATGGAAAAAAATACCAATCGTGGTCGCCGATTTCCAGACAATTCGCCAGAAACGCTACCTTTACGCCGATTATTTCCTGTCTCGGCCCAGACGGTTAGGCAAATCCCTCTTGGTGAGTACCCTTAAGGCCATCCTTAGACAGCGCCCCCTCGGTTAATCAGGAGCTGCTTGATACCCTAAAAATTACCGCTGATGAGGATAATTTGTCGTCCATCGGCGCCTTGCCGGCTGTTTTTTTCAGGTCCTTCATTTCCAAGCCTTATAATATTAACTCGGCGGATAATTATGATAGATCAAATATTCCTTATTATTTATAGATGATCACGGTATAATAATTCTTTAGCCATACTACAAATAGACTATAGAAATTGCATAATTTTTGA
>JAISEL010000038.1 GCA_031264185.1 Deltaproteobacteria bacterium
AATAATAGCAATTAATAATATTATATCATAACACTTTGATATGCCACAGTGAGAGCTCTCTCTCTCTCTCTAGCTATCTCTCTCTCTCTCTCTCTCTCTCTCTCTCTCTTAAGCCTTTAAAAACAAAAAAATCATTATTTTTTTCTAATATATTTATCTATTATAAATCTATTTATGTAATTATTTGTGAATCTAGTCTTTTTGCTGCCTTAAAGATTGGCAAATATCCATATATTTCTTGTTTATCCTCCTTATTGCTAATCCTGCGGTCACAGCTGGAATTGGCAATTTTTGTCATTAAGACTCCCAGAATCTTGTTTTTGGAGGTCATAAGTTATGCCTCTTTAAGTAATGAGCAATCTTCACGGCTGTTCTGACTGGATGAAATATTGGCAGGGATTTTAAAAACTATTACCTCGGCATCTGATTCTGAGAATGCTGTAATACTACTGTTTCTGTTACAGGTTTTGAGCTGATCCTCTCAGAGTTTCGTGCCGTGGTAATCTAAAGGCGTCAAGTTTTTGAGAACTTGATGTCTCAGACATGAAAAAAGAAGCGACCATTCGCTCTAGCGGCAGCTTTGCCTTCAATCCGGTGGGCCGAAGGCCTTAAATAAATAAGGTTTTTGGCGGCAATAAAATTTTTAAACAAGGTCAAGTATAATTTTTTAATATTTATTATCTGTAAGGCGAGTCTAAATAGTGATATTTCACTAATAATGTCTGGCGCGGGTATTGCCTTTTGTGTTTGTCTGTTGCCTCTAAAATAATTTTCCCTTCCGAAATATTGCCAACTGACCGTCTGGTCGGCCGAAGGGCAAATATCATCGACTTACTTCGGCGGATCATTTCCTGATGTTTATTCCGATCTTTGCGCTTTGGAAAAAAACAACATCGCCGTTGAATCTGATTTAATCTTTGGAAGCAAATTTCTTAGATAATTGACTCAAAGTCAGTACTCATTATTCTCGCAGTGAAAAGGGAAGCCTAAAAGACGACAGGAGAATTATGTCTGGTAGCCGTGAACTGATAATAATAGTTGACGATAATCTGGCCAATTTGCAGGCAGGAAAAGACGCTTTGTCAGATACGTATAAGGTATTGACCATTGCCTCGGCATCAAAATTATTGGAAATGGTAGGTCGGTTTTCACCGGCTTTAATTTTGTTGGATGTGGAAATGCCGGAGATGAACGGCTACGATGCCATCAAAATTTTAAAAACCCAGCCGGAAACTAAAAATATTCCGGTTATCTTTCTGACCGGCATGACCGACGCAGCCAGTGAGATTACCGGCCTGGATCTTGGAGCTGTGGACTATATTGTCAAGCCGTTTTCCGCACCCCTTCTGCATAAACGCATCGAACTCCATCTTTTGCTTGAAGCCCAGCGCCGGAAGCTGTTGGACTATGCCAATAATCTGGAAAGTATGGTTGAGACCAAAACCAAAACCGTACTCAAGCTCCAGAACAAAATTCTGCAGGCAATGTCAGAGTTGGTGGAAGGCAGAGACGATGTCACAGGAAATCATATTGAACGAACAATTCATTGCCTTAATATACTTTTAAATGAGGTCAAAATAACCGAGAAGTACAGAGTGCAGGTGGAATCATGGGATGTTGGACTTATTTTGCGTTCTTCGCAACTGCATGATATCGGAAAAATCGGGATCAGTGACAGCATTCTAAAAAAACCGGCTAAGCTGACTGATGATGAGTTTGAGGCCATGAAACAGCATGTAGACATTGGTGTCAGGTTCATTGAAAAACTTGATGACGGGGAAGCGGACATCAACTTTCTGCGTTACGCTAAAATGTTTGCTGAATTCCATCACGAAAAATGGAACGGAACAGGATATCCAAAAGGGCTGGCCGGGGCAGATATCCCTCTTTTGGGGCGACTGATGGCTATTGCCGATGTTTATGAAGCCTTGACCTCAGTTCGACCGTATAAGAGGGCATTTTCCCATAAGGAGGCTTCCAAAATAATTGTGGAAAGCAGCGGAACGCATTTTGATCCTGAGCTGGTCAAGCTTTTTGAAAATGTGGCTGATCGTTTTCAAACTTCGCCGAAGGCTGACTCTGATCTTCCTGAAGGTGGAAAATGATTTATTATGTGCGGAGGATATTTTCCCGAAATTTTCGTTTCAGCGGATCAGGTTCAATTAAACTCAATTTCAAAATATTTTCCGGTGTGATGTTTCTGTTTATCCTCTTGGGAGCATCTGCAGCATTTGTCTTTTTTTCACGTCAAATCGGTTACAACATGCTAAAAGACAAACTGTCACTGGCTGCCGAAACGACGAGACTGCGTCTGGCCTCTGAAGTCAACAGCGAATTGGCTCTGGTATTTAAAATGGCCGACTCTCACTTAATCCAGAGATATTTTTTGGATCCAGAAAACTCAGAATTAAAGGAGGCGGCCATTGAAGAATTTGCCATCTACCGACGCAATTTCAAAAATAACTCTATCTTCTGGATCAATGACATTGATAAAAAATTCTACTCTGACGGAGGTGACTATTATGTCTTAGACCCTTCAAAGCCTGAAAATTACTGGTATAATTTAACCTTATATAATACTGAAAAGTATAATTTCAATATAAATTACAATCCCGACCTGGGGCAGACTAACCTGTGGGTCAATGCTCCGGTTTTTCAGAATGAACCGGACGGAACTAAAAAATCCATAGGCATGCTGGGGACATGGATTAATCTGACCGGTTTTGTGGATTCAGTTTATAAAGATCCTGATTCAATCATAAAGATGTATATGTTCAACGAGTTTGACGAGATAACGGTCGCCGAAGACAGCGATTTAATCTTCAACAAGATCCTTTTACCGGCTCATCTCGGACCAGTTGGGCAGATGATTATCAATGCTGCCAGTAAAATTAATGATGAAAATATTGAAACATTTGTCCATGACGGCGTCATGTACGTTGTCTGCTCATCGACCCAATTAAAATGGTATCTGGTCGCCTCAGTTCCGATAACGTTTTCTACTCTTTTCAGTAATATGCTGGCTGTTTTTTTTGTCTCCGGCCTTCTGATACTTTTTTTGATTGTTGTAATTTTTAATGTCTTCATCTCTCGGGCAAGTGAAGCGATTGAAGAGCAAAATCGCGTTTTAATTGAGCTTAACGAAAAGGCCCAGCTGGCATCAAGGGCAAAAAGTGATTTTTTAGCCCGCATGAGCCACGAAATCAGGACACCTATGAACGCCATCATCGGGATGAGTGAACTGGCCCAAAGGGAATACGGACAGACAAAGTGTCTGGAATATATATCTGGGATTAAGATCGCCGGCTCGTCACTTTTGGCTATTATTAACGACATTTTAGATTTCTCCAAAATTGAATCCGGCAAACTTATATTGGAGCCGGCGCCTTACGAAACAGGCTCTATGCTCAATGACACCTTGAGCATCATCCGGATTCGTCTGGCTGAAAAACCTATTGAGTTTACAGCCGAGCTTGATCCCACGCTCCCTTCAGTGATAGAGGGCGACGCAACCCGGGTCAGGCAGGTTCTGATCAATATTTTAAGTAATGCCGTTAAATATACGGAAAAAGGCTTTATCCACCTAAAAGTTAACTGGTTAAAGGTTTCTGATGTATTGGCTGTTTTGATTTTCAGGGTCGAAGACAGCGGAATCGGCATCAAGGAAAGTGAACTGCCCAATTTGTTCGGTGATTTTGTTCGCATCTCCGAAAAGTGGACTAAAAATATTGAAGGAACCGGTCTGGGGCTGTCAATCACTCGAAGTCTGTGCCGGGCAATGGATGGGGATATTGAAGTCGAAAGCGTTTACGGGAAAGGGTCTGTTTTTACGGCCACTTTATGCCAGAAGATTTCAGACAGGCGGCCCATGGGCAATGTGGAAAATAAAATTCTGTCCAGAGCGGAACCATCCAGGATTCCCTTCATCTCACCGGAGGCCGACATTTTACTGGTCGATGATATGTCCAGCAATCTGCTGGTAGCCGAAGGGCTGCTGGCTCCCTACAAAGTCCGGCTTTTTACCTGCCAGAGCGGCTCTGAAGCTGTGGAGCTGGTCAGGCTCCGGTCTTTTGACCTGGTCTTTATGGATCACATGATGCCTGGGTTAGACGGTCTGGAGGCGACGGTGGCCATCCGGGATTTGGACGACCGGAAGGATCTGCCCATTATCGCCCTAACGGCCAACGCCATTTCCGGCATGAAAGAGATGTTTTTGAAAAACGGTTTCAGCGACTTTCTGTCTAAACCCATAGAAGTTCAAAAATTGGCAGAGATTATGGAAAAATGGCTTCCTTCGGCCAAAAAAAAGCCCCCCGGCGGCAATGAAAAAGTAACAGTTCCGGATGATACTTTTACTTTGCCCGAGATTGCAGGAGTTGACATCCAGTTTGGCCTGGCCCGGACCGGCGGTTCCCCAAAGCGCTATCTGAAGCTGTTGGAGATGTTCTGCCGGGATACAGGAGCCCGGCTGCCGGAACTGGCAGCTTCTGTTAATGATCCGGAACACAAATCAGCCGTAACCCATGTCCATGCCTTGAAAAGTGTTCTGGCCTCCATTGGGGCGACTTCACTTTCCTCCCTGGCCTCCGGCTTGGAAGCAGCCGCCCGAGAAGGCGGCAGTTTAAAAGCAGGTCAGGAGCTGAAAACATTTTACGATGAATTAAAAGCCCTTCTGTCCAGGACCCATGAGGCTTTGGCCGCAATCCGCGAAGCTATCGGCAAGGAGTGCGGAGACTTAAGTTCGGACCGGATCAACCGGCTCATGGTCAGTCTCAAACAGGCATTGGCCCGGGATGACATAGACTCCATGGATGAAACAGTTGAGGCTCTGAATTCTCTGCCTTTGGCTCCGGAAATAAAGGATGCTGTCTCCGTTATCGCCGAAAGTATCTTAGCGGCTGATTTTTCGAAAGCGGCGGATGAACTTGAGAAATTTTTAAGAACGGAAGTTTGACCATGAAGAGCTCTTTAGTTCAAATTTTCGGATATTATGGCCGGGTTTTAAACATTACCCCGGTCCTGTGGATCTGGCTTATTTTTTTTAGCCCGGCGGCAAGTGCGGCTGAGGTTTCCGGGCCGGTCTCTGAGGCTGAATTTGCTTATAAGTCTTACCTGGAAGTACCTCAGGTTACTCCGGAAGAGATTTCCGCCGTTGCGCGTCTGATCAGAAGCCGCTCATCTTATGTCCTTGGAATGACGGAAAGCGCGGAAAGTTTTTTTGACCAGGAAGGGGAAATAAGGGGTTATTCCGTCTTGTTGGGGCAATGGCTGGAGGGGCTTTTCGGTCTTAAGTTTGAGCCTATGGTCTTCGGACGTGGTGATCTGATCGGCAGTCTGAAATCCCACCGGACAGACTTCACGGCCGATCTGAGCCCGGGAGAGCCGGCTTTAAACACTGCCTTTATTACTTCGCCTGTTTCGGTCAGGACATTCCAGTATTTCAGGCTTTCCGGCAGCCGTCCTTTGGCGGAAATCGCGGAACAGAGGCCCATTAAGATTGTTTATCTGGCCGACTCAGAGGCTGTTAACCTGACCAGGGGAACTGTTGAGAAAGCCTTTAAAAATTCCTTGGAGCTGATCACAGCCGAAAACTATGAAACTGCCTATCGGCTTCTGAAAGAGCTAACTGCCGATGCTCTGGTGGAAGAGTCGGTCTTCTCGGCCGTTTTTGACCGCCAGGACGATGTTGTTTCCGAACCCCTTCTGCCGCCGGTCTTCAAAGAAGTCGCTTTGGCCACTTTAAATCCAGAACTTGAGCCAATAATAAATGTGATTCAGAAAGCCCTGGATCATGGCGGGACGGAGTATCTGAACAGTCTTTACCGGGATGGTCGGCAGGATTTTATCCGAAACAAATTTACGGCCTCCCTGACCTGGGAAGAAAAAGGCTATATCTTTAAGCACAGCCGGTTAGGCCGGAACATACCGATCTTCGTAGGGGCTGAATATGATAATTATCCTATGTCTTTTTACAATGGAAAAGAGAAAAAACACCAGGGCGCCGCTTTGGACATCTTATCGGAGATAAGCACTCTTACGGGTTTGAATTTTGTCCTGCCCAGTCAGGACATTGTGCTGTGGTCCGATCTTTTGACCCGCCTCGAATCAGGGAAGATATCCCTGGTCACCGAACTTATCAGGACCGAGGCCAGGGAGCAGCACTATCTTTTTCCGGACAGGCCTTATATGTCCAATTTCTATGCTTTAATATCCCGCTCCGATTATCCCAATGTCGGGCTGACCGATGTTTTGAAACTCAATATAGGACTTTCCGCCGGGACAGCCTACGCCGAAGTTTTCCGGGACTGGTTTCCGGGGCACCAGAAAACGAAAGAGTATGTGGATACATTAGAAACCTTCGCCGCTCTGGAAAGAGGGGACGTTGAGCTTATAATGTCTACCCAGAACCTGCTTCTGAGTATGACTAATTATCTGGAAAAACCCTATTTCAAAATTAATCTGCCTTTTGATAAAAAATCCGACTCATTTTTTGGACTTAACCGTTCGGAGACTATACTGCGCTCAATTATTGACAAAAGTATGCTGGTTATTGACGCTCAATCCATTTCACGGGAATGGGAGAGCCGGGTTTTTGATTACAGCGGAGCTATGGCCAGAGCCCGGATGCCTTACCTTATGTCAGTCCTGGGCTTATTGCTGCTAATCATAGGCCTTTTGTCTTATTTTTTTTTAAGAAAAAGAAAATTGGGACTGCTGATGGAAGCTACAATCAGTGACAGGACCAGGGAGCTTCAGGAACAAAAAAGGATTGCCGAATCAGCGTCGGAAGCCAAAAGCCGGTTTCTGGCCCGTATGAGCCACGAAATCCGGACACCCATGAACGCCATAATCGGGATGAGCGAACTGGCCGAAAGGGAATGCGGAGAAATAAAAAGTTTAGAGTACATTAACGGCATCAAAAACGCCGGATTGAGCCTTCTTTCCATCATCAACGACATTTTGGATTTTTCCAAAATAGAATCCGGGAAATTGACTTTTGATCCGGCGCCTTACGAAACCGGCTCTTTGTTTAATGACGTATTAAGTATCATCCGGGTCCGTCTTGCCGACAAGCCGGTTGAGCTCTTTACTGAACTTGATCCATTTCTGCCAGCTGTCTTACTGGGCGATGCCACGCGGGTCAGGGAGATCCTTTTGAATCTCCTGAGTAACGCAGTTAAGTATACGAGGCAGGGTTTTATCCGCTTTAAAGTCACCTGGGAGGAAAAAGACGGTTCCTTGGCTCTTTTGACCATGAGAGTGGCCGACAGCGGAATAGGCATTAAAGATGAAGACCTGGCCGGTATTTTTTCTGACTTTACCAGGGTAGAAGAAAAGATTAATAAAGGTATTGAGGGCTCCGGCCTGGGTCTGGCCATTACGAAAAGTTTGTGTCTGGCTATGGGCGGAGACGTCCGGGTGGTCAGCCAGTACGGGTCGGGCTCCTTGTTTACGGCTGCTGTTGTTCAGGAGATTTGGGATCGCCGGCCGATGGGATCTTTTGAACTTAAGGCGGCCTGCCGGAATAAAAATGCCAAAGTTATGTTTACCGCGCCTACGGCGGACATTTTGGTGGTAGACGATATTCCCAGTAATCTTTTGGTGGCCGAAGGACTGCTCGCTCCTTACCAAGCCCGAATACTGACCTGCCAGGGCGGCCTGGAGGCGGTGGAACTTATTCGCTTGCGTTCTTTTGACCTGGTTTTTATGGACCATATGATGCCCGGTTTAGACGGCCTGGAAACCACGGCGGCCATTCGGGCCCTGCCTGACCGGGGTGATATGCCTATTATTGCTCTGACCGCTAACGCCGTTTCGGGCATGAAGGAAATGTTTTTAACAAACGGGTTTAACGATTTTTTATCCAAACCCATTGAAGTCGACAAGCTCTCGGCAATCATGGACAAATGGATTCCGCTGGTCAAAAAAGGCCAAGCCCCTGACAGTCCGCCCGGACCGTCCTCTTTGGAGACCGACGGCCTGCCGATCATTTCAGGATTGGATACCAGGGCCGGACTGGTCCAGGTCGGAGGCACGGCCCAAAGGTACATTCAGCTTCTGGAGATGTTTGTGGCGGATACCAGGGCGCGTCTGCCTTTTTTCAGGCCGTGTCCCCTTGAAAATGACTGGAAAGAATTTACGGCCCAGATTCACGCTCTAAAAAGCTCTCTTGCCTCGATAGGGGCCAAGGAATTAGCCTTTTTTGCCTCAAAACTGGAGAAGAGCGGCCGGCCGGAAACGTCATCTCTAACCCCGGAGGCAACCGATTATTTTTGCGAGTCTCTTAAGGCCCTTATAGAACGGATAGAGGCAGCTTTAAGCGCTTTCAGGCCACAACAAGATCAGGAAGGCTATGAGGCCCAGAGCGGTCGTTTTCATGCCCTTTTGGGGGAATTGGCCGAGGCTTTGGCTTTGGAAAATTTAGACGTCATAGATAGCGTCCTGGCTGAACTTAAAACCCTGTCTCTGTCTGCAGGTCTTCGGAAGGTAATTTCTTCGGTCAGCCAAAGAATTCTTTCGGCTGATTTTAAAAAAGCCATTGAAGAAATAGAAGGATTAAAGCAAAAGCCGCCTGACCCCTCAAGTGAGGCAGCCTCTTGATACGGTTCTTAAAATCTCAGTCTGTCCTGTTGGTCTTTATCTTGTCCGGGGTTCTGGTATTATTCGTTTCGCTGTATTCCAGATCTCTGGTCGGTTTTACCATGGGCATGATGGAATATAACATTGAGCAGCGCCTAAAAGAGACCAGCAAAAGAGGGGCGGCCCTAGTAACGGCCGAACGGTTGGACCTCTACCGGACAGCCTCAGACATGGAAAGGCCTGACTACCGGGAGTTAAGAACCACTCTTTATCATTTTGCCAATGAATCTGACGTACTCTACGTCTATTATCTCCGGGTCGGCAACGGGTTGATGCAGTATGTGGTTGATAATGATTACAACCCGGAAACCCAGGTCAGTCTGGCTACCCCGCCTCTGGATGAAAAACTGACTCCAGGGGCCTGGCCGGCTTTGGCCGGAAAAGTTTCCGCCTCTAAGCTTGGCAATTATACAGACGGCTGGGAGGGGTTGCTTTCGGCTTATGCCCCCATTTTTGACCGGGATGGGAAAGTGGTGGCCATTTGCGGAGTCGACATTAACGATGAGCAGATAGCCGGTGCCAGGCTCAGGATGGAAATTTTAGCCGTCTTAGAGATCATTTCAGTAACCACAGTCTTCGCCAGCGGTCTTTATTGTCTTTTTAAATACCGCCGGGAAGCCAAAAGAGCCAAAGAAGCCAGTCTGGCCAAAAGCCGTTTTTTATCCGGCATGAGCCATGAGATAAGAACACCCATGAACGCCATCATCGGTATGAGTGAGCTGGTTCAGCGGGAGACGGGTCTTTCGGCCAGCACTTCAGAGCTTGTGACAGGCATTAAAAATGCCGGATTAAGCTTAATGGCCATCATTAATGACATTTTAGATTTCTCCAAAATCGAGTCCGGCAAACTGATTTTAGATTCGGCTCCTTATGAAACCGGATCTGTCCTGAACGACACTTTAAATATTATCCAAATTCGTCTGGCGGAAAAACCCATTGAACTTATTTCCGAACTGGACCCGAATATGCCGGCCGTTTTGGAAGGCGACGCCACCCGGGTCCGGCAGATTTTGATAAACATTTTAAGTAATGCCGTCAAATACACCGAAAAGGGCTTTATCCGGTTCGAGGCCTCTTTTGTTGAATTTCCGGATGATCTGGCTTTTATGACTTTTAGAGTTGAAGACACTGGCCGGGGCATCCGCAGTGAAGATTTACCGAATCTGTTCAGCGATTTTGTCAGGGTCTCGGAGAGATGGGCCAAAAATATAGAGGGCACGGGTCTGGGGCTGTCGATTACCAAAAGTTTGTGCCGGGCCATGGGCGGTGATATTGAGGCCGAAAGTGAGTACGGACATGGATCGGTTTTTACGGCTTCCATAAAGCAAAAAATCATAGACAGGCGATCTATGGGTGGGATCAGTACAAAAAAGGCGGCGAAAATAGAGATCCCGCAGGTATCGTTTATTGCCCCGGAAATAGATGTTTTGTTGGTGGACGATATGCCCAGTAATCTTTTGGTGGCCGAAGGTCTACTGGCTCCTTACCGGGTCAGGATATCAGTCAGCCGCAGCGGGCTGGAAGCCTTGGAGCTGGTCAAGGCCCGTCCTTTTGACATTATTTTTATGGACCACATGATGCCGGGCATTGACGGACTGGAGGCTACAAAAACCATCCGGGCCATGGGCGAAAGGGAGGCGGTGCCCATTATTGCCTTAACCGCCAACGCAGTCTTCGGCATGAAGGAGATATTTTTGCAAAATGGTTTCAGCGATTTTTTGCCCAAACCCATTGAAGTCATGAAGCTTTCTGAGATCATGGAAAAATGGGTTCCGGAATCGAAACGCCTAACGCCGTCGGCGGATAAGCTGCCTGTCTCTTCTGTTTTGAAAGAGCCGCCGCCGGACGACATAGAAGGACTGAATTTTAAAGCCGGTCTGAGCCAGTCCGGCGGTTCGATGGGTCGTTATTTAAATCTTATGGAGGTTTTTTGCCGGGACACTCGGGGACGTCTCGCTAAAATGAATATAAGTTCTTTGAAAACAAATCCGGTCGATCTGACCGCCGCCGCTCACGCTCTTAAAGGCTCACTGGCCGCTGTAGGAGCCCTTGAACTGGCCGGTATGGCTAAAGATCTCGAATCCGCCGGTCGCACAGGGGACATGGCCGTAATCCCGGAGACTTTGGACAGTTTCATTCTTCTTTTAGGCGAGCTTTTGGACAGAATCGAGGCGGCTTTAGAAAAAATACGAAATTCCAAAAATGAGGCGGAAACAAATGAGGATGGGCGGTTTTTGGAGCTTTTGAGCCGGCTGAAAGAGGCTCTGGCTTTAGAAGACTTGGACACCATAGATGAGGTCATGGATGACTTAAAGACTCTCAATCTGCGGCCACAGTCAAGGGATACGGTCACCGCTCTCTCCGAGCTTATCCTGCGTTCGGAATTTAAACAGGCCGCCATTTTGGCCTCTCAGTAAGCAAGTTTAATTATGCTGCCGAAGGTCAGGTGAACATGAAAATTCTTAAGCGCCAAAAACTCGAAAGATGCTCCTAAGCGGTTTTTGTATTTCAGTATTAACTCGGCGGATAATTATGACAGATCAAATACTCCTTATTATTTACAGATGACCACGGTATAATAATTTTCTTGCCATACTACAAATAGACTATTTAAATTGCATAAGCCTTAGAGTGTGATAAAAAATGAAGAAACAAA
>JAISEL010000079.1 GCA_031264185.1 Deltaproteobacteria bacterium
TAATTGGACTGGATACAGGGATATCCACATTCAATCGGACTGGGTTCTAATATACAGAGTTGTAGGGAATTGCCTGTATCTGACCCGTACAGGGCGACACCTTGATGTATTTGGGAGCTGACAATAGGTGAAGCTATTGGACAATGAAAAAAAAATAATACTATTGAAGACGAACTTGATGCTATCCGTATTGAGTTCTACGAGGCAACCAAGGGCATGACCACTTCTGAAAGGAATGAGTATTTCCGCCAACAAGTTCAGCCTGTCAATGAGGAATTTGGGATAAAACCCATTGCCAGAGCCCCGCAGCATCCCGTCAAGCTCAAGCCTGATAATTCAGACTGAAAGGGTATCGTTGTTTAGGTTTCTCGCCTCTGTCTATATTTAGATGCTACTATAGACAGAAATCCTTTTCTTGGCAAATGGAAAATTTTTAATTTTGCGCCAAGGCTATGGTAATTAAGCAATGAGCAGGTAAAAGGGTCAGAGCCAAAAACATTTGAACGTCTGCACTAAGGGGAAATTAAATATGCCTGTTATTAGTATGTTTTATGGTATTATCATTACAATGTACTATTCTGATCATAATCCCCCTCATTTTCATGCTGATTTTCAAGGCCAAAAAGCGGTTTTTGATTTTGATGGAAATGTGTTGACTGGTTCGTTTCCACCTAAAAAGGTATCACTAGTCAAAGCCTGGGTTATATTACATGTTGATGAGTTAATAGCGAATTGGGAACTAGCAAAATTACAACAAACACTCTACAAAATCAATCCTTTAGTTTGAGGTGAATTCATGAATTCTTTAAATTTTATTAAAATTAACAGAGTTGAAGCTAAACCGGATTTTACATTACTTATTACTTTTGAAACTGGTGAAATTAAAAGTTTTGATTTTAAACCTTTATTATCTTTATCAATTTATGAAAAATTAAATAATCCAATTATTTTTGCTCAAGCAATAAATGATGTTTTTGGTGTAATATGGAATGATGATATAGATATCGCTTCAGAAGTACTATACAAAAAAGGAGTTCTCGTTGCGTAAAACATTGCTTATTTTGATAAATTCATTGTATTTTTTGAAAAAATAGATTTTTTGTTTGCTACCTCACTTTAGATCAAGGCGCATAACTCAGAATGACATTACAAAATGTAAATTATTGTCTTGTTTTTTAACGTTGTCCATATTTAGATACGACTATAAATGGAAATCATTTCTTAGGCAAATGAAAAAATTTTGACTTCGAGTCAAGGCTATGGAAAATTAGCCATTAAACATGATGTTTTACTATAAAAACACTGAATAGTTCATTAAATTAAATAATATGTTTATTATAGCAGTTAATAGATGAAAAATAATGGCTTTTTTAAGCAGAAAATAATTTGATGTTTATTCCCAAATCTTTGAAATGTTTAACATTGCCTGTATACAATATGTCTTGACAGACAACAACTGTAGCAGCAATTAAGGCATCTTGAACTTCCAGACCAGATGACAATTTATGAAGAATCATTAGCTCGCAGGCCAGTTGACCTGTATTGTCAGACAGAGGTAGAATGGTAAAATCAAATTGATGAATCATTGATTTTAATAGTTTCAGCTCGTTTTTATCACGAATTCCTTGAATCATTTCCATGTATGGTGACAACAGAGCAAAACCGATTTTCTTTTGAAACTGAAGTTATAGCTTTTGCGGCTTCGACCTTGCCCCGCAGCAACCAAATCAAAATATCTGTATCAAAAATCACGAAAACGCCCTCGCCGAAGATTTTGAACCCACTTAGTAGGGTTCTTCATATCTTCACGATCAGCCCACATGCCGAAAAAAGGAAAACTGGTCAGGTCCTCATCTTTTGACAGCGTTGAGTCAACTTGTTCTTCATTCTGACACAGATCCAACTGTAAATAGAATGGTAACCGTTTATCAACTGCAATTTTTTTTAAAAAAACTTGTACAGCATCTGAAATGGAAAGACCATGAGCATTAACAATTTTCAATGCTTCCGTCTGAATCCATTCATCTACTTGAACTTTAAGTATAGCCATATTACTTTCTTTCGTCATAAAATAATGAATATTATAATATTTAAGAAAACAACATAGCAATTAATTCGCTAAAGTATAAAATTTAAGTAAAATAGAGTATTAAATCAAAATATTGTGTTGCTAATGGTTATGAAACTAAAAATCCAATAATTGACCTGAAAAATATTTAATAATTTTTATTGCTCCAAATTTAACAGGCGAGGTAGCATACACATGCTAGCTTTTTCTTGGATTATATCTTAATTAGGTCCTTAAAACAAGGTGGTCGTTTCATCAAAGCGTTTCAAAGACATCAATTCTAATTTTGCCAGAGATGCTGAAGATTTCAAGCTTTATCACATCAAATTTTAAATTCTTCATCAAGACCTTGGACTTCACCTAGGGCCATTGTTAGTAGCGGATTCGTATTTAGGCACCGAAGAAAAACCAAAAACCTTGACCTGAGCAAAATAATTTGCTGCAAAATCTCTAAAGGTACTGTGCCACATCACTGTAAATTTTTACAGTGCTTTAAAAAAATATAATAATTTCAAGTAGTTACTGTCAGAATGTCCGTTAATGAATATGAATCCGCTTACCGCAATGAGACCGTACAGCTTTCCGGAGAGGAACTGCTGCATCTTAAACTGGAATTTCATTCGCCGCCGCCTCTCGAAATATCGGCTTCCTGCTCGTAATAGTAGGAATAGTCCACACCATTCATAAAGACCTCGCGGTCGTTGATTTTGTCTGTCAACGCGCTTTTCAGCAACGCCTTAATCCGCCCTGCATCTATTGTGCTTTCACGCATTGCGTCAAGGTAGTCGCGCTTATTGATTTTGCTCCAGTCAACGCACAGGCGCAGATTCTTTTTCAGAGTCAGGTCGAGCCAAATGCGTGTACTTCTGCCGTTTCCCTCCATAAACGGGTGGGCGACGTTCATCTCAACGTATTTGTCGGCAATCTCGTCAAAGGTGCTTTCCGGCATTCTCTCAATCGTTTTCAGCGTGTTGTCGAGAAACTGCACGGGAGCGAAGCGAAAATTGCTCTTCGCGATGTTTAACTCGCGGATTTGCCCCGCGAAGTCATACAAGCCCCCGAACAGATAGCCGTGTATCTGCTGTAATCCTTTGACCGTGCCGACTTCAAGCGTGTCGAGCAGGGAACTGTCAAACAGCGCGTAGGCTTTCGACTTGCTCTTGCCGTCAATCGTTTCATCGCTGTATGTGAACCACTTGATAAAGCGGTTCGCCTGTTTGCTTGGAAAATTCTTGGCAAGCTCAATTATGTCGTCATAATCCAAAACATTCGCAGCGCGTTTTTTGCCGTCCGGCGCAGCGAATTTGAACTGGGTAGTCACACTACCCACTTGATTGCCCTCGCGTTTCAGCTTGGCTTTCAAATATTTCCAGTAGTTTCGATTTTTCTCGTAATCGTCAACGTCGCGCAGAACGCCGACAATGTCCAGCACGGAGAACCACCACTTGGAGTGTTCATCGTCCCAAACGGCGCGGACTTCGCGGTCGTCGAAAAATCGAATCGAAATCCTGCTCATTCGCCGCCACCTCCGGCGCAATCCCGCACATCCTTATAATTCATGACGGCGTTGCAAACAAGCTCAGGAAATTAACGACAAATATGGGTTCAAGCCCACTGCCAAGCCCCGCAGAGGGCGATATGGATAATTTCAGAAAATTCAACATAATTAGTGAATGGATATCCCAACTTCATGTCCCTTCTAATAGAAATAAAAAATTAATTTATTCTACTTTTGATAGACAATAATACCTGTCTTTAATATATGTCTGACAAAACCGCTTTGATCATGAATCTTATCTAATAATATTGGCTCTATAAGCGTATTTATTTTCATAGTCAACATCCAGAGTAGAGTAGAATCTTCCCAAAAGTTCCCGTCAAATCCATTGAAGATTACGGCTACATCTATATCACTAGTTTCTCGGAATGTATTTGTAGCGTAAGAACCAAATAATACAATTTGTTCTGGAGATAAGTTTTTTAAAACCTCTTCAGCATATTCTTTTACTAAAATAATAGCTTTTTCTTTATCCATAATAAAAATTCTTCTGTTTTTATAAATATATCTTTGCAGTTATCAAAATTTAAAGCATTATAAACCTCTTTTTTATGTGACGGATATCTGGCTTCAATCTGAAAAGGCATTAATGATGCCAAAAACTTAATTTGTTCAGAACTTAACTCTGTAAAAATACCACCTTGTTTCGCTAAATCAATTAATTTATGTATTTTTGGTGGAAATTCATTTGTATTTTTTGCTATAATAGATTTAAGAGCCTTTTCAGCAACTAAATGGCACATATAGCCCAACCAAAGATATCGTTTAGTATCAAGCATAGCTTTGGCTGTTTGGAGATTTTCTTCAGCGGTATCAATCCAGTATTCCTTTTGAGCTGCTGTTATAATTGTTGAATGGTCCTCTGAAAGAGTATCTGTATTTATTTCTGTAAGATCGTCTGTTTTTTGGGACATGTCAAAGCCTTTTCCGTCTAAATTAAAGCAATGATAAGATTTTTACCTGAAATTTATATTATCATCTTCCATATCATTTTTGCCGAACAAGTCTCTAGAGATTGTTTGAGCTGACCACCAAGATAATAACTTGTTTTTTCGATTTCTATTATTTCGTTTTCCAGCTTGAGTTTGGAAGGGAGAAAGGGAGGTAACCTTACTCCCTTGAGATCACTTCAATTTTATCTGGCCTTTAGAAGAAAATCAATATTTTTTAAAAAATAAGAAGTCCTGGATTTGGCATTGAAGTTGCAGCGGTGTGCTTGCCCAGCTCCCCCTAAAAGGGAGCCGGACAGGACAGAAGGGTCATGATTTTTTGTGGTTCTTAGGTCAGAATTTTTCCAAAAATGGTTTAAGATCAATGTTGGAAAATTCCAAGGTTTTTTCCAGCTTATTGGGAAATAAAAACCTTGTAATATTGAGGTTTTACGGTTGATTTCCAGATTTCCAGGTTTTCCGGCAGGAGCTATATTACACTAAAATCGGTGGATTTCCTGCTATCTCAGCCTCAACGGGCTCCGAAAAGCACATACAAGAATATAGACTCTTGGACATCATTAATTTTTGGACTTCTCCCAGGCCCATGGAACTTGTCGGTTGAACCAGCTTCTTCGGTGTGTGATGCGGCTGTTCATGAAAAAATCCTTGATCGAAGCCGAATAATTTGGTAAAAAGTATTAACAGATGTTGATCTTCATTGCTGTAACTTTTTTCAGGACTTTGACAAAAAATATAGTAATTTAAGCTAATTAGCTTTTATGGAGTCATATTGGCAACTCAAAGGATTTATCTTGAAACTACGATGTTTAATTTTTATTTTGACCAACAATACATCAAAGGTCATCTAGCCACTATAGCTATGTTTGAAGCTATAAGTCGAGGCGAGTACGAAGGATACACTTCAGAATACGTGGTACTTGAACTCAAAAAAGCACAGGAACCCAAACGAAGAGACATGTTAAATTTAATTGATAAATATGCTATAAAATCACTAGATTTAGCCGAATAAATAGATGTTCTTGCTGATTTATATATTAAAAGGACTGTTTTTCCAGAAAAATTTAGGCTTGATGCTCTACATATTGCTTGTGCTAGTGTTAATAACCTAGATATAGTTTTATCTTTTAATTATCAGCATATTAATAAATTGAAAACAAAAATAATGACTGAAAGTATTAATATTCTTGCTGGATATAAGGGCGTTTTAATTTGCACTCCAATGGAGCTATTGGACTAATGAAAAATATAAATACTATTGAAGATGAACTTGATGCTATTCGTATTGAACTCTACGAGGCAACCAAAGGCATGACCACTGCTGAAAGGAATGAGTATTTCCGCCAACAAGTTCAGCCTGTCAATGAGGAATTTGGGATAAAACCCATTGCCAGAGCCCCGCAGCGGTCGATAAAGACCAATCCGCACAATTCAGATTTATAGAAAAGGGTTCCCATACTTACTTTCTCTCCTCTATTCAAAACCTGATGCCATAAGAGAAAGCCCTGGGCTAATAGTTAAACTCAAAATATTGGTTTTAAGCCAAGGCTATGATAGAAATAATCATTAAAAGGCTCTGCGCTAAAACCCTGCATATTTTACATCTCTTAAGTAAAAAAATATAGTAATTTCTGTTAGTTAACTATACAGGAGTAGTAATCAACCCATTGGATAAAATTTAGGAAAGATGAAAAATACTGAGATTTATACAATTAAGGAACTTAAGGATAGGATCTCGCCTGTTGCGGTAAAACACGGGTTGCCTGCTGTGTATATTTTCGGATCTTATGCCAGAGGAGAGGCGAAAGAAAATTCTGATATCGATATACTTGTCGATATAACGGGCACTAAGTTGGTAGGGTTACTAGAAATGGGCGGTTTGTACAATGATTTGGAAGAAGCAATAGAAAAATCAATAGATCTTCTCGACAATAAAACTTTAGAGCAGGAATGCACCAAAGAAGAGTCACCGTGGTTTATTGAATGTGTCAATAAGGAGAAAATTAAAATATACGGATAGATCTGATTTAGAAAGACTTATATATATCAAACGTTATTGTAATAGAATATCTTTTTCTATAGAAAGATTTGGTAATTCATTTGAAGTTTTTTTCTAATGATTTTGATTTTTGCCAATCTGTATCAATGAGCTTATAACAGATAGGAGAACTCGCTGGTACTCTTTCTAATTCATTTAAGGATGCTACAAGGGAACGAATTTCCTGGGGTATGATCAGGGGAATGAGGAATCGTTTTACTCATGGTTACGACCAAGTTACTGAACGATGCACGTCCCGCCGACCTTCCGGTATGGCCGCTTTGGACTTGATGCCCAGGCAGTTGCTGCTGAAATTCCAGAATCAGTTGTCGAGTTTGAAAAACTGTTTTATCCTGACTGAAACTGAGTTGGAAATCTTGTCCGTCTGTCCGCACTGTCACTCCCGACCGTCATCTGAAAACGTTTCGGTGGCCGGTGGTGGCTGGCAATCAACAGATGGACGCCTGGGCGGCCTTATCGCCGCCTGGACCAAGACGTTTCTGGGTAATCTTAAAGATCCCATCACCTGGTCAACCTGAACCTCCTGAAAGATGAGCAGCAGTTGCTGACCTCTTTCCTGATGGCGCGGGAACTGCCGGAGCCTTTAGATAATGATTTTGTCCAAGCCCTCAATGAGGCACTCTCCGGCCTTCAGAAAGTCGTCATCAAGATATGTGATCGCCTCAGGCCTTGCGCCAGAATGAAGACCCAGCCACCTCGGAGGAAATGAAGAATCGTTTTGACGATTTTATAGATCAGCTTGCCAAAGGCAAAGATTCGGATAAGGTGCGGATCGTCTTTGGAACAGAGAGAGTTGCCATGTTGATTCAAAGCATTTGCCTGGAAAATTTTCTCAGCTTTGGCCCAGAAGGGACGTGGGTCCCTTTGGGGCAGTTGAATTTGCTGATCGGCCCCAATGGCTCAGGCAAGTCTAATTTTCTGGAAGCATTTGAGTTGTTACGTAATACTCCAGGTGAAATCACCACCCCTATACGCCAAGGCGGCGGCATAGACGATTGGCTGTGGAAAAATGGAGGTGGAGCGGCACCTACCGCAACGCTTAGCGCTGTGATTGAATATCCCTCAGGTCGTCAGAGTTTGCGCTATGGGATATCATTTACGGCGGTGGCCCAACGCCTTGAATTGGTTGATGAATGGGTCGAAAACGATCATCAAAGGCCAGGTCATAACGATGTCTATTTTTACTATCGATATGATGAAAATGGGCGGCCAGTAATCAATGTGCAAGAAAATAACTCTAATCTCGATCCAGAGTTACGCACTTCCCGCCGCTATCTCCAGCGTGAAGATGTGGCCCCAGACAAATCTATCCTGGCACAACGCCGCGACCCTGACCAGTTTCCGGAAATCACTTATTTAGGGACTACTCTGGATAAGATAACCCTTTTCCGCGAGTGGAGTTTCGGCCGTTATACCGCCCCAAGGCTACCCCAAAGAGCCGACCTACCGAATAATGTACTTTTATCAGATACCAGCAATTTAGGGTTGGTGCTCAACCGGTTGGACTTGGAACCTGATACCAAACTCCGGTTGCTGGAGGCCTTACGCCAGCTATATGAAGGCATCGACGATTACCGCGTTGCCGTGAGCGGCGGCACCGTGCAGGTATTTTTCCTAGAAGGCCGTAAAACGATCCCCGCCACCCGCCTTTCGGACGGCACCCTGCGCTATCTGGCCCTTTTGGCCATTCTGCTGCACCCAACCCCGCCGCCTCTTATCTGTCTTGAAGAACCGGAATTAGGCCTGCACCCGGATATCATCCCCTCCCTGGCCCGGCTTTTGAAAGACGCCGCGACCAGAACCCAGTTGATCGTCACCACGCACTCCGATGCCTTGGTCGATGCTTTCACCGATACACCGGAAGTGGTGTTAGTATGTGAAAAGATCGAAGAACAAGGCACCACGCTTAAACGTCTGGACTCGGAAGACCTGGGACCCTGGCTGGAGAAATACCGGCTGGGTGGATTATGGCTCAACGGAGATTTGGGAGGAGTGAGGTGGTAAACTTTAAACTCTTTGTCGAAGGTGGCGGCAATCACAACAGGAGTTTGTCGGTAATGTGCCGTGAAGGTTTCCGAAAATTCATCCAAAAATCTGGATACAGTGGTTCGATGCCCAAAATTGTGGCTTGTGGCGGACGTCAAATCGCTTATGAAAAATTTCAAAATGAGTCACAGCTGGGCAACGTAGCCTTCCTTTTGGTGGACAGTGAAGAATTGGTGGATGAAACGAACTGGGAAAAACCTTGGGCTCATCTGGCAGCCAGAGAAGGTGATAATTGGCAGAAACCGGAAAATGCCGAAGACAATTATTGTCATTTAATGGTTATCTGCATGGAAAGCTGGTTTCTGGCCGACAGAACGGCTTTGAAGGCATTCTTCGGCCAAGGGTTTAATGAAAAAGCCTTGCCCGCCGGTGAAACTCCGTTGGAATCCATTCCAAAGGACAAAATTTATTCCAGCCTGGAAAAAGCTTCGCACAACTGCAAGACAAAGAAAGTCTACGGTAAAAGCGAGCACTCCTTCAAGCTTTTAGGTCTTATCGATCCAGGCAAGGTGACGGCAGCCTCAAAATGGGCCAAACGATTTGTCAATGAACTGAAAGTGCGGAATAATGCTTAAGAGAAACCAGGCCTCCTCAAGCCTGTTTGATGATGGTCCAGCTATTTCAGCCAATTCAGGCCCAGTCACCTGTCTGGGCCTGACCTTTGAAAATGACGAGGTCCGCCGCGACCACTTTATGTTACCCCAGCGGATAATTTTGAGAATCTATTTTTTTCGGTGGTGCATGAATTTCATTGACAAGGGTGATTTTTTCTGTTGAACTGAAGTCAGTCAGAAATTTTTCTCAATGAGGCTAACAACCCATGGTCGATCTCAGTCATTTTTCCTGCCGGAATCTGGAATGCCAGCTATTTAATAAAACTGGTTTCGGTAATATTAACTCGGCGGATAATTATGATAGATCAAATAGTCCTTATTATTTATAGATGATCACGGTATAATAATTCTTTAGCCATACTACAAATAGATTATAGAAATTGCATAATTTTTGAGTATGTTAAAGACTGAAGAAACAAGGGATAAACTCTTTTATCATAATTATCCGCCGGGGTAATATATAGCTGTACGCACTCGCTATGGGCCAAAACAACGAACTTTACTCTATTGCAAGGTATGTGGCAAAACATTTGTTGCTGCTTCAGGTACAGCTCTATCTGGATCTCATTTAGATACAGAAATTATCCATCAAATAATTCATCATGCGGCTGAAGGTGTCAGCGCAAGAGCAACATCAAGACTTTTAAATATCTCAAAAGAAACTGTTAATAATGTAATATATAGAGTAGATCTTTATTGCGCAAATTTACTTTCTGAGATGATTAGTGGGTTAGAGTTCAATGAAATCCAATTAGACGAATTGTGGTCTTTTATAAAAAAAGGAATGTAAAGTCCTTGATTTCGGGTCAAGGCTATGATAGAAATAATCGCTAAAAGCCCTGTGCCACATTGCTGTAAATTTTTACAGTGCTTTAAAAAAAAGCTAATAATTTCAAGTAGTTACTGGCAGAATGTCCGTTTCCTTCAAATCGGCACCTCTGCCAGGTTTTCCGCTTTCACGACCGCCAACATATGTTTCATCAACCTCAACAGTCCCGGATAGCTTCTCACGACCCGGTCTTACCATAGCTCTCCGAAGCTTATGAAGGAGGTTCCAAGTACTTTCATAGCTTATACCCAATAATCCGGTCAGACCTTTGGCGTTGGCGCCATATTTTTGGTTCACAATGAGCCAAACAGCCCTAAACCAGCACATCAAAGGAAGGTGTGTGTCCTGAAAAATAGTCCCCGCCAAGACCCGAGTTTGGCGCTTACAAACAGAACACTGGAAAATTGAGCCGGTACGCCACAATTTATGGTTGCCACAGGACGGACAACACAACCCATTGGGCCACCTTGCCTGAATCAGGTAGCCCAGACAGGCATCTTCGGAGCTGAAAGTTCGCTCAAAATCAATCTGGGTGGCAGGAAAATTAGTCATGCCAGAAATTGTAACCAATCCAAGTAACATGCGTCAAGTCGGAAATTTACCTATGCCAGCCCCTCAACATGCGTGAACCCGATACCCAGGTAATACTATTGAAGATGAACTTGATGCTATTCGCCTAGCCCTGTACGAGGAGACCAAACATATGGTTCCGTCTGAGAAGGTTGCCTATTTACGCCAACAAGCTCAGGAAATTAGCGACAAATATGGGTTCAAGCATATTGCCAGAGCCACGCAAATTCCGAGAAAGATCATTTCGGAAAATTCAACATAATTTAGGGAATGGATATCTCAACTTCATGTCTCTTCTAGTAGAAATAAAAAATTAATTTATTTTATTTTTTATAAACAGTAATACCTGTTAATAAAATATGATTTACAAAACCACTTGGGTCATCATTTATATCAACTAATATAGGTTCAATATGAAAATTAATTTCAAAAGTTAGACGCCAAAGTAATCCAGAAACTTTTAAATAATCATCATTAAAACCATTAAAAAAAACAGCGATATCTATATCACTATTTTCATGAGCTGTATTAGTAGCGTAAGATCCAAATAATACAATTTGATCTGGAGATAATATATTTAGAACTTTTTCAGTATATTGCTGAACAATAATTAAAACCTTTTCTTTATCCATAATAAAAACCTTTCAGTCTTTTCACAGGTATCTTTACACTTTTCAGCGGTAAAAATTTTATAGATATCATTTTTTTGTTGTTGGTATCTTGCTTCAATTTGTAAAGGCATTAATTCAGTTAAAAAGGTTTTTTGTTCATTATCTAAATCAGAATAAAGACCAGCCATTACAGCTAAATCGGTTAAAGAATGAATTTTTGGTGGATATTTATTGGTTTTTATTGCTATAATGGATTTTATTGCTTTTTCTGTTGCTAAATGGCACATAAGACCAGCCAAAATGTATTCTTTTACCCGAGATACATTTTTAGCCGAAGCAAGATTTTTTTCTGCCGAAAAAAACCAGTATTTTTTTTGTTCATCTGTAAGTCCACCTGGTTTATCCTCAATGGGCCTATCTACTATATTGTCTTTATGGTTATCCATATTTTAGCCTTTATAGCTATAAATCGCTCAATTGAGAAAATTTTTAGCTTAAATTTATTGTTATGGATATTTTGGTGCTTTCGCAAAAACCACCTGTTTTCGGAAGTTGAGTAAAAAAAGGCAATGATAATAGCTTGTTTTTCGATTCCTTCTGTTTTTTATCCAGTTTGAGTTTGGAAGGGAGAGAGGGAGGTAACCTTACTCCCTTGCGATCTATTCAATTTTATATGGCCTTTAGAAGAAAATCAATATTTTTTAAATAATAAGAAGTGCTTGATTTCGAGCCAAGGCTATGATAGAAATTTTGGGTAAATTGTTCTGTGCCACATTGCTGTAATTTTTTACAGTGTTTTAAAAAAAAGCTAATAATTTCAAGTAGTTACTGGCAGAATGTCCGTTTCCGGCCTTCGGCACCAGCTGTAAAAAATATGAGTTAAGTGATTGTGCTATTATTGCTTAACTTTTATTCAAATTTGATGTCTGGCTTGATAAAATGGAAATGGCCGTTTTTGGGCCTTATTCCATAAGTGTGTGCCATTGTGTGGTGGTGTAGTCGGCGGTTATGAAATCATTGCCCTATGAACAATACCCCGCAAATTAACTCTCAAAACCTTGTGTTCCATCTGATACATATATATAAACAGAGAAATTTCTATTATTTTGGGGCAATTATCTCTGGTGAGCATCGAGAGAAGTTTAGGTGGAAAAATCGTGTCGCCTCAGAACTTCCTTACTGAGATAAGCCCTGAGAGTAATCAGGGAAAACCATACGGCGAAATTCAATGTCGATTTGAATATACTGAAGTTAGTTTAAAAGTCCTAAGATATTGGCTGAATTGTAATATACAAATGAGGCTAGAATAAGATACGATTGTTTTGAGCCTTCGCTCCATATTTTGTTTTTAATAGAGGTGTCTAAATAGAATATTTGAACTATCATTCTGTTGAAAAATATAAATATATGCCATATACATTGTTAAATCAATATATTAAGTACTTATTTATATATATAGCATAAATTACATGTATCGCGAAATAATTATTATAAATTGCCATTTTAGTTATCAAAATGCTTAATATTATATCGCCAAATATATTTAATTAGTCAACAATACACATGATAATTTATAGTTAAATGCTGGGAAAATAACCTGATTAAATTACATTTTGATTGATCCTTCATTTAATGTAGCCGCTGTTTTTTCTATGGACATTACTACTTGAGCTGAAACTTTTACCAAAAAGTTAGGGAGTCCTGAAAAAAAAGCTTTTAGGGATACTTTGGGGTAAATGAAACGTTGCTGCGAGGGAACTTGTAAAAAACTGTGACTTAGGGATACGTGATAAATTGTAACAGCAAGGACTGTATCGTGTATCATAAGATGCCAAAAATGATGGCCTCACGAAAAATCCTTTTTCTCTTTTTTAGAGGAGTGCATTTATAATTATTTTATTATAACTATGTGAACTTAGAAATTTGAATTAGAAATTGTTACGTTCACCTATTTTCTGCCGCTATGTTTAAAATAGTGATGGGCAATAGAAATACATCGCTAGCCTTTAAGGTGATAACTCAACGTAACCGGTGATTCTGCTGAATGAATTGGCGTCGGTTGCGATTATTGTCACTGATACAAAAATTTGCTATCTGCTGAAATTAATAGAACAACACTAAAAGAAACCGCTAGATTAAAAGAAACCACTAACAAGGTAAGACACATACAATATACTACTTAGTCTGATTAATTACCTGAATGAGCTGGTGTCTGATAAGTCAAATAATCATTAACTTACAGGTAAGCACAAAAATAGATTAGTTAACTTCATTAAGGAATTCATTATCGATTTAGACTAAATCACCGTACATGATCTGTACAATTATAACTACCTATCTCAATAGGTTAGCCTCTGAGAAATCAACTTATTACCCCGGCGGATAATTTTGATACAAACAAATCACCATAAGGTAAAATCAATAAAGAAATAGATTATCATAATAATCCGCCGAGGTAATATTTCAAATTTCAAGATGCTTATTTCGTGTATGCCGTGTATGCATTGAACATGGGAGCGTAGCGCAAGACTGGCTTCACATTCAAATGACATGTTTCATGTTTCGTAAGTGTTGGTGAGACCTGTCATATATAGAACGTCTACTCTTGCTTACGTGACGTCCGTTGTTTAATATTTAACTAAGGACTGTATTGAGGGTGAAGAAGGATATGTTTCAGCTTAAAAAGCAGGTTCGGTATAGCTCCCACAACAGTAGCCTTAAAATAAGTTATGAACAAGGGTGGTCAATATATACCGGTGCCTCTTGTTTGCTGAGGTGTTTAGCCTGAATCCAGTAGATTGTCTGCGTTGCGTGGCTGTTTTGTGGCCTTCAGATGCTCATTTTATCAAGCAAGGTAAAAGAAATTGATGTGCTTTGGCTTACTAGGTTTTCGTCAGGCCGCCAGTGGGAATCTCCTGTGCTGTGTCCCAAAGAGAGTTGTGCCTACGCCGTACGTCTTCATCGTCGGCTGAGTTAAGTTTTTTTTGATGCTTTTCTGGTGTGCCATTTCGCTTGTTCAACTCAATGGTTGATAATGGGCAGGTCTTTGAAAAGGGGCGATTTTTCTGATGAGTACCTATTGCTCACCGACCTTATCCGTTTATAGGTGTTTTGGTTTAAAGGTTGGCTCAGTCAAGCTAGTTGTTTTGGCCTTTTTGGCCTGTCTGGTTTTGATGGGCAACGAGTCTTCCTACAATGGCGGACGAATAATTAACTACTTGGATCATTACAATCACATTAAAGTGTCCGCCTCCGCAGCTCAAGCTCTGGAAAGAGGCCAACTGGTTCTTCGAACTCTGGAAGACATAAAC
Source organism: Deltaproteobacteria bacterium (assembly GCA_031264185.1). GTDB lineage: Bacteria > Desulfobacterota > Desulfarculia > Adiutricales > Adiutricaceae > JAIROO01. The sequence goes on from JAISEL010000079.1 coordinate 14,617, forward strand.
GAAAACTCGGGCCATGCATTGCATCAGTTCTACTCGCCCGCCTTTTATACGTACATAGGCCTTTGGATCATCATTTCTGGGGATCCATTTTCGGGTTATGCCATAGCTCTTTGGACTATGGCGATGTTTGGCTTCATTTATTCCTTTAAACTGGCAAGGTATCTTACCAAATCTGATATAGCCTCAATAATCGGTGCTTTTGTTTTTATTACCAGCCCGTACTATCTTATTGATAGGGTATTGAAAGTCACGGCGCCAGAGTATATGGCAATCAGCGTTCTGCCAATGGTTCTTTATTATCAGCTCCGTGTTATGGTCAATCCAAAGGCTTCTTTGGTTATCAAGGCGGTACTTTCTACAGCGTTCCTTTTTTTGATTCATATTATTGGAGCTGTCTTTTTTTACTTCTTTTTTGGTATCTTTTGGGGTATATTTTTTGTTTATAATTTTATAATATATAAAAAAATAAAGATATTATGTAAAAATTTTCTTAAACGTATGTTTATAATATTTGTTATCGGTGTGGTAGTTTGTTTACTTGATATGGAATATTTTTATCCTATATTATCTGTTCATGATCTTGTAGTTAAGGATACTCTTGTCGCCAGTTTTCCATTAAACAAGTCTGGTTCTTTAATTAATTTTCTGTCTTTTTTTTGCTTAAGAAATGGACCAGGTCCGAATTCTGAAATGGTTTCCGTGGACGGATACCAATTGGGTCTCCTTAATTTTACCGGGCTTGTTGCCTTTATTGTTCTGAACATCCGGAGTCGTTCTTCTTTTAATATTCCCATCATAACTTTATCTCTGGGGATATTATATACTATTTTTTATCCAATAATTTTTACAGGTCCATTGAAATTTTTGGATTTCGCCCAGTTTTCCGTCCGATTTTTGGCGCACCTTCAGGTTCTGGCCATGCTAATGGGAGCCATGGCTCTGGTTACCATTTGGAGAAGAAACCCAGACTTAAAGACCGCTGGTCAAAAAGTCATGGCACTGATTATTATTTTGTCCTCCCTGGTTTTGGTCCGTCCGTACCTTTATCCGGCAGTCAGTATTCCCGGGGCTCCAATGTTTATCACCTCAGAGACACTTCAGATCAATCAAACCTTGATAAATTCAAACAATACTTATATGCGCACTTCGCCGTTGAAGGACCTTCCATATTACGATGAAGATAAACTCTTGAAGAGTTCTTATATGAAAAGCTCTTCCGACCGCATTTTTGAAATTGATCTGGCCAGTAACCCTTTGTCTGTTCCCGGTGAGCTTTGCCTGGATGTTCTTTATTATCCTGGCTTGATGGATATAGATTTGACTGTAGACGGCCAACCTGTCCGGCCTGAACCTGAGACCTTTTGGGTAAAAAGAGCCCACTTTGGGACCAGATACAATGAAGACGGAGCCTTCCATGGCCTTAAGTTAAAGAATCTTCCAGAGAAAGGGTCCTTGAAAGTTCGGGTCCGGTTCACCGGTAGTCGGATGGGCAACTTGGTCAGCGCCCTTACTTTGATTGGACTGGTTTGTTACGGGACTGGCGCCAGAATTTGGCAACCCAAAAGGAATATTGCCTCAAAACAACTGGTATCAAAAGGCCAGGCGTAAATGAAAACACCATTTTTCAGGGAAATGGATCAATCATGAACGGCTTTTTTTTCACCAGCCGGTTGACGAGTTCGAGGATGAATAAACTAAAAACCGGCTGGCAACTGTTTTTTTTGGCGCTGTTGGTTTCTGTGGTTTTATTGGGAGCTGAATCTTTTCAGCATAAAATTCGTCTGATCTACAACCCCTCTCTTGACAACAATTTGAAGCTGACCGACAGCGCGGCTCAGGCCATAAGAAAAGGTCAAATTGTACCTCGGACTTTGGAAGGTTTGAGTGATGATGCCGGTCAGGCTTATCACCAGTTTTTCTCTCCTGGAGCCCACGTATTTACAGCTCTTTTCGTGTTATTGACCAGTGATCTATATTTAAGCCATGCTTTGGCTATGCTGTTTTTTTCCATGACTGGATTCATTTATTCCTTCAAAATGGCCAGTTATCTGACCAGGTCAAACATTGCTGCCTTGGTTGGTTCATTTATCTTTGTGACCAGTCCATATCTGGCTTCGGAAAGAGTACTAAGAGGAGCGGTGCCGGAATATATGGCCATGTGTCTTCTGCCAATGGTTCTTTATTTTCAAATTAGAGCATTGGCCTCCGGGAAGTGGGCCGCAGTTGTCAAGGCCATACTGGCCTTGGCCTTCTTGTTTTTATTGTGCTTAAATACAGGAGTAATGTTTTGTTTCTTTTTTCTATCGTTTATGCTATTATACCTTTTTTATAATATAATTTATAATAGACAAAGAAAAATTTTTGCGAAGAAATTTTTTAAGAGATTGTTTATATTAGCAATTATTTATCTGATTACATTGTTATTAGATGTATATTATTTATATTTAAATGTGAATTATCATGATTTAATGATAAACATTAGGCAAGCAGGCTCTCCGTTATTAAGTAACTCAGGACAGCGAGCCGCATTTTTTACTCTCTTCAGTATCCGAGAAATGGTCTGGCCTACTGAGTTTTTTCGGTCCCCTTTTCGTTTTCAGACAGGTTTTATGGTTTTGGTAGGCTTCTGTGGGTTTATTTACCTGAAATTCAGGGATTTCCGATCGCCTTTCGTCTGGCCTATTATTTTGACTGCTTGTTGGATAATGTATTTGATCCTTTGTCCGGAAATATTTGGCGGTCCTCTGAATTTTTTGGATTTTATCCCATATTCCGTTCTGTTTTTATCTCAGTACGAAGTTTTGGGTATGCTTATGGGGGCAATGGCTCTTTCCGCTTTTTGGAGAAAAAATTCTGATTTTACCCCCTCTCTTCGAAAGATCTCGGCCTTAGGCCTGATTTTGGGTTCCTTGATTTTGGTCTCACCTTACCTCTATCCGGTCACTTTTCTGGAGTCCTATCCGATGTTCGTTAAAGAAAACCAGGTTAACGCCGTTAAAACTTTAGCTGCCGGTAATAGCTCTTATCTCCGGATTCCGCCCAATTTATTGGATAACTCAGTGGTATTGCCGCCGTTTAAGCCAGAAGAAAGCCTGAAAGCCGCTAAAATCTTTAATTCAGCCGATCGCCTCTTTGACATTGACTTGGAGAATAAAAGTCCCTCTCTGGGCGGGCCTGGAGAACTGCATCTGGATGTTCTCTATTATCCAGGTTTGATGCATATAGAGGCAGAGGTCAGCGGACGAAGAATTGATCCGATCATTTCCACCTATTGGCGGTCCCGGGATTTATTCGGCAACTTCGGAGAGAAGGGAGGGTTTCACGGACTGAAACTGTCGGATTTGCCGGACGCCGGGCATCTGACCGTCAGGGTCCAGTTTGTAGGCAATCAACCAGCCAATATGGTCAGTCTTATGACTTTGGTTGGTCTTCTGGGCTTTGTCCTGCTCAAAATCGTCCGTAGACGGAAAAATTCAAATGTGTAAGACAACCTGACTACTGCTGGGCCGTTTTCTAACTGACGGAACTTATTGCGAAAGACATTAAAATTGTTATAGGCATAAGACCATTTATAGGACCGACGATATTATTTTAGTTCATAAATTCCAGAAAAATTAAATCATTCAAGTGGGAGTTGGGGCATTTTTTATGCGATTTTTATTTTTTAGAGCATCAGAAGGCACAAGATGCTTTCGGTTTTGAATACTGTGCTGGTTTCTGGGGACAGGCCAAAGTTCACTTTTGAATTTGTTTGGGAAATTACAATATAAAGAAACGGATACAGTTCTTTAATTCAACGGGGTCGGCTTGTCTTGACCTTATACTTGGAGGTGCGGCCCTTGCCATCATTACTGGTTATTGGCGGAACATCAGAAATTGCCAAGGCTACGGCCCTGGCTTTCGGTCAGGACGGCTGGTCGGTAGAGTTGCTTGGCCGGAATCAGGATAACTTACAAAAAGCCGCCGCCGAACTGTCAGTTAAGATGGGTCACGCAACAATTTTGTATCATGCTTTTGATGTCATGGACGGCAATTTCTCTGATTTCTGGAAATCACAGGAAAACAAGCCTGACGCTGTTCTTTGCTCGGTTGGGCTAGGGTTTGACCCGAAACATTCCCAATACGATCGGAGTCTGACGGAAAAAATATACAGAACAAATTTTTTTAGTTTAGTCTCTATCTTGGATGTTGTGGCTTCATCTTTTGAAAATAGGGGCTCAGGTTTGATAGTAGGGATAAGTTCTCTGGCCAGTGAATGGAGCAGGGCATACAATTATACTTACAGCGCGTCCAAAGCCGCTTTAACCGCATACCTGGCCGGATTGAGGCACAAGTTGGCCGACAAGGGAGTCAGAGTAATTACGGTTAATCCGGGTTTTGTCAAGACTAAAATGATCGAATCTCTTGAAGTGCCTCCTTATTTAATTTCATCGCCTGAGACAGTGGCCAGAGATATTTTAATGGCAGTTAAGAAAAAAAAAGAAGTTATCTATACGCCAAGAATGTGGCGGTGGATCATCTTTATTCTCAAGATTCTGCCTGAATGGATTTTAAAAAGATTGAAGATATAGCTGTATAAAATCAGTAGAGCCAATACAGCAATACAGTTGTTGATGCCTTCGTAAAAAACCAATGTTTTTAGAAGTTGAACTGAAAAAATGTAATGATATCACTTAGTTATAGATCTAATTTTCTAGAAAATAGTCTTTTTGCAAGGACATAAGTTGTTGTGCAGTAGAGTGAAATTATTTCTATTTTTCCGCTACTGAAAATATTGAGCATCAGGCATTTTACTTTTATTTAGAAAGCTCAATGTTCACAACTGACAAATTTTTTACCATATGCATAATGAAATTTTTTACCAGAGTAAAAATAAAGCCGCCTGTTTCCGGACTGGAAAAGGCGGCTTTGGTGTATAAATTTTAGCCTGTGATTCTCTTCAAATCATCGGCCGGGCTGCTTATGGGGCCAATATTGAAATTGGTCACTAAATAGTTCAGAACCCCAGGGGAAATGAAGGCGGGCAGGGTAGGTCCCAGAAGAATATTATTGAGCTTCAGGTAAAGAAGGGTCAGAAGAATTGAAACTGCCTTTTGCTCATACCAGGAAATAACCAACGAAAGCGGTAATTCATTGACCTCGCAATTCAAGGCTTCAGCCAAAGCTGAGGCAACTTTGATCGCGCTGTAGGCATCATTGCATTGCCCCATATCTATGATTCTGGGCAGAGGGCCGATCTGACCTAAGTCAAGGCCGTTAAACCGGAATTTGCCGCAGCCCAAAGTCAGGATAACCGTGTCTTTAGGTGTCATCTTGACAAATTCAGTAAAATAGCTGCGACTCCCTCTGGTTCCGTCACATCCGCCCACCAGAAAAAAATGCCTGATGGCGCCTGATCTGACAGCCTCAATTATTGTTCCGGCGGCTTTTAATACAGCCTCATGGCCGAAGCCGGTCAGAAACGTGCCGCCTGTCCGGGGTTCCTGATAACCGGAAAGATCCAGCGCCTTTTTGATGACTGGCCCAAAATTCTTGTCCCGGCCGATATGGACCATCCCGGGGTAGCCTGCGGCTCCGGTAGTAAAGACCCGGTCAATGTATTCCGGCTTAGGCGGCATGAGACAATTGGTAGTAAAAAGGACAGCTCCGGGGACATTGGCCAGCTCTTTCTGCTGATTAGGCCAGGCCGTACCGAAGTGGCCTTTTAAGTGGCTGAACTTTTTTAGTTCCGGATACGCCTGAGCAGGCAGCATCTCTCCGTGGGTGTAGATATTGACACCCGTGCCTTCAGTCTGCATCAAAAGAAGCTTGAGATCCAAAAGATCGTGTCCGCTGACCACGATAAAAGGCTTTGGTTCAATGGTCCGGCTGACTGCGGTCGGCTCTGGATGGCCGAAGGCCTTAGTATTGGCTTCGTCTAAAAGTTCCATAGCCGAGTAATTGGCCCGGCCGCATTCCATGACAGCAGGCAGAAGATCGTCTGTGGTTGCATCATTTCGGCCAATAACTGTCAGGGCCCGGTTAATGAAGACAGTAATCTCGGTCACCTCAGCCCCAAGGATCAGGGCATGATAGGCATAAGCGGCAACTCCCCGAACTCCTAGCAGAAGTAATGTTTTTAGGCTCCGGACATCCTCATCGCCTGACAGGGCTTCGGTCAGGCTAAGGCTGGGCTGGTTGACCAGACCGGTCAGCCTTTCCAGAGAATCGTCATCGAAGTTCACGTTGGTCAGGGTTGCGAAAAGGGACTTTAAAAGGAGCTTTTCCGGCAGAGAGGCCTGATTCCTGGCAGCGGCCAGCAGAGAGCCGGTCAGGCCGTCCTGGAGACCGGAAGTTTTGGCCGATTTTCCGCAGACACCGGATTCGGTGCAGCCCCTCCCGCCCGCTGTCTGTTCACACTGGTTGCAAAACATTTTGGACATATTGTTTTTCCTTTTGTCAGGAGTTGGCCGGAAGTAAGACAATGACTTTACGGCCGGATGATAAAAAAATTCCGCCTATTTGTCTGAAAAGTTCCAGCCTGAAGACATAATAAATAGTTAAGTAAAATATTGACAAGCTCTCCCTAAATCAGTATAATAAGTTAAAATATAAAGTATGTTGTAAAAACAACGAATTAAAGGGTCGCACCGAAAGAACTTTGGTTGTTTTTTCAACAAAAGAATAAAAATTTTCTATTTCTGTTAGGTTCCCCCTTGACAAATTACTAGAACTATAATAGACTAAAAAAAACGGCAATTCAGTTGGAAAAACAACAGAATCATGGAAATCGGAAATTTTTTACCTGACCTCAGCCAATCCCCGTTATTTCGGGGCATTTCGGAAACAGAACTGAGTTCTTTGGTTAAATGCGCCGGGTGTACTTTCAGGTCTTTTAAAAAAAACGACCATATTTATCAGGCCGGTGATTTTGTCCGGGAAATCGGTATTGTGGCCATCGGGGGAGTTCGCCTGGTCAAAAATGACGCCTGGGGCAACAGCAATTTGATTGCCGAAGTCTCAGTCGGCGAGATGTTTGCCGAGTCTGTCGTCTGCGGCGGGGTCGGTGTCCTGCCTGTCAGCGTTATAGCGGCCAAGGACACTACAGTCATGTTCTTTGATTTTCAGCGGATCATCACGACCTGCTCTTCGGCCTGTGTCTTTCACACGATCCTTATTCGGAACATGATCAGTCTCTTTGCCCGCCGGAACGTCATGCTGGCCGGAAAGATGGAGCACATTACCAAACGGACGACGAAGGAGAAGATTTTGTCTTACCTTTCGGAGCAGTCCAAACTCTCCGGCAGCAAGAGCTTTAATATTCCTTTCAACAGGCAGGAACTGGCCGATTACCTGTCAGTTGAGCGCAGCGCCTTAAGCGCCGAGATGTCCAAACTAAAGGCCGGATCTATTATTAATTATAGAAAAAACCATTTTGAGCTTTTAGCGGAGCAGGAATGATGAAAATATCAGTAAAATAATGCTAAGATATATATATTAACAATAATATTTTTTAATTGGTTCGTTGCTTTTTGACTTAAAAGTTTAGCTTCTCTTGTTCCGCCGCTTTTCGCTGGCCGCTAGGAGTCTATATGGGCTCTCGGGATAATCTGTGGAAAAATTTTAAGTGGATCTGGCTGATCTGCGGTTTATTCGGACTGGCAGCCGGCTTGGGGGCCTATACCCTGTATGCCTCAAGGTCATGGGTCTATCTGTCGGATAACTCGGAAGCCTGCGTCAATTGTCACGTCATGGGGTCCTATTACCAATCCTGGGCTAAAAGCTCTCATACGGTCTGGGCTAACTGCAATGACTGCCATGTGCCCCAGGATAAGTTTTTAAGAAAATGGGCTTTCAAAGCCACGGACGGGCTGTATCACGCCGCTGTTTTTACCGCCGGAACTGAACCTCAGGTCATCAGAGCCAGAGAAGGGACACATGAGGTAGTTCTGGAAAACTGTATCCGGTGCCACTCGCCTCTGGTAACCGAGTTCACCAAGATGGTTCCGGACTATGAGTCGGTTAAAAACGGCGACCGGAAGGCTTGCTGGGACTGCCACCGGGATATACCGCACACCTATGTCTCTTCGGTCAGTTCGATTGTTTACGGAAGTGTCCCTCTGCCGGCTTCTCCTGTTCCGGACTGGCTAAAGGCCATGACCGGGGAAGGCCGGTAAGGAATAACTTATTACATTTCAGCTCTTTTCTTAGGTCAGATTTTTCGCGGCTTAACCCCTGTTAAATGGGGGGTTACACTTGGGTGACAGTTATGAGTATCATTTATTCAAATAAATACGGACCCTGGATTATAGGATTGGCCATATGCGTCGGGGTGGCTGCGGGAGTGGTTATTCTGGCCCTTCTGGCTGCCTCGGTGACCACCAGAAGAGCCGAAGTGGCCTCCATTTACAACAACAAAAAAGTGGAGATTACGGGCATTGAGGCCCGTAACCGTGTCTGGGGAGAAAATTATCCCAGAGAATATGAAACCTGGGCCAAAACCGCCAATATGGACTTCAAGTCCAAATATCTAGGCAATATCCAGCAGGACGCCTTAGGCGAACGGCCTGATATGGTCATTCTCTGGGCCGGATACGCCTTTGCCAGGGATTATAAGGCACCCAGAGGTCATTTCTATACAATTGAAGATATGCTGGAGACTTTACGGACCGCTTCGCCAGGGGTTGAAGGAACCGCCGACCTTCAGACGGCTTCCTGCTGGACATGCAAAAGTCCCGATGTCCCCAGAATGATGGAACAGACAGGGGCGGCCGGTTTTTATAAAGCTCCCTGGAGTTCAATGGGCTCCCAAATTGTGAATCCAATCGGCTGCGCCGACTGTCACGAGCCGGAGACCATGAATCTGGCTGTCTCCCGTCCGGCTTTACGGGAAGCTTTCCAGCGTATCGGCCGGGATGTCGATAAAGCTTCCACCCAGGAGATGCGCAGTTTAGTCTGCGCCCAGTGCCATGTGGAATATTATTTTAAGGGCGACGGCAAATACGTGACCTTCCCGTGGGACAAAGGTTTCTCTGTAGAGGACATGGAAGCCTATTACGACGAAATAGACTACGCCGACTGGACCCACGCTTTATCGAAGACAAAAATGCTTAAAGCCCAGCACCCGGACTGGGAACTGTTCTTAGTCGGCCCCCACGGTCAAAAGGGCCTGTCCTGCGCCGACTGCCATATGCCGTATATTTCAGAAGGCGGGCTTAAGTTCTCCGATCACCATCTGGTCAGCCCGTTAAGTAATGTGGCCGGTACGTGCCAGGTCTGCCACCGGGATTCCGAAGAAACTTTGAAAAAGTTTGTCTACGATCGCCAGGACAAGCTTCTGGAGACCAGGAACCGCCTGGAGCCGGAATTGGCCAAGACCCATATCCTGACTAAGATGGCCATAGATGCCGGAGCCGCTGACGAAGAACTGGAACCGATCAGAAAGCTCCTCCGTCAGGCTCAGTGGCGCTGGGACTTCGGGGTGGCTTCCCACGGAGCGCCGTTCCACGCTCCGGTGGAGACCCAGAGGATCCTCTCCCACGGCTTGGATAAAACCCTCCAGGCCCAGCTGCTGCTTAAAGATGTTTTTTATGCCCACGGAGTTGACAGCACCCGGATGCCTGACATTTCCACCAAAGAAAAGGCCCAGGTCTTTATAGGCTTGGATCCGGAAAAACTGAGGACTCAAAAAGCCGAGTTCGTTAAAAATGTTGTTCCCCAGTGGCTGGCCGAGGCTGTGGCCAATAACCGGATTTAGTTTTTGTTTCAGCCCGGATTTGGTTGATATGTGTTCTGACTCAGCAAAACAGGGGGCCCACGTGGCCCCCTTGTCATCGAAGGCCGCTTCCGGCAGGCGGCTATGGTCCCGGCCTTGGGGTTATCCGGAGAGTTTTGCTTTAACCGTCTCAATCGCGGCCGGCGGATTTACAGCCGAATGGCTGACCGGACCACCGCCTTTGGCCTATCTGGCCTGGCCATTCAATCTGTTTCTAGCCTTAGGGTTGATAGCCTTTATATCTCTGTTTAGGCTGTTCAGGGACCGCCGGGCGGTCCGGTTTGTGACCTCAGCGCCTATGTCGGTCGCCCTGATGGTCGGGCTGGGCTCTTTGTCTCTGATAATGGGTTTTCTGCCCCAGGCCCCGGTGCCTTATCAGCTGCCGGAAAATCCGGCTGCATCGGTCCGGCTGGGATTGGACCACCTGACCTCTTCCTGGCCTCTGGCTCTATTGTATCTTTGTCTTCTCATCTCTTTGGGCGCCACCTTTTTGGTCAGATTTTCCTCTAAAAGATTAATTTTTCTGGCTAACCACCTGGGTCTTTGGCTTTTGCTTTTAGCCGCCGGACTGGGGGCCGCTGACCGGCAAAGAGAAATCATGACTGTCTACGAAGGCGGCCTGGAGTGGCGGACTCAACGCAATGACGGCCGGACGGCGGAAATGCCTTTGGCTATCCGCCTTAAAAGCTTTGACATTGAAGAGTATCCGGCTAAACTGGCCGTCATTGACCATAAAACAGGGCGGCCGGTGGCTGAAGGCGGCCGGATGGCCTTATGGCAGCTGGACCCTGTGGAGCCCAACGGCCGTCTTTTGGATTATGACCTGGAAATGCTGGAGTTTTTGCCGGGGGCCATACCCATAGGTGACAGCTATGTAAAGGCCATTGCCGGAGCTCAGGTCCAGGCTGCCAAACTTAAGGTCAAAAATCTGAAGACAGGCCGGACAATTGAAGGATGGCTTTCGGCCGGAGAAAGTTTCAGACCTCCCAAGCCTCTTAATCTCGGCGGTCAAAGGCTTTTGGCTATGACCAGACCGGAACCCAGACGCTTTGTGTCCCAGGTTAAGGTCTACACCCAGGAAGGCCGGGAGTTTGAATCGACTATAGAGGTCAATAAGCCTTTAAAAGCCGGCAGCTGGCTGATATATCAGCGAAGCTACGACACTGAAGCGGGACGCTCTTCTGAGTGGTCAGGCTTTGAACTGGTCAAAGACCCCTGGCTGCCTCTGGCGCAGGCCGGGTTTATTCTCTGGGCCCTGGGTTCGGCCGGTCTGATAATTAAAGGCAGGGGAAGACACCGATGAGCTGGAGCTGGCATGACTATTTAGGCCCGATTTCGGTCATTTTATGGCTTCTGGGGGCTTATCTGGCCTTAAAAAACCGGAAGTCAGCCCTGTATCTAATCGCCTCAGGAACTTTAGTTTCTTTGATTTTTATCATCGGTCTGTGGCTAAGGCTGGAGCGTCCGCCTATGCGGACCATGGGTGAGACCAGGCTCTGGTACTCTTTTTTTCTGTCAACCGCCGGGCTTATGGCCTTCCGGCACTGGAAGTATTCGTGGCTATTGGCTTTTACGTCTGTCCTGGCCTGTATTTTCGCCTTAATTAATCTTTTGAAACCCGAGATACACTCCCGCTCTCTGATGCCGGCTCTGCAAAGTATTTACTTTGTGCCGCACGTTACAATGTATATGCTTTCATACGCTGTTTTAGCCGCCTCAGCAGTCGGCTCGTTCATCCAATTAAGAAATATCAAAGTCAAAGGGAAGGCTGATAAAGCCCTGTATGATTTTATTGATAATGTCGTCTGCGTGGGCTTGGGGTTTTTGATGCTGGGCTTAATAACTGGGGCCGTGTGGGCCAAGGAGGCCTGGGGTCACTACTGGTCCTGGGATCCCAAGGAGACCTGGGCTTTAATCACTCTGGCTGCTTTTTTAATTTACCTGCACCTTCGTCTGTCATCTGTCAGGGACGTCAGTCCCACGCTGGTTTTGCTGGTTCCGCCCATTGGCTTGATCCTTCTCATGGTCACCTGGATTGGCGTGTCTTACTTGCCTTCAGCCGCAGGCAGCGTCCATGTTTACTGAAAATCATGCTTTTTTGGTCCGGAAATATATTTAGATAGTTTTAGCCGAAATCTCCCGGTTTATCGGATTATCCGGCTGTTGTTTTCAGCAGATTAAGTGAAATCTGGGGGCCGGTCAAAATCCGGAAAGGCTGTTCAGCCAAAAATGATTGGCGTCTCAAAACTATACTGCGGCACGGTAGAGCCCTCGGATGTTATGCGTTACGGACGGAGATCCAAAGATCTGCCCAGCCGTCTTCTGCAATTTTCCGAAGATAAAAAGCCGGTCATTGCCTGGAACATGACCAGAGCCTGCAATTTAGCCTGCGCCCATTGCTACGCCTCGGCGACCAGGGGTCCGGCTGATGACGAATTAAGCCGTTCTGAGGCAGTCAGTCTTGTCGAAAGCCTGACCGATTACGGCGTTCCGGTCATTCTTTTTTCCGGCGGAGAACCGTTGCTCCACCCCCACCTGACGGAACTGGCCGCCTTGGCCGTCAAAAGGGGGGCCAGAGCCGTACTTTCCACCAACGGTTTGCTTTTAGATCAGGATAAGGCTGAAGCTTTGAGGGATATCGGCCTTTCTTACGTCGGCATCAGTTTGGACGGACTGGGACCGTCCCATGACAAAATGAGAGGCAGGAAGGGGGCTTTCAAAGGAGCCTTAGCGGCTGTCCGGACCGCCGGACAGGCCGGTCTCAAAGTCGGGCTGAGGCTGACTTTAACGAAAAGCAATCAGGCTGATTTGGACGGTATATTTAAGCTCATGATCGAGGAAAATATTCCCAGGGTCTGCTTCTATCACTTGGTGGATCAGGGGCTGAATCCCGATTTGGCCGGGGAAAGGCTGTCTTTGCAGGAAACTAGGGCGGTTATTGACCTGATTGCCGAAAAAACCCGGAAGCTCCATCAGTCCGGCTTTCCGGCCGAGGTTTTGACGGTTGACAACCAGGCCGACGGACCCTACCTGTACCTTAAATTGCTTAAAGAAGGCAAAACCCAGGCAGCCGGTAAAGTCTTAGAGCTTTTAAAATTGAACGGCGGCTCCAGTTCAGGTCACGGCATAGCCGCCATCTCCTGGAACGGTCTGGTCCATCCGGATCAGTTCTGGCGGACTGTAGTCTTAGGCTCCGTCAGGGAATCGGGCTTTAAGGAAATCTGGCACAATCCCCGAAATGATCTTTTAATGGCCCTGAAGGACAAATGCAGGCATCTTAAAGGCCGCTGCCGTTTATGCCGTTTTTTAACTGTTTGCGGCGGAGGCTTGAGAGCCAGAGCCAGCTTACTGACCGGCGATCTCTGGGCTCCGGATCCGGCCTGCTATTTGACCGATGAAGAGATCGGCCTGAACTAGCCGGAATTAAGCCGGGAAATGGCTGGCGGGCGGTTTTGACGACCCATCGTCCGTTTTTCCTCGCGCCTCAAGCGCGGCTAATCCGGCTTTTTCCAATTGACTGATATGATTTTCCGCCTGCGCCTTGTTAAGCCGGGGGAGACAGCCGCAGCCAGGGTCGTGACCATCGGATTATTGATAAGCAGCTTTATGACGTTTTGCTGTATTTCATTTAATCCCAAATTTATTCCGAAATCATTCTCCTGACCGTCTGTGTCTGCATAGTAGACGTTTTTCAGCACAACGGCAAAGGAAAAAATTGCGGAATAAAACTTCGGCCGGAATTGCCCGGAATATCCCGGCAGTTTTTTTGGTTCGCTCATAATTATATTACCACGGCACGAAACCCTGAGAGGATTAGCTCAAAACCTGTAACAGAAACGGTATTACAGCATTCTCAGAATTAAATGCCGAGGTAATATCTAATCCTCTCCCGCAGTTCTCCATTTCTTCACCGGCCAGCTTGATTGCGGACCTCATTACCATGGCAGCGCTCTCCTGCAGTGCCGCCCGTTTATTACACTGTACATATTAGTCGTTAAAAATCAAGCTATCCGGAATTTATCTTGCCTGAATGTATAAAATATATTATTTTTAACCTCCTGATTAGTCTAAGAAGCTTCACCCGTCAAATTAAAGGTTACGGGGTGCCGGCGCTAATTAAAATCCATCTTGACATAGATCATTGTCGAATTGCTTTTCCGGCGTCCAGTTTTTGGCTTCTTTTAAAACCAGTAACACGTTGGAACGGCCGCCGATAACTAATGCAGCCTTATAAATTGCATTTCCGCCGCCCTGGAATTTTTGGACGTATCTGTTCAAATCTATCTGGGCCGCAGCTATTCGGGCGGCCTTGTTCATCTTAGCTTTAAGGGCCTTGAGGGTCTGAAGGGGATTTTTGCCTTTAGGCCTGGCCTTAGGCTTACCGGCTTCAGCCGGAGAAGAGTCTTTGTCGGAGGCGCCGTCATCTTCCGGTATTGAAACATGCTTCAGTTCAATGACGTAATCATCCCCGTTTGAAGCCCTGAAATGGAGGTCGTACCGGCCGCCGCTGACCGAGCCTTCTGAATCGTAAATTTGGCCGGCCAGATCCAGGACTAATTGAAAAACTGTTTGATAGAAGGCTTCATAAGGAAGATGCAGATGATAATTAATGTCTCCTAGAATACTCTCAAAAGCGGCCTGAAACTGTGAGGTATCTCCGGCGAGCAGAAACTTTAAGGCCGCCTTGGCCTGACTTCTTTTAAGTAAAGTCCCGCCAAAGGGTTCATTCAGGTTAAAGAAATTCCTGGCTACGGCCGCTTCCACTTCCAGGTTAGGGTAGCCCAAATAAAATTCCTCTGGCTCTATCTTATTGTTGACCTGTTTCACCGTCAGATACCCGGCCTGGAACAGCAGGGCCTTGGTCTCGAATTGTCCGATATCCACAGCGTTCATTGAGTCCGTGAGGTAAGGTACGTTTTTCATTGACGAAAAATTAATTTGGCTCTCTCTGACCAGAGAATCCATAAAGGAGGGAGGGCCGGAAGTCAGCCAGTAGTCGCTGAACTTCATTTTGGAAAAAAAATGGAGGGTGGACCAGGGATTGAGGATTCTGGTTTCTCCGTCCCAGGAATAACCGTCGTACCATTCCAAAATCCTGGCTCTCAGGTCGTCTAAAGATGCCTCTTGGGGCAGGGAACCGTTGGCTTGAAATCTGGCCAGAATTTTCGGGCCGAACATTTCAAACAAGGTCTCGAATTCCTCAAGGATAAAACCGCAGATGCTGGCGTAGTTCTCGTCAAGAGTTAAATCTTCCAGATTATTGAGGGCGGAAAAGACGGATGCTTTCGTAAATTTTGTCACCCCGGTGATGAAGGTAAAACCGCGATATTTTTCAGCGGATTTCAGGACACCGTAGAATTTTCCCAGAGTTTCCCGAATTTTAATGGCCAGGTCAGTCTCAGTGAGTTTGGAAAGAATAGGGGTGTCGTACTCGTCGATAAGCACCGCAACTTTCCGGCCGTATTTGTCATGAAGGTCTCCTAACAGTGATTCGAAAAAAGCGGCTGGAGTTTCGCCGTTGGGCTTCAATTTTTCTCTTTTAGCTATATCTTTCAATTTCGTGAGTAAATCTGATTGGACGGTGACGATGCTGTCCGTGGTGACCGAGTACATACTCAGATAAATGACCGGGTTGGGCGTCCAGTCATAATCTGAGTGGTCATTGATCCAAAGTCCTTCGAACAGCTCCCGCCGGCCGGCTAAAATAGCTTCTAAGGTGCTCACCAGAAGGGATTTGCCGAACCGACGCGGCCGAGACAGAAAATAGGGCTTAGGAATTTTTATAAGCTGGCGGAGAAGCCGGGTCTTGTCGGCGTAAAAATAGCCTTCCTGACGAATTGTCGGAAAATCGGCGAACCCGGTGGGCAGTTCTTGTAAATTACTCATGACGGAAACCTTATTCGCTCAATAGAGCTTTTTGATTAGGTCTTTGATTTTAGGAAACAGGAGGCGACAATGGTCTTGACGGCAATATGACTGAGCCATGGCCTCTATTATACCTTTAACATGGTTAAGACGGAAATTTTTTGAGCCAAAAGCTGTGAATGATTGAGTACGAGATAACCTGGAAAATCAGCATCTCTAAACCGCCGGATAAGGGTTTGTTAAAAAATTACTACAGCATTTAAGGCGTTTATGGCATACTAGCTTCATGGAAGACAAGCTAACTGTCATAGGTAGGGCTTACGCCCTTCTGGCGCCAACTTTAGGCGAACGGCATAAGTGATTGTTTATGGGGGCTTTCGCTGAGGCTTTGGGGCATGGAGGGATAGCAGCCGTTGCCGGGAGAGTCGGTGCGGATCGTCAGACTTGTATCCAATGGCCGAAAAGAAATATCGGATCAAAATGTGTCCGTTAAACCGGAACGAGAGGATTTGCCTCAACCTCCAAAAACCAGGGTCAGACGTCCAGGAGCAGGGCGTAAACCAAAGAGCTTTCAGCTCAAGGTCACAAAATAAGTCACGTAACAGTTGCATTGTTATTGGACAAGCTAGGCTTTAGTCTCCAAGCAGACACTAAAACATTGGAAGGTTCCTCCCAGCATCCTGACAGAGACGCTCAGTTTGAGTTTATAAACGATAAAGCGTGATTACTCAACACATATAATCAGCCTGTAATTTCTGTTGACACAAAAAAGAAGGAGTTCGCTGGGAATTATAAGAATAAATTATAAGAATAATGGTAAGGAAACATCACCTGAAGGCACCCCTGAAAAAGTGAACGCACATGATTTTGCTGATAAGGATTTGGGACGGGTAAATCCATACGGTGTCTATGAAGTTTATGGAAATAAAGGCTGGGTCAATCTCGGAACAGATAATGACACAGCTGAATTTGCTGTCGAAAGCATAAGGAAATGGTGGTTTAAGATGGGAGTAATTAACTGCCCGGAAGCACGGAATTTGTTTATAACAGCAGATGGAGGCGGGAGTAATGGGCATAAGGTTATATTATAGAAGAAATATATTTAATATTTAGCCAATAGAGCTAAATTAAGCATATATATTTCTTATTTTCCTCCTGGAACGAGCAAATGGAATAAAACAGAGCACTGTTTATTTTTTATATTAGCATGAATTAGATGGTTAAACAATTAATTAGCCATGAAATAATTATCAATTTGGTATCTAATGCGACTACAACAAGTGATTTATATGATCTTGATACAAATAAATACCTAAAAGGGATTAAAATATTAGATAAAGAGCTTGAAAAAATTTTAATAAATAGAGCTGATTTTCATGAGGATTGAAATTATTGTATATCGACACAAAGCATATAAATTTAATCATTTTTTTTATAATTTTAAGTTGCCATCAAATATCAAATGCTGTAGTTATTTTTTTACAAGCCCTAATAGGCGGCTGCCCAACCGTCCGGGGCCTGGCGGATGGTTTGACAATGGTCAGCCTGAAGCTGGCCTATTGGTCTTTCTGATAAAATTAAGGCTTTGTCGGTTTGACTTCTTTGGGCCTGATAAAGTCCTGAACGTTTGCGATGTCTGGCAACAGAAAACTGGTTGTTTCAATTTTAATGGTATCAATGTTTTTTTATAATAATACATAACATTAGCATATAATAATATCAAATAATTTTTTCAGCCTAAAATCTTGAGACCGGACGGCTTGAATCGGTCTGGCAGTCTGGCAGAAAAAGACTGTATCCGGAGCCCGGATTCTGTTATATTGATTCCCAAAATAAAAGCCGCCAGCGGGTCCATACCAAATGTTTCCCTCACTTTTATTTTAAAATTTCAGCCGGGCGCCGTATGAATCCGGCTTAAAGGATGGGAGTATAAGGCGCATTCAGATTCGGAATCAGGGCTTCGGTTCGGCCAGTTAAATGTTTTAGCGCCGGACGGACAGCCGCTGCCTGCTGATGAGATCAGGCGTCAGTCGGCTATGAAACAGGAACCCGCTGAAGAGACCAGGCTGATAACGTTTCCGGCTCAATGACAATCCCCCGGCTTCAGGCGGGGCAGGCAATCAGGTTTCACTCTTAGAGCTGAACATGGCCCTATTGAACTGTTTCCCCGTCCGCAGGGTCAGGATAAACCGGTCGGTCTGCGGCCGAATCGGGCTTGCCGGTTTAACTGTCAGAGCTGAAAGCGATTTAAGCCTGTTACTTGTCCGGCCGAAGGCCGGCCGGTTTTATCAGGACCGGTAGATTTAAGTTTGTTGAGAAAAAGTCTTTATGCCAGGGTTTTTATGCAAAAATTGCTGGAACATTCCTATCTTCTGTTTGCTCTTTTCGCGGCCGGTCTGAGTCAGATTATTATCCGCTGGCAAATCAGTCAGATAGGCGACATGCCGCCCCAGCTGTGGGAAAAGATTCTGACCGTTTTGCGGTTTCTTTTTAGGCCCTGGGTTCTTGCGGCTTTGTTTTCGACCTTCTGTTCCGGTCTGTGCTGGATTATAACCCTGACTAAGTTCGAACTGAGCTACGCTTATCCCTGGACCTCCCTGCTGTATGTTTATCTTTTACTGGCCGGTTTGGCTGTTTTTGGCGACAGCTTAACTTTTAATAAAGTTTTCGGAACTTTCGTAATTATGCTGGGGGTCTATTTTATTGCCAAAGGCTGACTCTTTTAGACACTTCCGGGCCTGTAAAGCCCCTGTATCCTGCCCAGCCGCCCAGGTCCCGTCCGCCCGCCTGATTTCCAAATAACTCCGGTAATTTCAGCTGAAAAGTTAAACTCAAAATCTTTACAAAAGGGCCTATAATTTGTTATAGTACCAAATTCAGGCAGTTTTGGGCCCGGCTCAGACTGTCGGTTTGTTAGGTTATTGTACTATAATTTGGGGAGTATATATACTTAGTTTATTTAAATTTAGTTAGCATTGCGGCTAATTGGCTTCCAAAACCTTACCTGACTGAAACGTTTTCTGGCCGCCTGGCTTACGGTCAGGCCGGTTAGGGTTCCGGCCGGTTTATTCTGGGGAGTGACGATGGATGAAGACCAACTGAATCACTTTAAAGAGATTCTTTTGAAACAGCGCAACGAAATCCTGCAAAATGCCGACGAGACGGTGGCCGATATGACCGATCAGACGGTTAACTACCCTGACCCCACCGACAGGGCCTCCATTGAGTCAGACCGCAGTTTTGTCTTAAGGCTCCGGGACCGGGAGAGGATGCTTTTGTCCAAAATCATGGAAGCCCTGGAAAGGATTGAGACCGGAGAATTCGGCATCTGTGAATCATGCGGCGGGGAAATTGGCTTTAAAAGGCTGGAAGCCAGACCGGTAACCACCTTGTGCATTGATTGCAAAACCCGTTCCGAGGCTCAGGAAAAAGCCAGAGGTGAATAAGTGAGCTGTTTCCGGGTCTGAGCTGTCTTTGACCTTAGGTTACATATATAATAAGAAATAGATATTTTAACTAACTGATTTAAATAATAATCAGTTTTATTTTTCCATCCAAAGGGTGTGCAGAAACAGCCCCAAGTGGTTGGTAAATTTCGGCCGGCTGGGGGTTGGTCCTGGTTTTGGGCAGAGCTTTAAGGTGATACCATGAAGATGACATTTCAACCGCATAATCTTAGAAGAAAAAGAACCCACGGATTTTTGGTCCGCATGAGAACAAAAGGCGGACAGGCTGTTATCCGCCGCCGCCGGGCCAAGGGAAGGGCCCGTCTTTCGGTCTGAGACTGCCCAGTTCCGGGCCTGGTAGTCTTCGGGCTGATTTCCGGAGACTGTCTTTTTCTCCGGAGTGATTTATGGCCCAGACTCAAAGGTTTTCCAAGAACTTCCGGCTCAGGAAGAGGGCTGATTATTTACTTATGAACAGCCGCTCCAGCGGGCGGATGTCTTTGGCCGGCTATACGGTGGTGGCCAGACTCAACGGGGGGCAGGTCAGCCGTTTAGGGGTGACGGTCACCCGCAGAATAGGCCGGGCTGTGGTTCGTAACCGGCTGAAAAGACGGGTTCGGGAGTTTTTCAGGCTCAACCGGTACCTCTGGCCTCAGGGTCTGGACATACTTTTTATTGCCAGAAAACACTCTGCCGATCTCTGGCCTCCCCAACCCTGGGAAGTGGCCAGATTGGAGAAATTTTTCCGGATTAAGGCCGGGGCTCCGGATTAAAAACCGGTCTGACCTTGGCCTGCAGTGGGAGTGAGTGTTTATGGCCAGCCCCTTGACGGAAGAGACGGCCGGAGACCAAAAGCCGGAATCCAGAAGTTTTCCGGTCCTGGCGGGCCGGGCCTTAGTGGCCGTCATTACTGGGCTTATCCGTATTTATCAGAGGTTTATCTCGCCCCTTTTTCCGCCTGTCTGTCGTTTTTACCCCAGCTGCTCCGCTTACTCCATGGAGGCCTTCCGGGTTCACGGTTTCTGGCGCGGGGCATGTCTCACAGTCAGGCGGTTGTCTCGCTGCCATCCTTGGGGTCAGAACGGTTATGACCCGGTACCTAATAAATACAATTCCAACCCCCGGAAAAATGATATTTCCAAGTAGACCTGGGAGTGGCCTTTCGGGAAGGTTTACGGCTGACTTTAGGAGCATTTAATGGAAAAACGCTTCCTGGTGACCATGCTGGTCATGACGGTTTTTTTTCTGGCCGTCAGTTACATCTACCCCATCCTCTATCCGCCTCAGCCTAAGTCAGCCAGTACCGCCCAGACTCCGGCCGCAAGTCAGACGCCGGTCTCCCAAGGGACGGCCAGTCCGGTTACCCCTGACGCCGGGAGCGCCCCGGCAGTTCAGGTCCCTTCTGTCCCGGCCGATCCCTGGGCAGTAGCTTCATCACCGGAAAGTCTGGCCGAACCGGCCGGAGACATTACGGTTAAAACCGCTGACTTCCAAGCTGTTATTACCGAAAACGGCGGACGCCTGAAAAGTCTGACCTTAAACCATTATCTAAAAGACAAAATAGATCCCAGAACACCCTCAAGCCCCCAGGAAATGGTCAATGTTTCCAATGACTGGGATTTGCCCTGGGGTCTGTGGCTGACTCCGGAAAACGGGGACGGACGGGTATCGCTGACCAATCTGAGGTTTAAGGCCGACAGGGGCGATATGGTCGTTCAGCCCGGTCAGGCCGGGACTTTGACTCTGACGGCTCAGACTAATACTGGCCTGACCGTTACCAAAGTTCTGACTTTCAGGGGCGACGGCTATCTCATCGGCCAGACGATCAGGCTGACTAACGGCGGGTCCTTTAATTACCAAGGCCGTCTGGGCCTGACCATGCCGGTTGTGTCTTATTCGGTCAGACCGACCCGCTACGGAGCTGTGGGCGGGTTTATTGATCAGGAGCTGTTTTCCGAATCGCCCTCCGGGGCCGGCAAAGAGCTGGCGGCCCTGCTAAGACCCAGCGTTGACTGGCTGGGTTATATGGATCAGCACTTTTTAAGCGCTTTCGTCTTTGAGCGGGGTGCGGACGGTCTGACGCCCGAGGGCCTGAAGGTGGGTACGGAAACTTTGCCCGATCAGTCCGGGTACAGGATTTTCCAGTCGCGTCCGATGTCTCTGCCTCCTGGCGGCGCCGTCTCGTTTACTCAGAATTTTTATTCCGGCCCCAAAGATTCCCGGGATCTGACCGCCGCCGGTTATTATCTGGACCGCAGTCTTGATTACGGCTGGTTTACGGTTCTGGCTAAGCCTTTAATTTGGCTGCTGAGGCTTTTTTATCAGCTGGTCGGCAACTACGGGGCGGCCATTATCTTGGTTACGGTCATAATTAAGATAGCTCTGTGGCCGCTGACAGCCAAAAGCTACAAGTCCATGAAGCAGATGCAGAAACTTCAGCCTCTCATGACTAAGATCCGGGAAAAGTACAAAGACGACCGCGAGGGCATGCAGAGAGAACTCATGCAGCTGTATAAGACTTATAAAGTGAGTCCTGTGGGCGGCTGTCTGCCGATGCTCCTGCAGATACCTTTCTTTATCGCTTTTTACCGGGTTTTGGATTATGCCCTGGAACTGCGGGGGGCCCCGTTTATGCTGTGGATCAATGATCTATCGGCCCCGGACCGCCTGTTTCATTTTGCCTTTAAACTGCCCTTATTGGATGAGCCGACCGGCATCCCGGTTCTGACACTTTTAATGGGCGCCACCATGCTCTGGCAGCAGAAAATGACCCCGTCCATGGGCGATCCCATGCAGGCTAAAATGATGATGCTGATGCCTATCATTTTTATTGTGGTTTTACTTAATATGCCTTCGGGTCTGGTGCTCTACTGGCTGGTCAACAATATTCTTTCCATTTTCCAGCAAAAACTCATTAACCGTCCGGCCCAGCCGGTCCTGGCCGGCTCTAAGAAGACCTGACCGGGAACAGCCGGTGACCGGGAAGAGGCCGGAAGGCTGCCGGAATTGGGGTTTGTATGTCGAAAGAACTAGTATTTGAGGGGAAAACCACGGAAGAGGCCATCAACGCTGCGGCCCGGGCTCTGGATATGCCGCCGGAGCAGCTGAATTTTACCATCCTGTCCACAGGGTCCCGAGGTCTTTTCGGTTTGGGCGGCAAAAAAGCCAAAATCCGGGTTCAGCCGGCGGAACCCGAATCCGAGAGCCAAAAGGCTCATGAGGAGACTGCCGAGATCCGGAAGTGTCCGGAGCCGGAGACCGTAAGTCCGGCCCTGGACCAAGAAGCCCGGGAACCGGCCGGCCAGCTGACCGATCGTTCCGAGAAAACCGAACCCCAGGAAAAAGCCCCCCGGCCGGAGAAGGATAAGGGAAAAAAAGGCCCGGCCCAGAAAAGCGAACAGGCCAGGGAAGAAAAATTGTCCGTTAATCGCCCCAAAGGCGGCGAGGCCAAAAGTTACAGTGACTCTTCCGGCCGTAATCCAAAGGGCAAAGAAGAATTTAAACCTAAAAAATCTCCGGCCCAGAAGACTAAGGGGCCAAGGGACAAAACTGAAAATCACCCCAAAAAAGAGCCCCGGGCCTTAAAGCCTAAAAAGACCGAACCGCCGGAGTCTGTACTGCCGGAGGATGTGCCCCGGCTTAAATGGTCGACTTTTCCCATTCCCGGGCCTTTGACCAGAGTCGGCCAGGGAGAAGCCGTTTATGCCGGTCCGCCGGACCAGGCTATGGCTGAGGCCGCCGGCTTGCTGAAGGAGATAATTGATCTTCTGGGCCTGAAAGCCGAGATTCGCTCCTCCCGGATAGGCCAGAGGATCATTTTAGAGCTTGAGAGTCTGGATAATTATCTTTTAATCGGCCGCAAGGGAGCTTCTTTAAACGCTTTGGAACTGGTAATTAACAGGATCGTACGGCAAAGAAACCGCCGGGAGCAAGGAACGCCAATTGCAGACGAAGCCGCTCCGGTCTGTTCCCGGGCCGCAGTGGCCGACCTTTTAGCCGCCACCGAAGCGGACAAGCTGGACAGCATCTGCGGCGATAAGCCTGAAGATCCCATTGACGAAAACCCCCAGATCGTCTTAGACGCCGAAAATTACAGGGCCCGCCGCCATCAGGGCATTCTGGAAAGAACGGCCTTTATGGGGGAGAAAGTTCTAAAGACCAATAAACCTCAGGTCATGACCCAGCTGTCGCCGCCGGAAAGACGCCTCGTTCACCTGGCCATAGAGAGTGTTCCAGGTCTGACCACCAAAAGCCACGGTTTTGGTCTGGTCAGAAATCTGACTATTCTGCCCAAAAAAAATAAACCCCAGTCCGGCTGCCAGAAATCGGGGACAAAACCCGAGAAAACAGAGAAATAAGGGCCAAAGAAAAGGTCGCCTAAGTCCCCGGCCAAACCGGGTTTGACGTTTTTCCCAGTTATTTCCGGCTAAATATGTATTAATAATAGATAGTTATGATTAAAGGACAGTTAAGAGCTGGCCGTGAGGAAAAAGGCAGTAATGAGCAAATTCAGCCCCAATGGCCAGACAAAAATGGTCTGATCTTATGAGGTCAGGCCCTTTACGGCGGCCAAGCCGCCGGCCAGTCCAGGGAGCTGCGGTGATATGACCGGATTTTTGGTCTTGACTGATTTAGTTTTTTAGAAGTTCTCTGGCCAGTAAAGACTTAGGTGCCTGTTTATTACCACGGCACGAAACTCCAAGGGAATTAGCTTAAAACCTGTAATAGAAACAGTATTACAGCGTTCTCAGAGTTAAATGCCGGGGTAATACTGTCAGAGGCAGGAGGGGTCTGGGTCTGAAAGATTCCAGTTCCGGCCAAAGCAGCTCTAAGGGGCTCCCAAATTTCCCTGGATTAAAACGATTCTGTCGCCTGATTTCCGGGCTAGGCTTCTATTCTATATTTACTGGCCGCTTCAGCCGGATTCCGCGTCCCGAAGGCACACCGCATTTTACAGTCTGGATCTTTAAGGGCTGCTTTACGGGGTTTATTCAGCTATTTGGCTCAAATTCAATCTTGGGAAAACGCCCCCTTTCCCGGCAGCCGAAAATATCAGGCCGAATCTGTTCCGTAGTCTACCGCCTGTCAGGGCTCAATACAGTCTGGATTTTTAAAGGGCGCGTAAACCAGCCCATTAGAAGTTTAAGCCGCTGGCGGAAAGATCGGACCGCAATATAAGCTCCAACTGACCGGAAAGACATTCAGCCTCCCTTATAATTTAAGTCATCCTGAATGAAGTCCCCTGAGTTCATTTTCCGCCGTCTCCTCACCTGACCCATGTTTGTCAAGGTCACTACCGTAAAATTTTATAGTTTACTAAACTTTGTAATTTTGCTTTATAAAAAACCAATTTTATAACATGTAAAAAAAAACAAAATTATATATTTTTTCTGCTCATTAATTGGTGCCATTAACATAACGTTTAAGATAATAACCCTTTAGTATTTTTATAATTATTGTTCTATGCAGATTTTTGTCAGTTTCACAGTGTCGTCGTTTTTGAATTTTTACCGTTTAAAAAATCGTTTATGGATTCATTTGCCGTTTTATCAAGTTTAGCTATTTATATGATAAACATGAGTTATTTATCCAAATAGCGATAAGTAGAGTTGATAAATTTATTCAGCTGTCTATTTTTTACGGTACAATCTTGTTTTGGCGCCAATAATCAAATTAGATCTCGATCGCAAGTGACCTCCTATTTGCACCTGAATAATTTCAGGAGCCAATCCAACCAGTTTAACTTAATCGTTACTGCCAAATTAAAGGACAAATGTAAAAATCCCGAAGTCACTACAATCAGAAAAACATATATGCAATATATATTTAATATATATTACAATCATCTTTATATAAACAATTGGATAAAATTATGTTTTTTCGAGTGTCATCATTTTTTTGGGGCTTGACAAACATGGGCTAAGGTTCCGTACCAGCCTTGGATGAGGAACGGGCCTGAATCAGAGATCTCCGGCCACACGCTCCCTGACCATCTGGTCTGGTATTTTTTACTTATCAGGTCAAAGAGCGATATACAAAATCCGTATGAAAAGCGGTACAGCCGTCTGGCCGCAGTCGGCTTGATGCTTTATGTTTTTCGGTGAACCTGGGGTTATTGTTTCAAATAATTTCAGTCAGACCTGGGGAACGGAGACTGCCTGGGGCCTTTCGGGCTCTTTCTCATCCGCTATAAGGAATCCTATCCGGTCGGATTAGGCAGGGAGTTCGGTCGGACGGTTTTGGCGCCGGTCCGGGATTGACCGAAGCCTGTGACCGACTCTGGAAATAATTAGGGGCCTTTAGAACAATCTCATGGCTGTGTTGGCCGGACCTTCAGCTCTTAGCGCCCGGCAGCTACTTAGAAGCGGATTTTGCTGACCCAGAGGCCCAGGACCGAATAACCCTGGCCGCAGAGTCTTTTAAAGCCCTGTTCCCTGCTCCGGTTAAATCTTCTGGTTAAATCTTCGATTCCCATTTGCCTGTCTGCTGCTGCTTAAAAGACCAGGCCTAAAAATACTGTTTACGATAGCCATGACCGTAATCCAGCCCAAATTTCCTCCAGGTGTGGTATAATTGACCAATCAATGGCGACCGAAACTGTATGTTTTCGGCGGTCGGTGAGTCCCAAGGCTGACAGGCGGAACTTCCATTTTTTATAACCGGGAGCCGGAGGGTGAGATAAGCCGTTCTACGGTAGATTACAAAACTTCCGGGTCTCCGGGCGGTCAGCCCGGACTCTGCCGGCTGGACCAGCGGCCGTCCGGGGCCGCCTGCTCTGCAGGGGCAGAATTCCAGGCCTGGCCTGAACAGGGGCTTTAAGTTTAGGGCTATCGGCGGATCACCGGCAATGATCTCCGGCCAGACAGAGATCTCCATGAAATATGAGACGTCTTTTATCTGCCCATAAGGGCTATCCTGTCATCTGAGGCTGCTTGACTATGACATTTACGGCAGGCGAAAAACTTAAGGGATTGGTTGAAGTTGATTTGCCCTTTGAGAAATATATTTCCCAGGATGCTCTTTACGTTGACAAGACGTCTTATATTTACAGCATGGTCAGCAATGTAAAACGCCGGTTCCTGTTCCTCTCCAGGCCCAGAAGGTTCGGAAAAACACTGCTGCTGGATACTCTCAATGAGCTGTTTTTGGGCCACCGCCATCTTTTTGATAGTCTTTGGATAGGCCGGGAGACCGATTACGATTTTCAGCCCCACCCGGTCATTCGTCTGTCCATGAACTACGCCAAAACTGACAGTTCAAAAGGGCTGGAAAATTTTATCCGCCAAGACCTTCTGGCTGTTGCCAAATCCCTGGACATCCCTGTCACCGATGATCACCATTGCCTGATTGTTAAGGAACTTTTGGACAATCTGCACGCCAAACATGGCCGAGGCGCGGTGATCCTGATTGACGAGTATGACGCCTCTGTAGCTAGGTATATTGATGACCCGTATCTGGCTCAGGCCAACAGCGTAGTCCTTCATGACTTTTATTCGGTTCTTAAAGAAAAACAGAAGAAAATCCGCTTCGTCTTTGTGACCGGCATAACCAGATTCGCCATGACCGCCCTGGATTCCGGCCCCAACAATTTTAAGGACATCTCCCTTTTGCCGGAATACGGCGGGGTCTGCGGTTTTACTGTGTCTGAGTTCGACCGGTATTTCGGCGACAGAATGGAGGACCTGCTTCAGGCCCAAACAGAAAGCGGATATATGCCGCCTGACAGCCGGGTCAGCGATCTGAGAGAAAAAATACTGGCCTGGTACGACGGCTACAACTGGCTTGGCCCGGAGAGAGTTCTGAATCCCTACGCCCTCGTGAATCTTTTTGCCGACAGAATATTCGACGATTACTGGGTTCGAAGCGGACAGCCCTCCCATCTTAAGATGATGATCCGTCAAAGGCCTCAGGATTTTCTGGCTCCTCAGACGGAAGAATATCTTTCATCAAATCTCAGAAAAGTCGATCTCCAGCGCCTGAAACCTGTACCTGTTCTTTTTCATTCAGGTTATCTGACCATTGATAAAGTCATCTTCTTTTCCCCAAAAGCAAAAGTCGCCGGTAAAAAACGTGAACCCCAAATCGGCTACACCTTCAAGTTTCCTAACAGCGAAGTTGAGACAGGCTATGAAGAAATTTTGGAGGATGTTTTCGGCCGGACGGGCTACGACAGTATTTTAAGCCTGACTCCCAAGTTTTTGGCCGCCGTGGACGGCCGGGACTCCGAGACCGTCGGGATTCTGTTCATAAATTTGCTGTCCTCCATCACTTTCTGCCAGCATACGCCCGAGGAGTCATTTTATCACGCCCTCTTTCAGGGATGCTTGGCTTCAGGCGGACTTAAGGTGTCGGGTGAAGTGGCCGGGGCAGTCGGACGCTCGGACATCATTGCGGAGCGCCCTGGGGGCAGGTATCTGATAATTGAGGTCAAGTACAGGAAAAAAGAAGAGGGCCACACCGATTCCGACCTGAAAAAAGAACTGGCGGAAGCTTCGAAAGAAGCCTTAAAGCAGATTGTTGATAATGACTACGCCGGACCGATCAGAGGGTTGGCTAAAGAGATCACCGGCCTTTCCCTGGCTGTGTACGGAAGGAAGCATGTCAGATCGGATTTCGTGACAAAAGATCTCATGAAGCCGCAGCCTGTCCGGTGAGGCCAAAATCATTTTTCGGCCGTTCAGACGGACAAAACAAATATTTAGTATAAATATTCCCTCGGCATTTAATTCTGAGAATGCTGTAATACCGTTTATATTACAGGTTTTGAGCTAATCCAATCCAACGTAGAGAATATGGAATGTATTGAGAAGAGATTATTTCGCCGATAGATTCTTCCCTGATTTAGATGTGGCGATGAAACAAGCAAATTATGGCCTATCTCAAATAAAAACCAACAGAATCGCTCTCCGCAGTTTAACATGCTGGCCCTGGATTAACGCAGCCTTGAAAGCAACTTAGAATTAGTCCGGATTTTTGTATGCCCTCCCGGCAAGGACATTGCCCGCAGGTGATTTCAGGGACCGAGTATTCAGGATAGACTTCGGTTCCCCGCGGCCGGGAAGAGGCCTAAAACCAAAAGTTCCGACTGTCCGGTCAGCCGGTTTTTGCCGCCGGTTTTTATCTGGTGCGGTTTACGAGAGCCAAGACCGCAGTCCAGCCGAAATCCCCTTCAGAGCGTGGTATGATTGACATCAATCAATGGCGGCCTGAATTGCATGTTTTTCGGCGGCTGGTGGGGGATTCGGGGCTGACAGGCGGAACTTCCATTTTTTGGAACAGGGAGCCGGGGGGTGAGATAAGCAGTTCTAAGGAAGATTACAAAATTTCCGGGTCTCCGGGCAGTCAGCCCGGACTCTGCCGGCTGGACCAGCGGCCGTCCGGGGCCGACTGCTCTGCAGGGACAGAATTCCAGGCCTGGCCTGAATCGGGGCTTTATTGGGATGTTGACGGATCACCGGCAATGATCTCCAGCCAGAAAGAGATCTCTGTATGATATGTCTTTTTTAGCCTCCCGCAAGGGCCGTCATCTGAGGCTGCTTGACTATGACAATTACGGCAGGCGAAAAGCTTAAAGGATTGGTTGAAGTCGATTTGCCCTTTGAGAATTATATTTCCCAGGACCCTCTTTACGTTGACAAGACATCTTATATATACAGCATGGTCAGCAATGTAAAACGCCGGTTCCTGGTCCCTCCAGGCCCAGAAGGTTCGGAACAACACTGCTGCTGGACACTCTCAATGAGCTGTTTTTAGGCCACCGCCATCTTTTTGATAGTCTTTGGACAGGCCGGGAGACCGATTGCGATTTTCAGCCCCATCCGGTCATTCGTCTGTCCATGAACTACGCCGAGACCGACAGTCCCAGACAATTGAAAGCCGCCATCAAAAATGGACTCTTGAGGGCGGCAAAATCCCTGGATATTCCCGTCACCAATAAAAGCTGCAGCCTGATTTTGAAAGATCTTCTGGCGGATATTTACGGCAACCCCGGCTTAGGCGCAGTGATAAGGCCATCTCCCTTTTGCCGGAATACGGCGGTTTGCGGCTTTGCTGTGTCTGAGTTCGACCATTATTTTAGTAACGGAATGGAGGATCTGCTTCAGGCCCGAACAGAAAGCGGATATATGCCGCCTGGCGGCCTGGTCAGCGATCTGGGAGAAAAGACTCTGGTCTGGCATGACGGCTTTAATTGGCTGGGACCGGAGAGAGTTCTGAATCCATACGCCCCGTGAACTTTTTTTCCGGCAAAATGTTCGACGGTTACCGGGTTCGAAGCGGACAGCCCTCCCGTCTCAAGAAGATGATCAGTCAAAGGCTTCAGGGTTTTCCGGCACCTCATACGGAAGAATATCTTTCTTCAAATCTCAGAAAAGTCGATCTCCGGCGCCTGAAACCTGTACCGGTACTTTTTCACTCCGGTTACCTGACCATTGATAAAGTCATTTTCTTTTCCCCAAAAGCAAAAAGGGCCTGAAAAAAACGGGAAGCCCCAATAGGCTGCACCTTCAAGTTTCCGAACAGCGAAGCGGAGACCGGCTGTGAAGAAATTTTGGAGGATGTTTCGGCCGGCCGGGCTATAATTTTAAGCCTGACTCCCAAATTTTTGGCCGCCGTAGACGGCCTGGATTCCGAGACCATCAGGATTTTGTTCGCAAATTTGCTGTCCTTCATCACTTTCTGTCAGCATACGCCGGATGAGTCCTTTCAGCACGCCCTTTTTCATGGATGTTTGGCTTCAGGCGGACTTAAGGTGTAGGGTGAAGCGGCCGGTACCGCCGGACGCACGGACATCGCTGCGGAGCGCCCCTGGAATAAGTATCTTATAACTGAGGTCAGTTGCCGGAAAAAAGAAGAGGGCCGTACTGATTCTGACCTGAAAAAGGAGCTGACTGAAGCTTCAAAGGAAGCCTTGAAGCAGACTGTTATAAATGACTGCGCCGGACCGATCAGGGGCACGGCCAAAGGGATCATCGGTTTTTTCCTGGCTGTGTACGGAAGCATGTCAGACCGGATTTCGTGACAAAAGATCTCATGAAGCCGCAGCCTGTCCGGTGAGGCCAAAAGTTTTTTCCGGCAGCTCAGGAGGGCAGAACTGTAATGTATTATAAAAAGCCGGCGACGGAGCCGGTTTAATTATTTGGGGAGTTCAGTTATCCCAGGTTTCAATATACTCTCCCGGATGGACCTGACCTTCGGTGACTTCCAGGACTGTGCGTCCCGGAGAGACTTCGGTTACCGTCAAGCGGGCTTGGGGGGCGCCGGGGAGCTGGTAGGGCACATTGATGGCATTGGTGACCACTTCTGCGGCGGGCAGATAAACAAATTTAAGGCCCCGTTTCATGTTCACTTCAGAGCCGTAAGCAATGGCTACGGATTTTTCCCCGACAAATTCGGTTATCTGAGCTTTAAAAGGCAGAGCGGCCAGACCGTCCAGGGCTCGGAGATAGGCTTCTTCTATGGCCATATCCAGACTTTCTTCAATGGCTTCCTGGGGCGGCGGCGGAGGATCGGTGGTGGAAGCGAAAGGGTCGCGCTGGTCGGAGCCGACTTTATAGGTGGCCGTATTGGCCCGGGTTGCCAGGACTACGCCGTTGGACGTGTCATAGGCCGTCAGCAGCAGCATAGCCTCAACATACTGCTGCTGACGGGTGAAGTAGCGGATAATTCTCCGCCAGCCCTTCCTCTGGTGGTGCTGGTCCAACTGGGCAATGGCGCCTTCAATGATGATGTTGACATTAGTGTCCCGGCCCAGCTGGATGACCTGTTCCGGGGTCAGGGGACCGGTGAAACCGCGAACAGCCATGGCTTTTTCCATTTCTGTGGCCGGAACAATCAAAAGCTGACTGTTACTGCTGAATTCGTCGGCAATTAGCCGGGCTATATTGGGACCGGCCTCGGGCGTGCCCATACCGACCTCATCAACAAATGGCACCACCCCGACTTTGAGTTTGACAGGACTTATGAAATCGGCCAGGCCCAGGGAAAAAACATGGAACTGGTTGTCTCTGGCCATGTCACGGAAAACCCCGCAGCCGGACAGAAGAAACAGTAGTATCACAACCCCCAGACGGGTCAGGTGGGCCTTGTGTGGCATGGCATACTCCGCAGAAATTTGTATTTAAAATCCTAAAACTAACCCTTTGGCAGAGCCGCTTCAGGAAGAACTCAAGTTCCCCATAAGACAATAAGACAATTAATCTCTAAAGTTACCCAAAATACAGCCGGACTGTCAACTATTTAAAAAAATTTAACTCCAAAGCCGTCAGGCCCGGCCCCAGAACGTCTGGTTGGCTGTTTCCAGGTGGGGCAGATGGAGGGACAGGTGTTTGGCCACCAGGTAAGCTGAGTGGATGGAGTAATAGCCGCCTACACCCGGGTCCGGCCAGAGATTATTGGGATGCTCGGCCATATACTCTTTAAAAGCCGGCACCCCCCGGGAGACTATGAGCTTGACCGTCGGTCTGGTCAGGCCGGTTAAAGCGGCGGCTATAAATTCCGAGATCCAGGCTGGACTGTCGGACTCAAATGTGGCCGGCTGGCCGCCCAGAGCCATGGCCAGAGTCTTGGCCTCGGCGCTGACTTCCCTGACAAAATTAGCCATGGCCAGGGGATTGCGGAGTTCTCTTTTGTGGTGAAGGAAAGCGCCGTACAGGGAATAGGCGTCAATTAAGGCGGCCGCCGTCTGGACGCCTATGGGATCGTCACTTAAATGGACTTTAAAAGATCCGAACTTAAACAGCGACGATTCCGACATCCGGCCGGTTTTGACCGGACCGGCCAGGATCCACAGACCGCCCAGATTCTGGAGCAGATCGTCGGGATAAAAAGGCCCGGACAGAACTAGGATATTCGTTTTCGGACGTCCGGCCGCCACCGCCGCTTCCCAGGCCATCTGGACGGTCAGCCGGTGGGACAGGCGGTCAAAACCCCGGCTGGCTAAGATTAAGCTTTTCAGGTCCCCGGAAAAGGCGAAAATGGTCTTAAAAAGATCGGCTGTCTCTTCCGGGGGAGTGGCTACAATGACTTCGCTGGCTTTGCGGAAGGCTTCCATAAAGTCATAGGTGGGAAAGACGTTTTTCGGCAGGCGGGTATCGAACCCGGCCAGGCCCCGGGTTTCGGCCATGGACTGGATAGCCGCTTCCGAGGGATCATATAGAGAAAGAGAGGAATTGTGAAACTTTTTGTCATTTAAGGTCCGGCGCCCGATGAACGTGACTACCGAAAACCCCCAGCGTCCGGCCCCGCAGACAACCAGGTTTTCTTTGGCCGAGGGGCTGTACAGGCGGCGGTCGCTGTGGGTGGCGTAATAGGACAGGGTGTGGGGTGAGATGATTTGAGGCATTTTGGCGAAAAGTCTGGGCTTTATGACTTTCCGCCTGGTCAGGGATTCTAACCCGTCGGCAACGGTTTCGGCTAAAGTGTGATCCCGGATATAATCTTCCAGATCCGGCTCCTGGCCGAAAACCCGGCGGTGGTAATTCTGGATAAACTCCAGAGCGTGGGCTGCGGACTCTTCTAAAGTTTCGTCTTTCTCCCGGCGTATGGGATCCAGCCCCCCGGCCGTCAGCTGGGAAGCCATGATCTTTTTGTCTTTGGCAATCTCCCGGATGGCGTAAAGAGCGGTAAACTCATCTAAAGCCAGATCCCTGGGCCCTTCCTGCCACTCGGCTTTCAGGTCCGACAATAAACGGCTCTGACCGAAAGCCACAAAGGTCCGGCCGTAGATGTTCCTGAGGCCTCTGGCCAGACTTCTTATGGGCTTTAAGGGATTTTTCAGTAATTCCCTCCACATCCGGTGACCGGACAGCCACGACCAGACGCCTAAACCTTCGGCCAGATCCCGGTCCTCGGGCACCCGGCTGTAATTTATGATGACCGGCTGGACTAAAACATCGGTCCGGGCGGCTAAAGAGCCCTGGATAGTCACCAGACGCCTGGGATAACGGAGACTGCCGTCCCGGGTTCTGGCCCCGCCGGACCAGGCTTCCAGAAATATGCCCTGGGGTTTGCCGATTTCGGCTAAGGCCTGACAGTAATGGAAAAGAGCCGAAAGATAAGTTCGGCTGGCCCCTTTGCGGACAATGACGTAAGAACCGAGCATGAGCATAGTGGCCAGAGTCGGGGTGGCCATCATATTCTGGCCGGCGGCGAACAAAGGCATGTTCAAATTATTCTGGTCCAGAAAAACATTAAATATGAATTCGTCCCAGTGGGAAGAATGGTTAATCAGATAAACAATGCCCAGCCCTTCCCGCTGGGCTTTTTGCAGCTGGGGCAGGTATTTAAGCTCTCTTTGATCGGCTGAGGTAAAGATTCTGTTTTGATCTCCGGACTGAAAAAGATGGGTAATTAAATTATAGCAGGCTCCCTTGGCCGCCTGATGGAGTTCGGCATTATAACGGCAGGAAATCAGGTTAACCAGACCGGTCAGTTCCTGCCGGTTGGCCGGTTCGCCTTTATCTTCCAGAGCCCGGGCCGTTAAATCCACAGCCAGCCGGGCAATTTGGTCCTGATCTTCGAAAGCCGGTCCGGTCCGGCTGACTTTTTCCATGTAGGTTTTTCCTGGTTCCAGGCCGGCCAGGTATCTGGCTGTTTTGACAAAATCCAGACGCTCGAAAGCGGCTTTCATTATAAAATTCATAAATTTAGTACCTAAGGGCAGCGGTTGCACCGGATTCGTTCTCCGTGTTGGTCAGGCCCTGAAACAGTCTCAGCCGGGGTTGCCGGGCGATGGTCCTAGGGAGCGGAACTGACCGGCTCCAGAATATAAGCCTCCAGATCTTCCGGCAGACGGTCAAAAACCAGCATAAAAGGGACAGCCTTGTTGGGCGGCACATTGACATTGGAATTGTCCTGGCCGCCTTTTAATGAAAGCCGGGCTAAAATTTCCGGCATGGGCAGAGAGGTCAGCTCCTCCTCGGTCAGGTAATTACCGGCAAAAACCTGACGTTCGGCCACCACTTCCCCTTTACTGTCTTTCAAGGAGCCTTTCAGGCGGATAAAACTGCGGCGGGCCGGATAACCGTTGGAAATCCGGCCGGTAATAATTAAGATGCGCCCGGAGCTGCGGTTAATCCGGTAGTGGTGGCTTTCCTGATCCTGGACAAAATTAAGCCTGGCCGAGTTATTAGGATCGCTGCCGGCCTCGTCAGCAGGCCGGTCGGCCGAGCCGGGGACTGATCCGGGTCCCGGATCTTCCGGTGAGTTAAGGCCGGTCGCCTGGAGGGCCACCTGGCTTTGGGGTTTTTGCCAGACTGACAGAAAAAAAAGGCCGATGACTAAAAAAGCGATGACTATGGCCGCAATCAAAAAAAATTTCCGGTTACTGCTGGCCGGCTCTCTTTTTTTAGGCTGGCGGCTTAAGGCCGGCCCGGGGGGTAAAGGGTCCGAAGGAGAGCCGGCCGGTTCCGGCCCCCCGGTCATTTCGTACGGTCCGTCTGAAACCGGAACATCTTCAGGGGCTTTTTCAAAAATGACTTTGCGTCTGACGGGCCCGGCCGTCACCGGCTCGTCTGACAGACCCAGATCAAAATTATTGGACCCGAGGTCCTCAAAATCGGGCTCATTTTCTTCATATGGGCTGATGCTCCGGCCCCCGAAATCAGCCGCCGGCTCTTCGCCGGGATAATCCAAAGGAAAGCCGGGCTGAACCTTATTGGAGCCCGCAGATTCATGACCTGCAGCCGGATCCGCGCCTCTCCCCGGCGGTTCGGCCGGCAGGAACCGCTCGGCCGGGTAGGGGGGGCGGGCCAGCAGGACAGGTCTTCGGTTCCGGGGGGAAGGTGTCCGGTCAGAATCAAAGAGATCGTCCAGTTCCCGGTCCAGAGCATCCATTGAGCCCTGGTCATAAGGATTAGACGACCGGGGATTGCGGTTTTGGGAATTACAGGGCTCTTCTTCCGGAGACCGGGACGGTTCCGGCTCGTCCGGGGCTCTGAAAACCGTAAAGATATGCTGGCAGTTGGAACAGCGCACCCGCGAACCGGTTTGCTTGATAAGCTCGTCAGCTACCCGGAACTTGGTCTGACACTCTTCGCAGGTGATGATCATCTTGCCTTCCAAAGGGTTTTAGTCAGCGGATTACTGGGGGGTTTTAAGGACGTAAATTCCGGGCAGCTGCCGGTATTTTTCAGCATAGTCAAGTCCGTAGCCCACTAAGAAGCCGTCTTCCACCGTAAAACCGATATAATCAAGGGGTATTTCTACCCGGCGGCGGGCTGTTTTGTTGACCGCCACAGCCAGCTTTAAGGAGGCCGGTTTTTTGCGCCTTAAATGCTCCAAAAGCCAGGCTAAAGTCAGCCCGTAGTCGGCGATATCTTCCGCCACCAGGACATGGCGGCCCTTGACTTCCTTTTCCAGGTTTTTAAGCATAACCACGTGGGTGCTGGCTTCGGTCTGATTCTGGTAACTGGACAGGCGGACAAAATCTATCTGGACAGGCAGATCCAGATTCCGGACCAGATCGGCTAAAAAAATAAAGGCCCCGTTCAGGATGCCAATGACCAGCAAAGGCTCTTCCGGGGCCAGAAGATCCTGATAGTCCAGAGTAATGGCCCGGCCCATTTCCGCCACCCTGACCCCTATTTCCTGGGGGCTGAAAACTGTCTCCAAGGCCGGCAGCTGGGAAGAGATAGCCATAAAGGTCCTATGAATAAAAACCAACTATTCAGACTTAAAAAGAATTGGTTGCAGAAAAATAAATGCCAAAGGGACGAAAAAATAATAATATTTTACAGACATATAGCGGCAAAAGATAACTAAAAGACTAATCCAAAATAATGGCCGATTTAATCTTAAAGACCTTTATTTAACCATGTCTATTGATATTACACCTTTTAGCCGGTCAGAGGCAACCACAACTTTTGTTGTCCAGCAATTCTAATTTTGGCCAGCAGCACTTTTCGGATCGTTCAGGCGAGGACCTGCTGAACAACAGACTCCACTTCCTGAATCTGGTATTGACCGGAACAGGCCGAATCTGCACCATAGTGAACAGTCAGCGTTTCTCCGGATTCTTTGTTCCGGTTGATCAGAGCCCGGAACCCTAATCCTTTTAAAATAAGTCTGTCAGCTTAAATTTACGAATCTCCAGAGACATCCATATAGTATAAAATAACATTAGCCCTGCCTGTTATCTGATTGTTTTTATAAACATTATTAATAAACAACTAAAAATATTTAAAGATTAATTTGTTATAATATATATATTAATTTTATCTAAGGTATTTGTCATTCTTCTAAAAAATTTGATTTAACTTAAATTTTTTATTGATACATAAATTTTTTCATGTATAATTAGATAATATGATTCTATTAGATAAGTTCACAGGCCTCCTTAGAAAGGCCGAAGAGACTGTTCCTGACCCAAGGAAAGGAAAAAATATTATATTCTCAGTCGCGGATATTGTTTTATCTGCTTTTGCCGTATTTCAACTGCAATGTTCTTCATGGTTAGAATTTCAAAAAA
>JAISEL010000138.1 GCA_031264185.1 Deltaproteobacteria bacterium
AACACATCTGTTCTAGCCCAAAACCCAGTCGAAAATGTGTTGGCATAAAAAAATCATGAACAAGAATGAAAGGAATATACAATACTCTGATCGACTCTGTCAAGTATCTTTCTGTTTACATCTAGCTGGCACGAAAGAGAATCAGGCCCAAAGTAAAATTTTCCCTCTGAGGACTAAAAAAGCCTTTATTGAGTTCCGAAAAATTTGTACGACACAAAGCAAAAACAAGGCCAAAAAGATCTAAGAGCTGATCATTCTGCTTCCTTTCGGACCGAATTCAGCTCTTTTTCCAGAGCCGCCAAAACCAGCTCCGGGCTGTCCGGGTTTTGGCTTATGATTTGACTGACACGATCGTAACCCAGTAACGGCGTATATTTGACAGCCTGAGCCATTGATTTTCGCAACAGTTCCAGACAGCGCTCGGGCACGGCTTCCAGAGTCTCAACGGCCTTTTTCCGAAATAATTCCGTAGCCTGGGTTAAAATTGCCAGGCTCTCTAGAAGACTTTCGGCAATCAGGGGAGCCAGAGCGTTTAATTCCAACTCCCCTGACCCGGCGGCCATAGTCAGAGCCAGGTCATTGGCTATAACTTTTAAAGAGGCGCAGATGACCAT
The DNA here is from genome assembly GCA_031264185.1 of Deltaproteobacteria bacterium. Classification (GTDB taxonomy): domain Bacteria; phylum Desulfobacterota; class Desulfarculia; order Adiutricales; family Adiutricaceae; genus JAIROO01. The sequence goes on from JAISEL010000138.1 coordinate 615, forward strand.
TTCCGGGATCACCGGGTTAACTTTGCCGGGCATAATGGTGCTGCCCATCTGGAGAGGCTGCAGACGAATTTCCCCCAGACCGCCCCTGGGACCGGAATTCATTATGCGCAGGTCGCCGGCTATTTTTTTTAAATTAACGGCCATGGCCTTCAATAAACCCGAGACCTCCACAAAGACGTCATTGTTTTGGGTTATGTCCATAGGGTATTCGGCTGCAGCCAGACCTATGCCGGTAGCCTGCCTCAGTTTTTCAACCGTGCCGAAGCGGAAGAGCTTTTCTTTGCGATCGGTCAGCCCGACGGCCTGTCCGCCCAGATTAATTTCCCTAAGCCTTTCCTCTATTTTATAAAGCCGCCAGCGGTCCCGGGCCAGGGCCTGAGCATAGGCCCCAAACTCCTCACCCAGAGTAATGGGCACTGCGTCCATCAGTTCGGTCCGACCCAATTTAGGCACTTTGGCCAGCTCGTTTTCCTTTATTTGAAGGGCCTCCTGTAGACTAGCCGCTTCGTTGCTGAGCTTTCGGAGCAAAAAAACGGAGGCGATTCTTAGAGCTGTCGGATAGACGTCATTGGTGGACTGGCCCCGATTAACATCGTCAAGGGGGTGGCAGTATTGGTACTGACCTGGGTTACGGCCCATTTTTATTAAAGCCAGATTGGCCAGGACCTCGTTGCAGTTCATATTAGTGGACGTACCGGCTCCTCCCTGGATGGCCGGCACAATGAACATTTCCGAATATTTGCCGCTTAAGATCTCATCGGCCGCCCAGACCACGGCCCCAAAAACCTCGGCCTTTTCCGGGATCAGTTCGGCGTAGGTCTGGGCCGCCGCTTTTTTAATCTGAATAATGGCCCTGATCAAATGAAAATTAACATTCCGATCTAAAGCCGGAAAATTAATCTGAGCCCTTAAGCTTTGAAGGCCGTACAAAGCCTCGGCCGGCAGCGACAAAGTGCCCAGACTGTCGGATTCCTGGCGCACGTTCACTCGTCCTTCAAAAGGGCCTGGATGTGAGGGAAAATCCCCAGACATCTATACAAAAGACCCTGCATGTGGGCAATAATTGTCCCGTAATTGGTCATCGGCACGCCCTGATCTTCAGCGCATTTGCGGCGGTAGTGAACTTCCCGGTCGTTTAGCATACAGGCTCCGCAGTGGACTATGAGGCCGTATTCCGAAAGATCTTCCGGAAAATCGCCTCCGGCCAAAAAAGAAAAATTAAAATCCCGGCCTGCGTAATTGCGGATCCACCGGGGCAGTTTAACCGTTCCGATATCATCGCACTGACGGTGGTGTGTACAACCCTCAGCCATTAGGATACTGGCCCCTTCGTGCAGTTTGTCCAGAGCCGAAGCACCGACGGCCGCCCCGGTCAGGTAGCCTTTATAACGGGCAAATAGAATAGAGAACGTAGTCAAAGGAATATCCGAAGGCGCATCGGCCGAAACACGGGCCAGAACCTGACTGTCAGTAATGACCAGAGCCGGTTTTCCGGCCAGATGACCTAAGACATCCTTAAGTTCATGCTCCTTAACCACCACCGCCGCCGCGTCGGCTTCCAAAATATCCCGGATGGTCTGCTGCTGGGGGAGGATCAGACGCCCTTTGGGAGCTGCCTTGTCAATCGGGACCACCAAAACGACCAAATCAGTGGGGCGGATGACATCGCCGACGATTTTGAGCTTACTTTCCCCGGTCTCAGCCAAAGCTGCCAGGAGTTCTTTCAGTTCCTTAACCCCGGTCTGATTGACGGCCGAGACGAATATTTCCCCGGCTTCTGATTTGGGAGGATTTTCCAGGAGGTCGGCTTTATTGTAAACGACAACATGGGGGATCTCTTTGGATCTTATAAGAGCCAGAAGCTCCTGATCGACTGCCGTCAGACCCAGACCGGCCTCGGCCACCAGCACAGCCACATCGGTCCGATTTAGGACCTGACGGGCTTTGCGGACCCTTTTCTCACCCAAGCTGCCGACATCGTCTAAACCGGGGGTATCAATGATGACCACCGGACCCAGGGGCAAAAGCTCCATGGCTTTTTGGACCGGATCAGTGGTCGTGCCCAGAACATCGGAAACCACGGCCAGATCCTGGCCGGTGACCGCGTTAAGTAAACTTGATTTTCCGACATTGCGGCGACCGAAAAAGCCTATATGAACTCGGTTCGCGGTGGGAGTAAGATTGAGGGTCATAAAAACTCCGGTAGAGGTCAAAAACCTGGCTGTCAGGTCAAAAATCCTTCCCGAATTTATGGCCTTAGTTTGATATATTACCACCACCTGACCAAAAATAAAAAAATCCTCCATAAGACTTTGAACTGGCAAAAATAAAATTGGCTTCATAAAAACCATTAAGCATCAGACAAATTATTAATGTCATAAGTCTCCGGATGTCACCCGGAGTATAAATAGTAATATTTATCTAAAAATTTAATATATTATGTCTCAATAAATATGTTTATATATTTAGAATAATCAAAAATAACAAACACAACCCTGATAGAAAACAACTTTTCAATCATCCTGACTGACAGCAGCGGACAGATGGGTCGCTTGCGGCTAACATTTTAATAAAATCTCTAAAAATGAAAGGGGAATTACAATGACGGAAAAGGAAAAATGAAAATGATCCTCACGTTCGGAGAAACGGTGAGCTGATGAATCAGCCTGTTCTTTTTTAAACCGCTTTGGCGGACAGATTTTCATTGGCGTTGAAGATGATGGTACTGTCAGCGGCATCCCAAAAAATTCCGGACCGGATATTATAAAGACCTTCACCTCAACGTCCGCGAGCCATAAAATAATCAGCCCGCCTGTCTGCTTAACCGCAAAGGTCATAAAGTGCCAGTGAAAAGCCATTGTCCGCATCCATATCCCTATGTCTTCAGAAGTTCACAGCTATAAAAACGCGGTCTATGCCGCGCCGGCAATTTAGACATATTAGGAAGCAAAGCATTTTCACAGAAAAACGTGTCTATCCTTATGTCAAGGACAGCGGCTTGCGGATGAACCTCATTCCAAGAATCAAAAGCATGGCAACTTCACATCATGCTGGCCACGTATGATCAAATATATCTCCTAATGATATTTTACAAAGCGCTGGGTTGTATGGTGTATGGGGAAGAAAAATATGCAGGTCAGAAAGGCAATAATATAACGGCAGTGATGGGTGCTTTTAGGCCGTAATGATGCCGTCTCTTCTATTGTTCCTGGCAGCCGTACTGACGCCCAGGTCCGCAAAGCGGATTCCAACCGATATGGTGACCGCTTTATGGCAACTACAAACTTAATTGAAAGTTATGACCAGCTTATGCACCTTGCTGAAAGACATCTATTGGACAAAATTTTGCCTTGAGAATGACGTACTGGCTAGTCTGTGCAACATAATAGCCCATGAAATGCTGGTATACACTTTGATCCACCACGATTTTACAAGCTGTATTTACGCTAAAGTTGTTATTGAAAATGATAAAATGTACACAGAAAACGCCGCCAGGACCATGAAACAAGACCTCATAACACCTGAAAATAATGAGCCCGCTCCTAAAAACCCAAAAGTTGCCGCCTTCTTTCGCATTCAGGCCTTGCAGAAGCACCCGCCTCGGGTGTCCGGAAGCTGTACATATACTGTGTACGCCGCTCAGATCAGCGTCCGCAGCTGAAAGAAGGCGAAATCTTCAAAACAATAGTCCCCCTGGACAGCAAATATTTTCCTTTGAAGCAGAAACGTTTAAAAAGCACATTCAATGTTAGTAAAGACTTAATACTATTAGTCTATTAACAAATAATTATCTTTAAAAATGTGTTAAATTCCTGTCAACTGTTATGTTTGGATTGGCTTTTAAAAACCGGTCCGCCCACAGGCATTCCATATCCCTCATAAGCATATATACTTTCTCGTTGGAGCGGTCGCCGTATTTTTCAGCCAATTCAGCCCGGCCGGGCACGGCGTGGTAGGCGGCTTTAGTCCTCACGGTCAAGTCGGAGACAATTTCCTCGCAGCTCATTTTTTCCATCAGGCCGATGTTCCGGTCAGTCAAGATCAGACTTAAATGTCCTCTGACTGATGCTTCCGGATTGACGCGCTCCCATTCCAGCCAGTCCTTTTCAGACCGCCATTTTGTGTTTTCTTCACGGTACATAGCCTTAAGCCGTTCCGGCTGGGATTCAAGCATTTCCATAGTCAGCCGCTGATCCTCGAATCTTCGTCCCAAACCTCTGTAAAAAAGCAGATAAGCAAAGCGACCGGACACGCTGTCAACCTCTTCCAAACGATCAAGCATTTCATTAACATAAGGCAGGACAGGTTTTGTCAGAAAGATCTTCTGGTAGTTTTTGAGACCGAGCCGAGCGGCGACGTTTTGAGCGGAAATCAGCCAATCAAAATGGCCTTTTCTGCTACTCAGGTAATCATGATTGACGTCTGAGCCGTAAAACGAAGCGATCACCGACTCGCTCCCCAAATTCCGGCGCTGCGAAAACCAGCCGGCTAACTGTTCACCAGTCATTAGCGGGAGACCTCCAAGTAGCAGCACTTTTAGATCGCAATCGAACACGCGCCGGTGGAGAGCAGCGAACAGGCCAAAATCGTCAGCGCCAAAGTCATAGGAATATCCCAGCCACTGACGCACATCAAAGCCTGTTTTAGCCTTATAATCAAGGAATTTATCAACCACAGCTGCGTATCGCGATACGCTGAAATTGGCAGGTTTTTTATAAGCCAGCTGGCAATAGCGGCACTGGTTGGAACACCTTCCAATACCGGCACCTATGCTAACGCCAACCGGTTCAAAATCTCGTCCCATAAGACCATCCTGATTCTGACGCTTGAATTTGTTGTAAAACTTGACCAGACTTTTTAAGCGGTTTGAAGAAACGCGTCAATTTTCTCTTCTGAACACAGTCAGAGTCTGATGATTACAAAAAACGTCCACGCATGAAGCTATAGCACACCGTAGAACAGAAAAACCTATGGGGGCACGTTCAATTCCAGAGAAGCCAGTCCCAAGCCCTTGGGAATAGGCGGAGACGGAGAGCAGCGCTTCAACAGCGCCTAAGCTTCCAGATCCAAGGCCTCGTGACCGGAACTGCCTGTCATCCTGGCCGCCGAGGCCTGTCTCTGGACGGTAATCCGAAAATAGACCATGACCTCCCCATTCAGCTGTTTGGTCACAGCTTCGGGCGGATATTTTTTTACAGGTTGAGTCCCAGGCCAATCTGACTTTTCTAGGCCAGCATAAGATTGGGATTGCCCCGCCCGGGACCGCCCCCGCTCCGCCAGACCCGCCCGTCCCTGGGCCTTCAGAGGTTCCGGTTTGGCCGGACTCAGAAACCGGAAGCTTAGGTTTGCGTCTTTTGCCGGATGTTTCTTTTCCGGGGTTTTTTCTGCCAGCCGAGGCGTAAACACCGGCGCCTCCTCGGCCACACTTTCTATAGTCTTCGGAGCCGGTTCCAAAACCGGTACAAGTTCCAGAGGCGGAATCTCCAGGACTTCGGTTAACTCTTCACTGCCTCAGGGACTGCCGCCTTCCGGATCGTACCGGGAAAAATCCATGACCGCTAATGGCCTGAAACTGGTAGCCGGTTCAGCCAGACTGAAAGTGACTATTACCACTGCACGAAACTCTGAGAGGATTAGCTCAAGACCTGTAATATAAACGGTATTACAGCATTCTCAGAATTAAATACCGAGGTAATATAATGACCAGAACCAAGACATGGATTAGTCCGGATATGGCCATGATCCGGGAAAAGATGCCCTCTTTCTGTTCTATCTAAAAAGACGTTTTCCGGCCTTGGCAGCCCGGTTATCCTACTCATTGGCTATCACCGGATTAGGCTGAGAACAGTCAGAAGAAGAGGCCAAGGCATCTAAGACTCCTGAGGTATCCGAAATCAGGGTTTTCATCATCAGTTCTGCCTTTATTTTGGCCTCTTCCACTTCTTCATCAACCAACCTGGGAGCCCTGATGGCTCCGAACACAGGTTCAATAAAACGGTTCAAAAACCGAAAAGTCGGTGATTTAACCTTTAAATCTGCTTTTAAAAACCGTAAACATCCATGGCACTCGGGATTTGCAGCTGCGTAAGTTGCAATCGGGATCCGGTTGACCACACCCAAAAAACGCATTCCTAAGACTAAAGGTTCCCTAACGATGGGAAACCACCAATACCTTTTATAGGTCTTCCGCATCAGTTCAATCATACAGAGACGGCAGACAGTGGGGAGACTATTTGGTAATTGAATCGGCGGTTGGGTCATAATTTTTCCTTTTAGTCATTTCGCGCACGAATATTTAAGACCACTAAATTGACGCTGGGTCCTCTCAGCACTCGGGTCAAACCTCTGAACCTGTGATAATGGTAAGACCTACGCCAGGATACGCTAAAAGCAGCGGAACAAGTCAGTGCTTGTTTAGCTCAGACCATGACAACTCACGGTTTAGTGACAGCCGTAGGGGGAAAAGCTTCAAAAAATAGGCCGTAATTATAGACTTGGCAAAAGACTTAGACTTTAATAATCTAAGAGCGCTTTTTCAGCGAATAGCATTTCATAATTCGCTGAAACAGAATTTTCCTCTAGATTCAGGTATTCGTCTAATTCATCATCACTCATGCTATAACCATAAACCTCAAGATAAGTGGTTTTAATCAGCTCTCGAATAGAAATGCTGGGACGAATCTCTGGCCGAGTTATCAATAGAATCCAATTATATAGAAGGGGCCGTTCAACCGGACCTTCCATCCTCGAAGCACCTACTGGCATCTTGTAGACTTGCTTTAAGCGGGCGGCTTTAAGGTTCTTCCAAACCGGTTTTTTGTAAAATTCTTCAACGGACGTCGAACTGTTCCAGTGCAGGAAGATAAATTCTGGATTAAAGCTCAGCACCGTCTCAAGACCCAATCCTATGTTTCTTTGAAAATTTTCACCATAATTCCTGGCCATAATAAGCTTTATATCTCGGTTAAAATCGGCAGTCATTGGAAAAATTTGAGTTCCGTCCAAATGAAGGACCAAAAATCCAATGAATTGACTGTCAGTCGGGACCATGAATGGTAAATCATCTAATTGTCGTCGGCTTTTTTTAAGCAGAAAATCGACCCGGTCCTTTTTATCGACCAAGCGACCAAAATAATTATAAAGCTTATCTTTGCCCTTGCTGTAGTTTGAAACGCTGGCCAAACCCATAAATCCGAATTTTCTATAAAATTGAGAGAAATAGTCCCACACGATCAAGGCATCCGGTTGAAGCGCCAAAACCTCCTCGCCGCCTACTGCCCCTTGGCCGAAGCTAGAAATTGTTCCCTTTTTGTTCAGGAACCCTGGAAATATTTTTTTGAGAAAACTATTTTCCGCTTCCTCTCTGATAAATTTGGCTGTGGCCAAAATATTAGTCTCCGTTTGATCAACAGTGGAAAAATCCCAGGCCACTGGAGCTAAAATCAAGGCCTTTTTTATCGGCCCGTTAAATCGGCCTGGATAACCGGACATATCGAACACTACCCGACCAAAGCTGTCCCTACTGGTCTCCTGTCTCGGTTTGATATCGCTGCCTAAAATCGAAGCCACCATCAAAAACAGACAAAACAGAGTTAAAGCCCCAGTGACAGAGAAAATAATCCGGGTTAGAGAGCCATGAGAAGGTCGTGGGTTTTTAAGCCCACGACATTTAGATAAAAAAGCCAAAACTAACTAGAACTCCGTCGTTACTGAAAACACGAATGACCGGCCTTCACCCAATTGACCGGCATAACCTCTTTGCCAATAACATTCGTCGGTCAGGTTGAAGACACTGAAGCGAAAAATTGTCTTAACATCCTTAATATTAGTTACAAATCTTGCCCCTAGGTCTACTAAGGTATATGGATCGGTGGTTTCCTGGTTATTGTTATCAGTATATTGTTTGCCCATGTAATATAAACCGCCGTTAAGAGTTAAGCCTTCTACAAACGGAGTGTCATACTCAAAATAAGCTTTAAACATTTTGGTCGGAGATTGATATGGATGCTTGCCCTCAAGGCTCTTGTCAGTCATCTTTTTAAGAGTTGACTGGAATACTGTTGCTCCGCCAAGAACGGTCAAGCGATCTGTTATTTTTCCAACGGCAGAGAACTCGAAGCCTTTGTGAATCTCCCGCCCGTCCTGGGTTATTTCTTCCATACCATTGGGGTAATATTTCGTTAAATCATTTACTCGATCTATCGAAAAATATGCCGCGCTTAACAGCAAACGATCATTTAAAGTGTATTTAACTCCGAACTCATATTGCTCACTGACCTCAGGAGGCAAAACCTCGCCGGCATTTATAAATCGGGACGGATCGTCTGCGACTGTTGTTCCGGCTTCCAGAGCCTCAATATATGTCCCGTATATGCTTAACGTCGGAATTGGGTTAACAATCAGAGAAAATGACGGGGAAGCCTTCCATTTTTCGTAACTGGCAGTCGTTTGACCGGCAACATTATAGTTCCTAGTTGTAAGCTTAACCCGATTTACCCCGGCCATAACAGTTAGCCAGTCATTAAATTTAATCTCATCGCCAATAATCCAATTCTCAAATATATTTTTATTCCTTTTGTATAAAGGTCCCCAGTCACTGTACCGTTGTGGTATCATAGACGGAAAATAATCAAAATGATAATTATGTTGATCATAAATATCTGGAGTATAGCCATAACTTCCAAAATTTATTTGGTGAGCATAAGATTCAACTTTGTTAGCGGAGTAACCTGCTGTAAGAGTTTGTTTTACCCCGAAAGTATCAAATTTTGCCTCAATAAAAAAATTCCCGCCAGTTGATTTTTCTGTTACCGGCCCACTCCAAGTGGTGTTGACCGCGAATTTTCCATCTCCCGCAAGACTAAATCTGTTGGCGCTCATCATATTTTCCCACTCAAAATTTCTCTGCCTAAAGCTCGCTCTGGCCGTAAATATATCATTAATATCCCAGGTAATTTTTGCTCCCCACGAATTGGTCTCCGAATCAATAAAGTTCCACTTTTGACCGTAAGCTTTCCCATTTTCCGGTTTTACAGGGTATTGATATATTCCATTTTGCCATGTTAGCAAGAAAAATGAACCTGGCTGATTGTCTTGATGATATTTAGCATGCAAAAAATCTAACTGTAATTTTATTTTTTCCGTAATATTCCAATCAAAAGCTCCGTATATTGATGAACGCTCAACATCCAAGTCTTTGTAAACGGTCTCTCCGTTGGAATGAAATGCGTTAATTCTGTATCCGAATTTATTATCTTTATCAAAAGGACCTCCAAAATCAGCTTGAGCATAGTATTGACTCCCGCCGGCATTCCCAATTGTCACAGAATTGTAACGCTCAGATGTTGGCCTTTTTAGAACATAGTTCGTTAAACCTCCTATATACCCTCCTCCATATAGAAATCCTGTTAACCCATTGATTATTTCTACTCTGTCCATAATTTCTGTGGTTAAACCTGAATTTGTGACTCTGACTCCGTCCAACGCCACCGCATTGTCAAAACCTCTAGTTTGCGTATAAGTGTACGTATTATTGTAAAATACCGATGAGGTAGTCGCATTCGGCATTACTTTTATAAACTGGTTCACTGAGTTACCTACAGCGTTATCCAAAAATTCCTTTGATAAGATAGTAATTGAGTACGGAGCGTTTTGAAGACTCATTGAATTCCAAGGTCCTACGTTTTGCACATTTTCCGTTAAATATCCATCTTCCGCCCTGCCTGTTTTCGTCGCCTCAACCTCAACTGTCGGTAAGTCTTCAGTTTGAGCTAAAGCCTTTATGGAAGAATAACCCAAAATAAATCCCATCGCCGCTAAAATCACGGCGGCAATTATTTTTTTTCTCATTAATGGCATAATTTCTCCTTGCTTTTGCCAAATTAAGCCCCTAAAAAAAACATCGGCCTTAAAGCTGGGGAATATCGAAAACAGTCCCAGCCCTAATCCTTTCACTTTAACTCTCTAAAGACCTAAAACATGCCCAATCCAAACTAAAAACAATTAAGCGTCAAAATTATCCTCAATTTTTTTCTGGAAAATATACCAACGCTTCAACTATCTGAAATTAACCTTCCAATTATTGATGGTCTTTTTTCCCTGACGATCATGCTCCACTTTATCCATATACTCGCCAATAAATACGCTCCAACCGAATTCATCGTCTGTTGTATAATTTAAACGGAAAGGCCGATCCGGACTCTCAATTTCCCACGCTTGATGAAAGGTCAGAAATGAACTTGCCAGTAAACACGAATAGCCGAACATAGCCATAAGCCCGTCGACCCGCAGCCGGCTCAATAACCATCTGGCCCGGCCTATAGCCCCGAGCGCCCAGCCCAATCCTGCGGCCTCAGGGAGCCATTGAGCCCCGA
>JAISEL010000034.1 GCA_031264185.1 Deltaproteobacteria bacterium
GAATATGGAGGAGAAGCTGGACCGGATAGCCCAGGGAAAAGCCGACTATCTGACCCTGGTCCGGTCAGTCAATGCCGGTTTGGAGCGGGAGCTGTCGTCATTCAAGGCGGCCAATACCCAGAAGTGCCCGGACTGCGGGACGGCCTTAAGGCATTTAGTCAAATCCGGACCTGATGGCTACAACTTCTGGGCCTGCACGGACCGGGAGAATTGCGGGGCCAAATTCCAGGACGATAAAGGCAAACCCGGCCAGAAACGGAAGCCCCCGCAGCTTTCCGAACACAAGTGTACGGTCTGCGGGAAGCCCCTCCGGCACATAGTCAGGGAAGGCCCCGGCGGCTATGATTTTTGGGGCTGCTCCGGCCGGGAGTGCAGAGCCGCCTATAAGGACGACGGCGGAAAACCGGGCCGGCTGAACGTCCAAAAGGAAAAACAGCCGGCCTCAGAGTTCAAGTGCAAGTCATGCAAAAGCCCTCTCTGCCGCCGCCAGGGCAAAAGTCAGAAAACCGGCAAAGACTATGATTTCTTTGCCTGCTCCAGTAAAAAATGCGGGAAAACCTATCAGTCCAAGGACGGCAGGCCGGATTTTTAATGATGACAGCCGGGAAAGACGGTCAGATGACCGCCGATTTCATGGCTGCCGGAAATCTGACTTTACTTTTACATTTAATTGATTATTGAATTTTATAATTAAGAATCTCAAGCCGGTAAAGCTAAGGGCAGAAATTTTTATGCCTGAGGTCAATTTATCCTTGACAATCAATGTCTGACGTGGTAAATACAGAGACTAAGAACTTTTATATGTCATAAGTATCACATTTTAAAACAATTATGTTCTAAATTGCGGTATAACCGGCGTTTCTTCAGTCGGTTTTCCGAAGCCTGATGTTCAGATTCGGTTAAAGCCCTGCGTAAGATTTTTTATGGCGATAAATTTTATGACCCTGAATCGGCCGGACATAAGCGGGAATAATTTTGCACTTGGCATGATTCTTGCTCTCTCTCTCTCTCTCTCTCTCTCTCTCTCTCTCTCTCTCTCTCTCTCTCTCTCTCTCTCTCTCTCTCTCTCTCTGATTCATAATTTTAAATACCTTCGTCTGCATAACAAAATAAATCTCAGCCCCAAAAAGGGATCGATCCCTCCCCCGGAGGCCTGTCCTGCATCCTCGCTGAGACCGACCCGGTCGATAGCCGGCCCGGACCTGCTCGCCTTCTGTCCGTTATTACGCCTAAATCTTTTAATGACCAGGGAATAAGCTATGATCCGATCACTGCCGCATCGCTTTGCCAATTCGAGGTCCGCTGCCTGTTTTTCTTCTTCCGGCAACACCGCTTTTAGAGCCGGGCGGAAGGCGCGGGATAACCAGGAGTCCCGCCTTAAGCCCTATCGCCTCAGACAGCCTGGCATTTTGGCAGTACTCCTTCTTTTGGCGTTCCTGGGACTCCCGGCGGCAGCTTCCGCTCAATCCTACAGTACCGCTGAACAAGCAGCGCTCCTCAATATAAAAAGCGCCACTGACCAATACGGCACTCTCAACTGGGATGCCGGGATTTCCCAAAATACATGGGGTGGTGTCAACTGGCATGATTTTTCCGGCACCTTTCAGGTCACGATACTTCACATTGATGGAAAACGGTTGTCAGGCTCCCTCGATCTCAGCGGACTTGACGAACTTACTAATTTAGTGGCGTACAGCAACCAGTTGGCCGGTCTGAATGTGAGTACTAACGTTGCTCTTGAATCCCTGAATGTGTGGTCCAACCAGCTGACGGGCCTGGACGTGAGCAAGAACGTTGCTCTTGAATCCCTGGATGTGGGGTCCAACCAGCTGACGGGCCTGGACGTGAGTCAGAACACCGACCTTCTACGTCTTGATGCGTTTGACAACCAGCTTACAGATCTGGACGTGAGCAAGAACGTTGCTCTTGAATACCTGAATGTGGGGTACAACCAGCTGACGGGCCTGGACGTGAGCCAGAATGTTGCTCTTAAATATCTTCATGTGGATGACAACCAGCTGACGAGCGTGGACGTGAGCAAGAACACTGACCTTCTAGAACTTTGGGTTGATGGAAACCAGCTTACAGATCTGGACGTGAGTCAGAACGCCAAACTTCAATCCCTGTATGTGGGGAACACCGATATCAGCAGCTTGAATGTGGACAGTAACCCCGACCTTCGAGAACTGTATGTACATGGCGACAGGCTCCCCCTGAGCCAGCTGCATCCTATGACCTTGCCGTCGGTTTTACCGGCTTTAACTAATCTTGTCCTGGGCACCCAGACGGAGGTGACTTTGCCTGCCATCCCGGCCGATCCGATTCCCGGCCAGGGCTATAATCTGGCTTCCGAGGCCTTCCTGGGCGGCCAGAATACTGTCTTTTCCCTCGTCATAGGCGGTTCCGCCGCAGTTTCCGGTTCGGACTACTCTATAAACGGAGCCGGGATTCTGACCTTTCTTGAGCGCGGCGAGTTTCAAATAACCATGCAAAACGACGCTGTCCGCTCCAATGACAGTTACTACGGCTTCGGAACTGACACGGCCGCCGTGATCACTGCCCCGATCTCCGTCCTCCCGGCCGGATCCCGCATCTTCTGGGACGGCAGCTCTTCCTCGGTCTGGGTTCCTGCAAGCTCCGGGGCTGCCGGAAAGAACTGGCACATCTCCGGCTTCCCGATCCGCTATCTGGAGTCCGATGAAGTCGTGTTCGGACCCGAAGGGGCCAAAGAGGTCAGAATTGATCCCGCCGGGGTCAGCCCCGGGGCCATGGAGGTGACCGCCGACGGATACGCCTTCAGCGGCGGCCGGATCAACGGGCGTTCCCTGACCCTCGCCGCTCCGGCCGGCTCGGCTGCCTCTTTCCGAAACAGGATCGACTTCAGCTCCGGCATCGCCATAAGCTCCGGCAACTCCCTGGTGTTCGACTACAGCCTGGCGGACTATCCGGCCGGGGCGTCCGTCGGCGCCGCCATCGCCGGAGCCGGCAGCGCGGTTAAGGCCGGCGACGGTGTCCTGACCCTGACCGGAGCCAAGTCCTACACCGGCTCCACTCAGGTCCGGGAAGGGTCGTTTCTGCTCGGAATAGGGGCCGATATCAGCCGGAGCCTGGAAGGCGGCGGACTGATCCTCTCCGGCGGGGCCGAATTCGGCTTTTCCGGACTGGGCAGCTCTCTGCCCATACCCAAACTGGCCGTCATAGGCGGAATCCGCCCGGCCTCCATTGACCCCGGAAACTATGCCGCCGATCTCAGGGGAGCGGACCTCTCCTGGCTTATCCCGGAGACCGCCCGGAACGGAGATGTGCTCCTGACCGTGAGCGGCCGGACCCGAATCGACGGGGCGACTTCATTTACGATAGCCTACGCTTCCGGCCGGCCGGACATTGCGGCGGGAGAAGGATTTGTCCTCATCGATTCCCAAACCCTGGAGGCGGTCGGATTTCAGCCTCTGACCGCCGTCACCGCCGGGGGGGACAAGTTTTTAGTGGCGCTGGATCCGAATGACCCGGACCGGATTTTGGCTTCTCTTATGGGCGACACTCCTTCAGGGCCGAACGACACTCCCCCGGAGCCGGGCGATTCTCCTTCGGGGTCGGCTTACCGGCGCCTCAAGGCATACCCGGAGGCCAGGATCGCCTCCTTAGCCTTCACAAGCCAGGGCCAGGACCTGCTCTTAGCAAAAGGCCTCCCGTCGGCTCTGGCCGCCACTGCCGGACCCGGCCCGGTCTGGAGCGCTTTCGGCGGTCTGATCGCCGGCCGCTCCCGGTACGCCACCGGTTCCCACGCCGATGTCTCCGGCGTATCGCTCCTGGCCGGCCTGGGCCGCGGCTCGGACTTCAGCTCCGGCCGCCTTACCCTGGGGGCTTTTATCGAAGGCGGCAAAGGCAGCTACGACTCCCATAATTCTTTCCCGAATGCGGCCAAGGTCCGTGGCGACGGAGACACCTCCTACTTCGGCGGGGGGATGCTGGGCCGCTACGACTTCCAGAGCGGCTCCCTCTCCGGCCTTTACTTCGAGGCCTCCGCCCGGCTGGGCCGGACGGAGACGGATTTCCGAACCTCGGATATCCGCTATAACGGAACAGGAGCCTCCTTTAAGACCTCAGGCCGGTACTACGGGCTCCACGGCGGCCTGGGCTGTCAGTTGCCTGTCTCAGGCCCGGACGGCAGGCTATCCCTGGATCTGAGCGCCAAACTCCTCTGGACAAGACAGGCAGGCGATACGGTAACCGTCAGCGCGGACCGGGTCCGGTTTTCCGAAGCCGGCTCCCTGCGCCTCCGGGCAGGCGGCCGCCTTCTGTACTCGGCCGGAGAGCGGACAGCGCCTTATGTCGGGGCCTACTACGAGCGGGAGTTTGACGGACAGGTCAGGACTAAGGTAAACGGCCGGCCGATCGGTTCGCCTTCCCTCAAAGGCGGCAGCGGCATCTTCGAGCTGGGCCTGGCGGTCAGACCGGCTCCTTCAAAGCCGTGGTCGGTAGATTTCGGGGTCCAGGGCTATGCCGGAAAAAGGGAAGGCTTTTCGGGGAGCGTAAGCGTCAGGCTGGAGTTTTAAGGCGGCGGCTTAAAGCCGCCGCATCATCATCAGTCGCCGAATCTAAGAATTTACAGCCTCGTTGGCCTTGGATTTTGATTATGAATAATTGTGTCAAACATAATTATACCCAATTGATTGGTATTCAACCCAAAATGGCACGATTATTGCTCTCTCTCTCTCTCTCTCTCTCTCTCTCTTATAGTATTAATAATAATTTAAAGCTTTAATAATATATATACATATAAATATTTTATTTAATGATGTAGTATCGAATAAAAAGTAAAAAACATTGATTTTTTATCTTGAGGGTGTTAGAATTTAGTGATTATGGACAATTTATTCGGCTCAGATAGTGAGTAAATTTTATTTTCCGCTTGGCGGGGAGAAGTGACATTTGGACCATCGCCCAAATGGCCGGGTTACCTGAACTTGAAAGTTGCCTCGAGCTTGATCCTTGCTCGGAAAAACGCCCATGATCCATACGCCCAGTCAAGTGACTGAATCTTTATTTTTGAATTGAACCGAAGAGGTGCAACTCGTGCCAGTTAACGCGAGAGCTGCGGTGGTTTTCGTCTTGGGCCTTCGATGGAGCCGTTTTTTCCGAATTAGAATTATTTGCGCGTTAACCGCCTTTATCCTTATGGTTTCTACGATGTGCCCGCCGTCCAGGGCTCAGATGTCAAAGGCCATGGAGTATCCAAATGATTAAAAATATTCTTTTTGTTATATTTGCTTTTGTTTTTACACTGATCTTACTTATACCGATCAGCGCTTACTCTTCATCCACTGTATCTATACATTCTGATAACGATGTTATTGATTTTCAGTTTAATTATCTTGATAAAAATGAATGGTACTGGTTCGGTGGTAAACAAGATGAACAATCATATAGAGATATATCATATAATGAAAAAATCGCAGTTAATAATGCTGGACAATATTGGGCAAACATGTTTAGTATTTATAGTTCTAAAAAAGATACTATATATTTTGATATTTATACAATAAATGATGAAAATGCTTCCGCTGGACCTTATTTATGGGGCGATATTGGTGCATCTATAACATATCCAATGCCATCTTATATTTTAATGGATAATAAAGAAGATTTTGGTCCGCTTCCAAATATAAATCCAAGCTGTACGGATACGAATACATGTACATCACATTACGGACGTGTACGTATAGGCTTTACATCAGATTATTTTAACTATGATTTAAATCGAAATCAAGTTCTTATGCCTTATAATCTTGAAACAACTATTATTCATGAGCTTGGCCACGCATTTGGAATCATCGGTATTTTAGAAAGTGTAGGTTGGGGTACTGCTACTAGTGCTGGCCCTAGTCAATTTGATATTTATTTGCAGGATCCTAAGGCGAAACCGTTGGTTGAGATTGGGGTTAGTACTCAAAACTCTTACGAACAACTATATAGCTATATGGTTGATAATTTAAGTAATTTACAGATAACAAAAAATAATATAGACATTTTAGCTCAATTTGGATTTAATGAGTTGTCTGATATATGTAAAAATTTGTTTGAAAATATTGATGGAGGAGTTTTATCGTTTATTACGTTTAATAGTACAGGAATTGAAAAAATTGTAGTATTCACAGATCAATCCTATTACAATAATATATGGCCAAGTGGTTCGGGATTTCCTGAAAAGTTAAAACCTTGGGTTGACCTTAGAAATGCCGACACCACCCAGACCGTCAAATACAATCCTTACGTTCCTGACGGCTATTTTCATGGCCCAAACGCCATGCTTGTCTACGGCGATGGAACGCCTAGACCCGTGCCTATGATGGAAAAGGAATTTGACGACCAGTCTGATAGTCATTTTGGCCTCAGAAACACTTTGATGACTCACCGGGCTTTTAGAAATTACGCCGGCATGATTGAAGTTGAATTAGCATCTCTGGCTGATATTGGCCTTGAAGTAGATTTCAAAGGTCATTTTGGCAGATCCGTTTATACTAGCGGTAACACAATAAGTGATAGTAATAGTTATGATCTCCCTGCTCCTTCTGGGTACGCTATAGGAGTCCATTTATATGGCGATGAAAACATATTTACCCAACGAGGGGATATAACAGTTAATGGACACGCGTCAGCTGGAATTAGATCTGATGGATATAATAATACAATTAATATAGATCCTCAATCAACAATTTCGGTTGTCAATGGCGCACGAAGCACCGGCCTTCTTGTCGCTTATGGCCATGACACAACCGTCAATCACCATGGCAAGATTGAAGCTATTTGGCCTGATGGTATCGGTGCGGCTTTTGATATAGGCGTTAACTTCATAGATGAAAATTATACTAAAGATGGTTATGGTGAGTTGGCTCAGTTTTCTTATTTTAAAATTCGTCCAAGTTTATATGCTGAGTTAGAATTGTTGCCGCCTAGAATAGTATATGATCCTAAAGGAGTTTTGCATGAGTACAAAGCCGCTGTTAATTACCTAGATGGACCGTTAGTAGATAAATTCAATATCACAGGCTCTTTAAACGGGTCAAAAGCCGCAATATATATCGGCGGAAATTCCCACGTAGGTGAAATTAATGTGCTTGGAAATAGCGCCGAAATTGATGGATCAATTATAAATGATTATTATTATGAGAGTGACGGCCGATCGACAAAGTTAACTTTTGGCCGGGGTTACAGTATTAACAGTAACGGCGATATTGTTTTATCCGGCTCCGATCCTAATTTCAGATTCTTAATTCAAAATGACATTCTTGGCTACGGTGCCCCTGTCAAAGACGGATATCTGGGCCGTTACAGCGGGAGAGGTCTTTTTGACGTGGAACTTCACGGAGGAAAGACGACCCTCAGTTATGACGCTGCAGTTAAGGTTCACAGTTTCACTGTGATGCCTGGGGCCACTCTGCTGGGGACGGCTAACTTTGATAAGAATCTTCATTCAACTATAGAGGCCTGGAGATTTGATCTCCAGAAAGGAAGCTTGGTTGATGTTGATTTCCTGTTGGGAAATAATCTTCTGGAAAAAGGCAGGGAATATACTTTGATTGAGCTTGATGTCAGTCACGACTATCCAGGTTTTTTAAATAACCAGAGCCAGGCATGGGAAGGTGTCTCCAAGCAGATTGAGGTCGATAGCCAGAACCGGAGCAGGGAAGATGACTCCAAACAAGTTAAGGTTGGGATCAACAAATATTGGGCAGATTTATATTGGAAAGATACAGGGACTCTGGTTATGAAGATCCTTACAGAACCTAGGATCGATGAAGAACACAGCGGCTCCCAGGCCGCGGAGTCGGCTCCCATGGCCTCCTCTATCAGTGCAGGCCTCAGCAATAGCACAATATTTACTAGAATTAATACCAGAAATAACCTATCGCCATCCAAAAAAAACAGCCCGCCTTCCAGCGGAGAATCCGGGGATCTGTCCTGGTCAGTCTGGCTGAGTCCCTGGTACAGTTATGACCGGCACAAAGGCCAGTCAGGCTCGGCTGGCTTCACAGTTAAGACCCCTGGGCTGACTCTGGGCGCAGATCACCGGTTTTCAGACGAAACAGCTCTTTTGGGGCTGGCGGTGAGTGCGGCCAGGCCTGAGGCCAAAAGCTCACTCATCAACACGAAGGCCAAGGCCCTGGCAATTTCTGCCTATTCTTCTTTCCGGCTGCCAGGCGGTTTTGACTTCAGCGGGATCTTAAGCTACGGGTTCTATGACTACGATCAGATCCGCCGCAGCGACGGCGTTCATTACACCGCTGACTACAGCGGGGACGGCTTGGCAGCGGCTCTGGCTTTGGGCCGGAGTTTTGATCTGAATGATTCCTGGCTTGTGCGGCCCTATGCCAGACTGGATTACTACAGCAACAAAATCGAATCCTACAGAGAGCGGGGGGCGGGGGTCCAGGCCCAGGCTATTTCCAAACAGCGCACCGAGCAGTGGCGTTCGGAATTAGGAACTGAACTTAGTTGGGAATCTGTTTCAGGGGTCAGGATCGGCGGACGCCTGGGGTGGTCTCATTATTTTGATAATGAAAATCAGGTGAGCGGACATTTTATGGCCGATCAGCCCAATCCCGTGGCCTTTAGGTATTCGACTACCCCGTTTGACGATAATTCTGTAGTTTTCGGTCTGGATGTAACTATTCCTATGTCTGACACTTTAGATTTGGAAATGCATTATGATGGAGGTCAAGGCAGCAAAAATTCCAGTCACTCCGGGGCATTGAATCTGGTTTATAAGTTTTAGAGGTGCGTTCGTAATGATGGCAGAGGCAAGCAGTTTCTAGCCCGATCGTTGCTGTTCACGGCAAGGCGTTTTTGTTTTCGCAGAGGCACAAGTTTTTTGGGGCCTTGCCAAGTTTTCAAATATTGCAGGAAGGAACGCTCTCTTTCCCCATAACCAAGGAGTACCGCAATGAAATTCAGAAACATTATCTCCGCTGCCGCCGCATTGACTTTGCTCGCGGCAGGGGTAGCTTTCGCCGCCATGTCGTATGAATGCTGGGCCTACAGAAACGGCAGACCGGATAAAATGGTTCATGTGTCGGCGAATAGCAATGATCAAGCTGTAGGTCTGGCCTGCGAAAAATTCAAGAAACTGAGTATCCGCTACGATTACGTCAAATGCAAATAAGGAAATGGGAAACGAAAACGCGCATGGGGATGCTCTTCATTCCTTACGCAGCGTTTCGGCAGCGCTCAGGTCAAATTCAAATCATTGCAGCGATCATCAATCTCTTCCCTTTCGACTCCGATGTATCTTAAGGTAGTGCCGCTCTGGGAATGATTCAGCATCTTCTGGATCATGCCCACGTTGCGGCCGGATTTCTGGTACATGTGGTAGCCGAAAGTCTTTCTCAGCGAGTGGGTGCCCAAATCAGGCAGTCCGACCGTCCTGCCGGCTTCGGCGATGATTTGATGGGCCCTTTGCCGGGTTATGGGCTTCAGGCCTTTATTGGACAGCAGCAGCGGCGAATTAGGCAGCATCGGACCTCTTTCGGCGGATCTGACCTTCAGGTACTCTTTCAGGGCTTTATGGACGGCCGGATTAATGGGCACGGTGTGGGTCTTGCCGGTTTTTTCCTCTTTGAGGGTAATCAGGGCTTTAATTTGGCCGGCGGAGTCCAGGACATCGGCCAGGGTAAGGTTCAGGACATCGCCGATGCGCAGGGCGGTGTTGACTCCCAGGACGAAATAGCAGGCGTTCCGGGCTCCGTTGGGGCCGGACTTCAAAAGCTGGACTATCTGGGCTATTTTTTTCCGGTCGCGGATGGGGGGAACTTCTTTCATGGAGTCGCTTCCTGTTGTTTCGGACAGCCGCCCGGCCGCTTCAGCCTGGCTGGTCAGGCGTATGAAGGCTGGAAAAATGGGCAGACGGATATTATTAAAGCCAGCGGTATTTTTTTGTTCGCCCCCTGCCCTAAAATTTTTTCGCTTGAGGGTGTCCTTGGTCAGCGGCCCGGCGGATCCATCTGACTGCTTCCGTTTCGTTTTTGGCTGCTCCGTCGCCGTAGAGAAGACAAATCCCCAAATTATACTGAGCCTCCGCCAGACCTTGCCTGGCGGCCTGGCGGATCCATCTGAGGCCTTCAGTTTTGTCGGGGGCGGTTCCGTCGCCGTTAAAGAGGCAGATGCCCAGATGATACCGGGCTTCGGCGTGGCCTTGTTCGGCGGACAGATGGTACCATTTGAACGCTTCGGCATAGTCCTTGCTGACAATGCAGCCGTCAAAATACATAAGGCCGAGATAGAATTGAGCGGCTGCCAGGCCTTGTTCGGCGGACAGGCGGAATATTTCCGCCATATTAGGGCTGACAGCGGGGAAATTGGCGTTTATTTTATACATTTTGAATCATATGCCTCCTTTAATTTTTAATATATGCTCTTAAATTATGTTTAAGGCTGAAATTTATAAATGTATGAATGAACAGCCGTAGGCCTCAGGTCCGGCGGAAATATTTTACTCAATTTAAAAAAAGCCGCTTTGAGTCAAATGCATTATACTGAATTATATGCCCGAAACGAGTCGAAAGCTGAAAGCCTTCTGCGGAGCGGGTTTCCTCAGATTTCCCCATTTGACAGAATCCCCTTGTGTCAAATGATAAACATTGCAGCCTAAAGATTTAATGAATTCCTTAAAATATTTAATTAACTGCAAATAATTAAATTTGTTCCAGATAAAGAAGCCTTTACGTCAAAAGAAAATTTTATGCCTGAATTACTCACTAAAATCAGCCTTCTCAATTTCAAGCAGCCTATTTCCCCGCTTTTCAGTCGCAACTGAAAAATTTTCATCAAAACTGTCTAACTTAAGACTGCCTTTCTCAGTCTTAGCCAAACCATCCTTCAGCGCTTTAGCCGGAATAACGCCCAGATTGTCTAAAACCAATATATTATGGATCAATATGACCTTACCGAAAACTATAACATCTTCTATCGGCCGCGTAAAGTCTAAAATACGATTATTTTCGGCCTTTATAATCTAATTGACTCTGTCTCTGCTGACATACCTGACCATAGCCTGTCTGCATTCACCCGGAACAGCAATAAGGTATATGTTTTTCCCGCTTCCCGGAACTTCACGGCGAAGATGAGCCATATTATAGGTGATTATGATGCTTCTGCTGAAGACAATGGGCTCCATGGCCGCGTCCTCAACCAACAAAAACACTCTTATGTGCTGAGGCCCCAAAAACCTGGTTATAGGTCCAGGGAAGCTAAACGAACAGCCACCGAACTGGAACTGCTGCATTCGGTTACCGGTATGCCGTCGGTCGGCATCCAACTCAAGGCTGTCCGAAAAATCCACAAAGACCTGACTCAATAAAGCGACTTCTTCAGCCCGTTCCAGATCAGCCTGCGTCGGAAGATTTAAACTCCCTCTGCCTATATCCAAAAAATCCTCATATTTTCGGCCGGGATAGCCTAATCGTCCGGCAATTTTCCGTTTCGTGCCATCTTCCCCGCACCTCCGCCCGTTAAGCAGATCGCTAAGGTAAGGCGGTGCAGCTTCTGTGGCTCTGGCCAGCTCCCTTTAGCTGTTAAACCGCAGCAAAGCCTTTTTTAAAGCCTCGCGAAAGATGCTGTCTATCTCATTCATCTGTGGTTTCCGACTGCCTTCATTATGGATGTCAAGTCCCGTTAAACAAGATATTTTTATAGTCCGGCCGAAAAAAAAATGATCATGGCCTAAATAAAAATTTTAATACGAATATGAACTATTTAATTAAATTCAGTAATTTTTGATTAAAATACAAATTTTTCTATAATTCTATCTCAGCCCTTTGATAATTTTCATATTCTTCTGGCTCCTGGCCATGATTCCAAAGCCGTCGGCCCAGAATATAACCTTAGGTCCTTTATTTTATTTGGCGCATCATTAATAAGAATAAGCTGTAAGCCTTAATAATATTTTTTTCTTCTAAATGAGAAAAAGAACGCTTATAATAAAAAAAGCCGGAGGTGCTTTGTGAGCCGCCTCCGGATTGAAAACCTCCTACGGTTAAAGAAGAAACCACCCCCATATGGATACGTGGTCCATATGGGGTTTTTTATCTACGTTTGAACAAGTTTAGTAACAAATAAGCCAGAACCGAACCGACCTCTGAGCTAGTGGTTAATTGCTTAAGTTCGCGATAGTATTTCTGAGCTGAGAACCACGAACCTCTCGTTTCTTCCAAACAAATGGTTCTGAATTTTCGTTATATACTTCGACAAACTCTGATATCGCTTGCGCCAAGTCTGAGGTACTCTTAAAATTGGCGCCTTTCAAGGCCTTGCGAGAGAATATGCCAAACCAAATTTCAACCATATTAAGCCAGCTGGCTGACGCCGGAGTAAAATGGAAAAATACATTTTCATGTCTGCCTGACCACTCATCACATTTTTTGTGAGTGCAGTAATTGTCTAATATCACATGTACTTCCATATCTTCAGGGATCCCAGTTACTGTTTGATCCATAAATTCCAGAAAATCAACCCGCTGCTTTTTCTCAGTTATTACCTCGGCGGATTATTATGATAATCTATTTCTTTATTGATTTTACCTTATGGTGACTTGTTTGTATCAAAATTATCCGCCGGGGTAATACATTACTCTTTACGGCCCCTGCTGCAATTTCAAGGGCAGCGAATAAATTAATAGTGCCATGGCGTTTACAGGCGCTTTTAATCCCTCTGACTATCTGATGGTTTTTTGTCATCACATATCCTGAAGGTCTCTCTGCAGCCTGAATACTCGGCTTTTCGTCAACAGACAGAACCAGGGCCTTTTCAGGCGGATCTAAGTACAAACCGACAATATCTGCAGCCTTAGCGGCAAACATTGGATCGGTACTGACACACCAAGTCCTTTGTCTTTGGAGATGAATCCCATCTTGTCTCAGAACCTGCCGGACTTTATTTTTGTTGATTCCAAGTTCTTTGGCGGCAGCGTTCCCGTCCCAGACGGCCTGGCCTTTTGTGGGAGTTTGTCCCAGGAGTTCCAGTATGGACTTTCGAGTCTCATCAACAGGATATTCAGGAGGCTTGCCCGGCCGGCGGTCATCATAAAGTCCGTCAGTCCCGGGAGAAATAAACCGTTTTCTCCATTTGGCGACAGTATTCGGCCGTGTCCGGTACTAAAGAGGAGGTTTCTGAGTCCTGAAGACCTTCAATGCTTTTTAAAACATAGTCAGCCCGTTCGGACAGACGAACTTCTATGGTTTTACTGGCAGTCCGCCGCTTAAGAGTTAACATATCCTGGCCTGAACACAAACAGGGGCTTCGGCTTTTCGGGGCATAGGCTCCGCCTCCTAATACCCCCCATTATACATACTATCGCTAATTTAGTAAAGTAGACACAAGTGCGTCCATTAGGAACCTTCCTATCATAAGAGGCCCCTCCTTTCGGGTGGCCATGGACCATTAATAGCACAAAAAATTAATAGCTCAAACATCCATCAAAACGGGAAGCCCGTGACCGACGGCTGCAACTTTGAGGGCTTTTTGACCGGGAGTGCAAAGCAACCTATGAAGACAATAAAGGCCAATCATGGCAGTTAAACGTCCAGAAAGAAAAACAGCCGCCAAAAATATATATATTGCATTATATCGCCAGGCTATTTGCAAAATAATGGTTTTTTCTAATGTCTGTTTTTACTCTGCCCAAGATCCCCAAAGAGCTGCGGTTTTATAGCTGATTTCATCTGTCCCAGGCTGACCGGCCAACACTGCTTAAATCTTAAAAAATTAATGACAACATTAATAGCCAAGCCAGACGCAAAAATTTGGAAGTCGGTAAAAAGCCTCTCTCCTGGAGTTGAGACGTCCAAGGTGGTTATAGCTTTTTGAAATTACTTCTGATTTTCTTAAAGCGAAAACCTGTTTTAAAGAAAAATGACCGGCTCTTTTACACTGGCCAGGCCTAACGGAAAACCGAAATTGAAAAATTATCGGCTGATCAGTTGCGGTTCAGCAGGGAAATGTTTGGCTGACTTCAGTTAAGTTAAATCCAACAGGCCGTCGGCCGATCCAGGCGATCAGAAAACGCTGAAAATCAGCTAGTTTTTGGAATAAATGCCCTAAATTCAGTAACTTACCTCCCATTGATTAAGGAGTGAAGGAGGTCAAAAAACGCTTTAAAACTTGCGTGAATCCCATTTCATCTATAAATTCTTATACTTATTGGAGCCGGAGTCCCTGTCGTGGTATACTGTAATGGCATGAATTTTGGATTACATGACTTTATCGAACGGGGATATTTTCCCCAGCCCGCCTGTTTGAACAGAAAGATCGGCAACCGTGAGCATTATAAAAAAACTACCGATAGGGATAGCCGCTTTTGAGACACTCCGCCAGGGAAACTATATATACGCCGACAAGACCGAGATTCTATACCGGCTGCTTGAGGATATGACCCCTTATTTTCTTTCCCGGCCCCGCCGGTTCGGCAAATCTTCCCTGGTCAGTACTTTAAGAGCCATTTTGACCGGTCGGCGTGAGCTATTCGAAGGACTGTGGATTCATGACTGCTCGAACTATGACTGGGCGCCCAACCCGGTCATCCACCTGAGTTTGAATTCGATCACCACGGACAGCGTAGCTACTGTCCAGTCGGATTTACTTGCGAATTTGAAGGATATCGCCAAAAAAGAAAAATTGGAGCCCAACGGCGAAACTCCAGCCGCTTTTTTCGGTTCGCTGATCAGAGACCTCCATGACAAATACGGCCAGAATGTGGCAGTGCTTATTGACGAGTACGACGCCCCTATTCTGGCCAGACTCTCCGAAACCGGTCTGGCCAACGAAATTCGAAAGGCCCTGGGAACTTTTTACGGCGTCCTGAAATCCGCCGAAGAACATCGTGGCTTTACCTTCATAACCGGGGTGACCAGGTTTGCCAAAGCCTCCATTTTTTCCGCCCTGAATAATCTTAAGGACTTGACCCTGGACCCGGAGTACGCTGCCATTTGCGGCTTTACCTTAGATGAATTCGATTCTCTGTTCGCCGATCGGCTGCCGCAGACTCTGGCCAGGACCAAATCCATGGGCATCATAAATAATGAGGCCACGGAGGCGGATTTAAGGAACAGAATCCTTGACTGGTACAACGGCTATACCTGGGACGGCCGAACCCGAATCCTGAATCCCTGGTCAGTGCTTTATTTTTTTAACAATTCATTTTTTTCGGAATACTGGTATGAGTCCGGCGGCACCTCTTTTCTGGCCAGCCTCATTAAAGAGCGCCAAATTGATTTGGCCTCCTTCAACAGCAACGATTTTCTGACCGACGGACTGAACACCATAGATGTCGGTGCCGGGTACAGCTCTAAAGCCTTATTGCTTCAGGCCGGCTACCTGACCGTGGACCGGGTTTCTATTACAGGAGGAGGAAAGAAGTTCTTCCTGCGTTTTCCCAACCTGGAGATTCAGGCGGCCATGGCCCGTCTTTGGCTGTTCCTGGAAGAATCTCTTGCTGACCCGTTATTAATGAAAATACAGGCCCAAGCCATGGTGGCAGCCTTAATTCAAAGGCAGGCCGATGAATTTCAGATGGCTTTCCAGAGCTTTCTCGAAAACATCCCCTGGGAGGATTACTTGAAGTCCGAGGCTTACTTTGAGACGCTTTTTTTGATGGCCATGATCATGGCCGGCCAGGACTGCGATTGTCAGAAGTCGGTCGGTTCAGGCAAGATGGATGTACATTTGAGGGCCAGAGACGGAAACGATTACGTCGTTGAGCTGAAATTTGTCAAGGCTGCGGTAAAAGTTAAAGGCAAGGAAAAGGATCTGACTGGCGAACAAATCCAAAAGAATATGGAAAAAGCCCTCACTGCGGCCATGGTCCAGATAGAGAAAAATAAGTACACCCTGAAATTTCAGGGCCGGGGCAATAAAATATATAAAGCCGCTTTAGCCGTATCCGGCAATCTCGACGTCCGACTCGTCTTGGAGGAAGCGGCCAATTGGACCTTGGTGAAAAAGGCCGGACAGCCTCACTTTTCGGTCAAGAGAGTTTGAGCTGATGTCTCTTATGGCAGATTAATGCTTTAATCGCCATTTAAAATTTTTTGAAACCTTAATTAAGATTTTATATGCTACTTTACTAATAAATAAAGACATATCTAGCTCTAAAAAGTATCGTCTTTTTTCTGAGCAAAATCCAAGCTGTTAGATATCACTAAGATAAAATTTAATAATTGTCAATAGTTAGCATAAAAAAAGAGCTGAAACGAACAGGATAGAGAAATAAATTGTAGTGAAAATATATTCGGGAATTCAGGTTTAGTACATATAAAAAAATCTATACCCCTGCCGCACCCATGACTTGATTAGCCTTACAGGCACCCAGACTCGGTCAGCCTGCATAGCCACTGTTTTGGCTGGCCTTTTAGCTCCGGCTTGGCTACCCAATGTCACCCCCGGCTTGTGCTTTGTCCCAAGCCAAATCAACGCGAAGTAAAGACGAACGTTATCGCTGCGCTTAAGTTTTGAAAAATAAACTTGTGGCCATACTGAAAATATTGCATTTTATGCTGAAATTATATAAATTCAGTATATATATCTCTTGAATGTATTTTATATAATTATAATAATTAAACTATTTTTAAATGTATTATACAATCTGTCTGAACATACAGATATATAGCCCCGTTACTCAAATCGGACTGTTTCATGGCTGTGGCCGCGCCAGGCTGCAAAAAGAGTTTGGCCGGAATGTACTCAGGCGATGAAACCTTTCTGGACGGGGAAGGCGGCCAAAACTTTCCACAACCTGGACTGGCGGCGGACTATCTGCGCCAAATCCGAGCCTGCGGTCACAAAAAATTATCTGGGCCTCAACCGCCACCGGCGGTCCGGGACGGCTGGCTGGCCTGTGATAATCCCTGCGTCATGAGTGACCGGGCAATAACGGCCTCCTAAGACGGACAGTATTTTGCCGCTCTGGCCTTAGCCGCTGGTCTTAAATTCCCGGTCCGGGCTTAAATATCCGCAGCCGACTGATATAAAGCTATATCTTCAGAAACCAAAAGGATCCGGACTCTTAAAAAGGACCGGGTTAAGTCTCAGCCAAAAAGAACTGCCGCTATGAGGCCAAAACTCAAAACGCTTTTAAGGCGATCTTTTTTAACTCCCCAAAGATGTGCGCCGCCTTCTGTTTCCTTCCTTATTGTAGACTAAAGTAACGGAGATTTCCTGGCCGACCATACTGGACGGCGGCGGTCCTAAAGAAGCCCTGGACACTGTCTCAATGGCGCTCCTGTCCAAAATTTCACTGCCGCTGGAGACTGTCACTCTGATACTGCTGCTCGGAATCTGGCCGTTTTTATTAACCGTAAAACGTACTTTAGTGTTCCCGGTCAGACTCTGTCTTATGGCTTCCCTTGGATAGAATAAGTGAGCATTAACGGCCCTGCCTACAGCCGACAAATAGGCTTTTTCCTGAGCTTCCTTTTCGGCTTTGGCTAAAGAAGCGGCCCGGCGGCCGGTCTGACCGGCCGACTGATCCCTTTGGACCGGGGGTTTTGGTCTGGGTTTGGGCGGCCGCAGCTTGGGCGGGGGAGGAACTTCTTTGGGTACCGCAATTTCTTCTTTGACCGGCTCCGGCTCCGGTACGGGCTCCGGCACTAGTTCCGGTTCCGGTTCCGGTTCCGGGGCGTCGACAGGGGCAACGGTTTCCTGCTGAGTCACTTCCCGTTCCGCAATTGCCCCAAAAAGCTCAAGCCTTAGGGTATTATCGGTAATCGGAGCAGTAGCTTCGGCCCAGGACATGCTCATAGTCCATGTCCCCAGCAATAATACGTGCCAGGCCAGGGATATACATAATGCCTTTGTCAGGCTGATTTTTCCGGGCCAAAAAGACTTCGACTTTTTTGGCTTGACTTGCTCCTGAGTCGCATCAAAGCCATTCATAACAAACAAACCTCCGTCAGGGAAAGAAAATACTCCAGCAATGCACCGTACCGGCGGAGGGGGAGCATTCCAAGCCGGTGCAGCCTGTATTTACAATGCTTACTAAATTTTACCGCACTTAAGGGATCAGCACAGCGTCTCCGGAACTGAAAACCTGAATCTTTCGCTGACCGCTTTATTATGGGCTTTCCTAATCAATTCCTCACCGGCCGTAACTGTGACCGGATAAATCAGGCTTGTGTCCGGCAGGTGAAAAACCGTAAGTAAACTGTCCGTTATTATATACGAATAACCTGGCCGGATAAAGAGGTCCGCCGGCCGACTTCAGCATGAAGCTGATCGCTCCGGGCCGCCCATCCCAAAATTCTGGCCGTAATCGCGTTCACTGATACAATCCTCGGCCGCCAGGCCGGCTTTTGAAACAATCGCCAGGGTCTTTAGGCTTATTTCATACTCTTATTAGCCGATCTTTAACAAGGATTTTTTAAAATGCCGTATTTTCAAGGGGTTATCTTGAAAAACCGGGAGTATGGCTCTGCCTTGACTATTAATTAATTGTGTTATATAATATTTTTCATGATTTTACCTGGTCTTAGGGTTAGACCCGGTGCTTAATATGTCCTTAAGTGCTACAAGTCATAAAAAATTAATTTTTTTAATCAATATAATCTGCTTTTTATAATTACCAAATTATATAATCTGCCTTATATAACTCTGTAAAGTCTTTATTATGCTTTTACAGCTGTCGTTTGTGCTCTTTTTCTGTAAAAGCTGTCTTAACATGTGATGTGAATGCACTGGTACGCCAGAATTGACACAAGCAGGCGGCTGCCTGTTCGCCCTTTTCTCTGGTGACAAACCGGATGCAAGCCTAGTTCTGATTTCAGGCTTCGGAAAACACTCTCCAGCTTGGTGAGCCGGATGATATATGGCCTCCAGATCTCCAGATCTGCTCCGGCGATAAACTGATTTCGTTTGTTTTAAGACTATAAACCCCAGGAAGAGTCAACTTACTGCCAATTTTTTCGTCCCTTTCATGATCAGTAAGGATCACATTTATTGGCTCGCCTGCGCCCGGTCTGGTGAATTGATTGTCCTGGACGGTTACTTTATAACAATGCGATACTCCAGAGAACCCTTTAGCCAGGCTCCCGAGGAAACGGCTTATGGTGTCCAGGTCCTTTTTAACCCTTGGCTTGGAAAGGCCGGCGTTGATTTTATCCAAGCGTTCCTCGTATTTTTTCATCCTCCCTTTAAGCATAGCCTGCTCTTTACAGGCTCTCTTTGGTGAACGGCAAAACCAACCTCTTTTCTTTACCATCTTCACTAAATTGGCTATAAATAGATATTTCATCGCCGCCAGCAGTTTCAAGCGGAACATCAAGTTTATCGTCAAAAATTCGGGCTTTTTCCCGGTTGACCGCGAGACAGCGGAATTTATGGTCAGCCCCAGGCCACATTTGCGGCGGCGGCAATCCCACGATCCATAATCATCATAGCTCCTGGAGGCGGATTTAGCTTTAATTCCCTAATTTTTTCTTGCTACACAATTTTTCTTCCAGCCGTGGAGTAATATATTTTTTGTTTTTTCCAACTAAAAATTTTCCCTCCAAAAAAATTCCGCTTAAAATGTTACT
>JAISEL010000086.1 GCA_031264185.1 Deltaproteobacteria bacterium
ATAATTCTTTAGCCATATTACAAACAGACTATAGAAATTGCATAATTTTTGAGTATACTAAAGACTGAAGAAACATAAGGATAAACTCTTTTATCATAATTATCCGCCGGGGTAATATGAAGCCAGAGCTACTCATGACAGTTTACGCTGGAAACAAGCCGGTTTTCGGGCAAACAATAGTCCCAAGGCAGGAGCAAAAGAGGCCACTGGCCAAACCCGGACTATCCAGCCGTTTATTCTCCAAAAAATTCTTAGAGAACTGATCTAAATATGATATAATTTCACGTTTTTTGAGCGAGAGTAAAATTCGGCCGGTCCGAATTTCAAACCTTTCTGTCTTTTCCAAAAAGAAACGTTTACCTATATTTTTTTCTTTAAATGCTAATTAACTATTAATTAGTAGTTAATATTACCTTATTTTGTCGTTTTTAGCGAGCGATATTTTTGATCTCAGAAACCAAAAAGACTATAATTAAGCCAAGGTTTTGACCTCATGTCAGCTGATTTTTGTCAGTGTACTTTGATTATCAAAAAAGCTAAAACCATGAAACCCAAAACTTCAGACAATACCAAGACCATCTGCCAGAACAAGAAAGCCCGCTTTGAGTACGAGCTGTCCGATCGTTTTGAGGCAGGGATCATTTTAACCGGCACTGAGGTCAAGAGCTTAAGAGACGGCAAAGCCAATCTTGTGGACGCTTATGTTCGGATCTATCAGGAAGAGCCCTATCTGGTCGGGGCCCATATAAGCCCCTATTCACAGGCTTATTTCGGCAACCACGATCCTTTAAGGCGACGAAAACTTCTGCTCCATAAAAAAGAAATCCGCCGCCTGATCGGAAAAACCCAGGAGAAAGGTTTCAGTTTAATCCCTCTGCGCCTTTATTTTAAAAACGGGCTGGCCAAAGCCGAGATTGCCCTGGCCAAAGGCAAAAAACTTCACGACAAAAGGCAGTCGCTTAAAGAGGCCGATTCCAAGAGGGAACTTGCCAGGGTTATTAGAGAGCATTCAAGATGATATTTAAGTATTTAACTCATAGATCATCACCTAAGACCTCATCTCCGCCGTCCGCCTCCGGTCTTCAGGGTCTGGGCCGGATTTTTGCATCTATATTATTGGCTGGCCTCATAAACCTGGCCGGACCTGTGACCGCTGAGGCTGCTCCGACCGTCACCCAGTTAGGGCCTTATTTTTTAAGTTACGAACAGGTCAGAAAAGGCTTATGGCATTTTGTACTCAGTCAGTCGGCTCCGGGTTCCCCTGGCCAAAAACTGCCCAATACCATCATGCTGACCCCCAGCAGCCAGTGGGTTTCGGCGGGAGACGTTCCTGAGTCGCGTGTTTCCTTAACAACCCAGTCCGGAAGGCCTTATATCTCCGTCAATCTGACTGATCAGCCCTCTGCCGGTTCCGTCTTCGTCATCTCACCTTACAGTCCGGACGGCTTACTGTCAGGCCTTATGATCTTCGGTGACCAGTACACCCATCTAACCGGGCTGGGCGCGGATTTTAAAGTCTTTACCACAGGCGGATTAAACCTCATAGGCCAGGTTATCCAGCCCGGCGGTCCTTACGGCAACCGTGTCAACAAGCAGGCCGAGGGCCAGACCAGCGGTCTTCAGGCCCCAGTCCTCTTTGCTCTAGGGGCCGGCCGAGTCAGCGGAGCCTTATTTTTTAATGAAACCCGGCCTCTGGTTTGGGATTTATCGGCCCGGCCCTGGACAGTGGGGATTTTAGGACCCGACGCTCACAATAGCAGTCTGGATTTTTTTGTCATCATCGGCGAAGATCTCCCTTCTATCCGCAGGACGTACTCAAGCGTCATCGGCCGTCCGCCTGTTCCGCCCAGATCCATCTTCTCTCCCTGGGTTGTGGACGATATCCGCCCCGGCCAGCAGCCCTGGTCAGACTATTTCAGCAAGCTTAAAGACTTCTTCCGGCCCTTTGATATCACCGGACTACTCCTTTGGAATCAGCCAGAAAATCTACCTTTAGCCGAGGCCAAAGCGGCCGGTTTAGAACTCATGGTGTCCGAGTCGCCTTATATTGAGGTCAACAATCCCAATTTTTCAGACATGGATAAAAGAGGTTTTCTGGTTAAAAGCTCTGAGGAAAACGGCCGGTCTTTAATGCTGAACTACAACGGCAAATCCAGCGGCCTCATTGACTATACCGACCCGGCTGCAGCCTCTTACTGGCACAGTATTTTCAGGTCCAAATTAATTGATGCCGGGGCCAATACGTTTTTCCTGCTGGGCGGCGAGCCTGAATCTTATTCGAACCTGGCCTGGTACAAAGGGGTCGGCGGTCAGGGCGAGCATTCCCATTTTGCCTGGGCTAACCGTTTCAGCCTCAAGTGGATGGAAGGCTTCGGCATCGGTTTAAGAAACCAAAGATTCCGGCCTGGTTTAGGCTTTACCCGGACCTTTTTACTGGCCCGGGCCGGCCTGGCGGGTCAGGGCCGCTACGGAGCCGGTCTTTACTCGGTTGAACCTTTCTTCTTCTCCCCTGTGCCTCAGGGGCAGGCCCGAGCGAACCTCAATCTATCAGGCATAGACTATTTTTCCACCGACATTTTCCCCCTTCTGGAACAGTTTCCGGTGGAACGCTACAATTCCAACTTCGCCGCCTGGATGGCTAAAAACGCTTTACTTAATATTCCTTTATTGGTGCCTCAGAATTTTTTAAACGAGCCCTGGACTGCCCCTAATCTCACTTTAAAAGCCCGCCTGGAACCCTACTACTACTCCCTGGCTCATCAGGCCAATCTGACAGGGGATCCAGTCATGTCACCTCTTTTGTATTATTTCCAAGAGGATCTTTTAGCCCGGGAAGCGGCTTTTGAAGTCATGGTCGGACCTTATATCCTGGTTGCCGCCGGAGTTACACCCGGCGCCGAGGTTTTGTCGTTTCATCTGCCGGCCGGCAAATGGTACGATTTTCTGGGCAAGGAAGTCATAACCCAGGAAACGGCCGGACCTAGGGTTCTTCCTTGCAAACAAAACGGAATCCCAATGTCTCCGGTCCTTTTGCGAGCCGGAGCCATTGTGCCGAATAAAAGCGATAATCCGGCCATGAGTGACCGCCTCCACGTTACGGCCTTCCCCGGGGAAGATGTTTCTTTTTTCGATTTTTATGAAGATAACGGTCAGAATATCAACTACCTGTCCGGCGAAAAACTGCGCACCCGGCTGGAAATGACCCCCGAGGCCGGCCTCCTGACCATGACTGTCCAGGCTCAGGCCGGTCAGATGCCCGGAGCCGCCAAAACCCGGGGGTTTTTACTGGAGTTTGTCGGTTTAGGGAATGTTGGCACCATCACTCTGGACGGCGAATCTTTCCGGCGCTTATCGGCGGAGGCTGATTTAAACGAAATCGATTCCGGCTGGTTTTCGGCCGGGACTGGCCGACTGGTCTTTAAGACCCCCATTTTAGACCTGACTAAAGACCATGCGCTGGTCCTGCGCTGACTTGGAAAACCCCAGGCTTTTGAATCTTGAGGGCCCGACTGTCGGACCGGTCGTTTTAAGGTCACCTTTTATTCTGGCTCCCATGGCCGGTCTGACCAACTGGCCCTTCCGGCGTTTAGCTTTATCATACGGAGCCGGACTTACGGTCACCGAAATGGTCTCAAGTGTGGCCTTATCCTATCGGGGACCCAAAACCCTGGGCTTATTGAAAACCGATCCCAGGGTGGAAAAACCTTTCTGTGTCCAGCTTTTTGGCAAAGACCCGGACAGGCTGGCCTTAGGAGCCCGGATAGCATTAGAGTACGGAGCCGACATTATTGATCTTAATCTGGCCTGTCCGGCCAGAAAGGTCGTGAACAGCGGTCACGGAGCAGCTGTTTTAAAAGATTTTGATTTAGCCGTAAAATTAGTTGAGGCCGCAGTCGGGGCCGTGCCCATCCCGGTCACGGTCAAAACCCGTCCGGCCTGGGCTCCGGGCTGGCCGGATATCTTAGCTCTGGCTCCCCGTCTGGCTCAAGCCGGAGCTGCCGCCATCACCCTCCACGGACGCTACGGCACCCAGGGCTTCACCGGGGAGGCTGATTGGAGCTGGGTCAGCCGGCTGGCTTCCGCAGTCAGCATACCGGTTTTCGGGTCCGGGGATATAACCGAGGCCAGGGATGCGGTCAAACTTCTGGAAAAGAGCGGGGCGGCCGGCGTCTATATAGGCCGGGCCGCCCGGGGACGGCCCTGGATTTTCCGGGAGTGCTTAAACCTCTGGTCGGGTCTGGATATTCCCATAATTACTCCGGCCGAAAGACTGGAAGCGGCTGTCAGGCACGCCCGCTGGCTGTACGAGGAAATGGGACCTAAGGCGGCTTTTCCTTTAAGAACTGTTCTGATGTGGTACACCCGCCAGCTGCCCGGTGCAGCTCAGGTCAGAGCGGCCATCTGCCGGGAAGAGCAGGTTGAAAGGCAGCTGCAGATTCTGACCGAGGCTTTTTTAAAAGCCCCTGAGGCCTGATACCTTATAAAGAGCCTGACTGATAAGAGCCAAAGGCTGACTCAGCCGGGGGCTCTTTGGCCTGTCTTTTTCCCTGCCTATATGCTATTGTCAGCATATGCCTGATGATCATTAAGTCCGGGAAAATTTTTTAATAACCACACTGCCACGACCGGGAGGTGAATATATGGCCAGCAAAATTTTAGTGGTCGATGATGAGGCCCACATCCGTCTTCTGTACACCGAGGAGCTGGGCGAAGAAGGCTATGAAGTCATTACGGCCGAAAACGGAGCCGGTTTACTGGAGCGCATTGATAAGGAAAAACCGGATCTGGTGGTTCTGGACATAAAGATGGTGGATTATAACGGCCTGGATCTGCTTCAGGATATCCGCAACAAATACTACGATCTGCCGGTTATCCTCTGTTCGGCCTACGATACGTTCAAAGACGACATGAAGTCCATCGCCGCCGATCACTATGTGGTCAAGAGTTTCGAACTTGATGAACTGAAACAAAAAATCAGTGAAATCCTTTCCTGACAGTTCCAAAAGCCAGGAGATACCCTTTTCCCTGGACCTTTCGGCCGTGGAGGGCCGTCTGGCTCCTTATGCGGCCAGATCCGGGCAGGCTGTCCGGGAGCGGCCGGAGGAAAACTGCCCCTATCGTACAGCTTACCAGAGGGACCGGGACCGGGTTCTCCATTGTCGTCCTTTCCGGCGTCTGGCCCATAAAACCCAGGTCTTTATCGCCACCTTAGGCGATCACCATCGCACCCGCCTGACCCACACTCTGGAAGTCAGTCAGATTGCCAGAACTTTGGCCCGCTGTTTTCAGGTCAATGAAGATCTGACCGAGGCCATTGCCTTAGGCCACGATCTGGGGCACACCCCCTTTGGTCACGCCGGAGAAAGAGCCCTGGCCTCCCTACATCCGGGCGGCTTTAACCATCAGACTCACAGCTTAAGGATTGTTGAAAAACTGGCCGATGGTGTTGGCCTTAACTTAACAAGAGCCGTCCGCAACGGCATAGTCAATCACTCCAAAGGCCGGGGACCTATCTTTGTTCGAGGTCCGGCCTCACCCCAGACGGTGGAAGGTCAGCTGGTCCGGGTAGCCGATATAATTGCCTACCTGGCCCACGATTTAGACGACGCCTCCCGGGCCTTTTTAGTCGACCCTCAGCACATGCCCCCGGACCTTTATAAAACATTCGGGCCCCGGGCTTCCACAAGGATCCAGGTCATGGTTGCCGACCTTTTGGCCAACTCCCGGACCCTGGGCCGGGATCTGGTTCTGGGCTTTTCCGAGGCCATGGAAAAAGCCATGGAAAATTTAAGGACCTATCTGCACGAAAAAGTCTACACCCACCCCCTTTTATTAATGGAATTAAAAAAAGGCGATGAGACTATCAGGTTTATTTACGAGCATCTTTTGACCGATGACAGCTTACTTGGTTTTTTAGACCTGAGTCAGGGCGAACGGTCCCAGGCGGCCTGCGATTTTATTGCCGGCATGACTGACCGTTACGCCATAAATTTCGGAGAAAAACTCCGAGTCGGCCAAATTGCCGCTTTTGCGGCCTTACCCGGCACGTCACAGCCCGAATTGTCAGCCTGTCATTTCTGAACGTACTGACAGAAATCCAGAATTTTTTTAAAATCAATCACTAAACGGTTATTCCCCGTTCATATTTCAGAAATTGTCAGCGAGTGTAAGCGTACAATCTTAATCGCTGCTTTATTTATATTGACGACCTTGCAAAAAGCCAATTTTTTAGAAAATTAGATTTATAACTAAGTGATATCATTACATTTTTTTAGTTCAACTTCTAAAAACAGGCGGTTTTTGCGAAGGCATCTATATTGTCCCCTGACAGATTAATTTTGTGACAGCTTAAAAATTCACCTGAATGGTTCGCTGTCAGTTATTTTTTGAGCCATTTTTTAACCGTTAATGCCAGCTGTTGCAATTTTCTGACTATTTCATGATTTTAAACCTTTACTGAATAACCCCTGACCTGCGAGAAAGACATACCCATAAAAATTGAATAGGCATATTTTTTTATCTTTTAAAATACTCCTGCCTTTATGGTTTTGCCAGGCAGATTATTTCCATTGAAATATCTTCAACCGTCAGAATGAATATCAGCCGAACATGATAATCCGGTACTCATCCGGGTACCAGGTTAACCAATATCAGGCAGGCGGCCTCTTAGGAACTGCCGGTAAATAACTAAATAACTTGACTATTTATTGTGAGAAATTATATAGTTCCAATTAGGAAAATATTTTGCATTTTTTATATTTACTGCTGCAAAATCCTCATCGCTAATTTTTTTACCACTCTCATATTATTCTTGATGAGATTATCGCTATTCCACCCCGGCCTGTCGCTTCCGCCTCACTTCCCAAATATTGCCTCAATTGCTTCTCGTTTAAAATCAGCATCATCCGCTTGATTTTGTTCTCAAGTATGTCACACATAAAAAAACCTCCAACTTTTTTCTTATGTGTATAACAAATGCTTCATATAGTCAAGTTATTTATCGACAGCTCCTTAGTTTCTGACCCGGAGACCGGAGTGAAGTTTGACCCTGTCCAGCTGATGCAGTATCATCCGATTTTA
This sequence comes from Deltaproteobacteria bacterium, assembly GCA_031264185.1. GTDB lineage: Bacteria > Desulfobacterota > Desulfarculia > Adiutricales > Adiutricaceae > JAIROO01. The sequence continues at coordinate 7,081 of JAISEL010000086.1, forward strand.
CGGAGATCTTTATGGGCGCCCAATTGAAAACTCTACCGATCGGCATTCAGACTTTCGAAGAAATAATCGGCCGCGGCAGCCTTATACGCGGGCAAAACAGCTTACTTAGCCAAGATGATTACCGGAAACGCCAAAGTTTGGTTTCTGTCCCGGCCGAGGCGTTTCGGCAAATCCTTGACCGTTTCCACTTTGGCGTCTTTCTTTTCCGGCGAAAAAGGACTCTTTCAAGGCCTGGCCATTGAAAAACACCGGACTGAGAAACGGTTTGCCTCCAGCCCGGTCATCACGCTGGATATGAATGAGCGTGGTGAAAACAGACGAAGGCCTGGATGAGGCCCCAGGCGGTCTTTATACCTTTGGACCTCCCGCTGGGCCCAAAATCTCGGGGTGGAAATAGACAGCACCCTCCCCAACAACATGATTCTGGGCATCCTTATCTAAGAACTCTCAAGACGAACAATAGCCCAGTGGCTGTACTCATAGACGAGTACGACTATCCTTTGATATCTTTTCTCAAAGAACCGGACGAGATGGAAAAAATTCGCGAAACCATGCGCAATTATTACACTGTACTGAAAGCCGCCAAAAATACATTTCTTTCGTCTTCACCTCTGGCATCAGTAAATTTTCGCGAGCGGGCGTGTTCTCGGCTTTCAACAGCCTCAAAGGCATTTCGGCCCTGCCGGAATACAGGGCCGTATGCTGTTACACCCACGATGAACTGAAGACAGTTTTTAGCAATCATGCAGAAGCGACCGCCAAAAAGCTTGGTTTAAGCGTTAAGGCTTTATTGGACCGGATGCAGGCCTATTACGGCGGCTTTTGTTTTGACGGCAAGACCCATGCTTACAGCCCTTTTTCCGTTTTACAGTTCCTGGACGAAAATGATTTCCAAAATTACTGGTTCGAAACCGGAACTTCGCAATCCCTGGCCCTATACCTATACCTATACCTGCGGAATAAGAAACTGACGGCAGATGAGTTTCGCGGTCTGTCCGTCAGTCAGAATTTCGCCAGACCCCCCGGAGAACTCGACCAGGCCTATCCGGAGAGCTTTCTTTATCAATCGGGCTGCCTGAGTCTGCGGCCGGGCAACTCCCCGGATAATTACACCCTTGATTATCCCAACCGCGAAGTCCTTGAATCCATGTCCTGGCTTTTAATGTGCAACTTTTCCGGCTCCGAGAGGGCGGCGGCGGAGGTCAAAGAGAGTTAACTTACGGCTTTGGGAGAGGGTGTGTCATCTAAATGATGTTAAAATTAACCCTCACCAAGTTCATTCGTCTGCCGTCATTATTCATCTTATGGTTAAACTTGAATATCAGAAGATTCTGCCCTTTAAATTTAGGGG
>JAISEL010000089.1 GCA_031264185.1 Deltaproteobacteria bacterium
AGGTACGCCCAAGGCCGGAACCTCTTTGAGTTCCGGGTCAAAGGTGAAGTCTTTGACTATGAGTTTACCAACCATGTCTATGCCTGGGGACCGGAACTGACGTACTTAAGAGCCGTGACTCCGGCTTTTCATCTGATCTCTCAGCTGTCGGTCGACTGGCGCGAGTATCAGCGGAATCCCGGCAGGGACGGCCACTACGGCCAGCTGGCTCAGTACGGCCGGTTCTTTTTCGGTGACAATACGCACAGTCTGACCGTGGGCCTGGCTTATCTCTGGGGCCGTCCGGAGATGAACAGCCTGGGTCACTGGGGCTGGTCCGTGCCGGTCAGGATGACCGTAAGGCCCGGCGGTGCCTGGGAGGTTTCCCCTCACGCCGGTATCACCGCCGAGTACTATAAAGGCCCGGCCGTTATCTTAGACCGGGAGGCCCGCAGGGACATCAGGATCAGGTCCGGGGTCGACGTTACGTACAAACTGACCGAGCGGTGGCGGATAGAATTTAACTACAGCTACAACCGAGACAATTCCAACAGCGCTTTCTACGACTATGCCCAGCACGTGGTCGGTTTGGGGATGTCCTGGGGTTTTTAGGTCTGAGAGACAGGAGAATATTATGAGTCATTTAGAAAAATACCTGATTTTACCGCTTGTTTTGGCGGTGATACTATTACGGGGCGGTTCAGAACTGCTGGCTCAGACCGGAGAAGTTACAATACTTAAAATAGCCGGCAAAGCCGAGATTTTGGAACAGGGCCGCAGTGTGGCGGCTAAAGAAGGTCAGAGAATAAGACCGGGTCAGTCAGTCCGTCTGGTCGGAGGCGGGGAGGTCAGTATTTCTTCCCAGAATGACCGGATCAGGATCCGGGTCCAGGACGATACCACTTTAAAGTATGACGGCGATACTGGCGCCAACACCCTGCCCTGGAGCCGTACGAATCCCGATTACCGGAAAATAGCAGCCGAAGATAAAAAAGTACCTCAGTTCTCAGTGCCGGTCGGTCGTCTGGAAGTGGAAGTAGTGCCGGGCCAGGAACTCCGGCTCGTCTGTCCTTTAATTATGGCCGCAGTCAGAGGGACTGTATTTTTGGTTAATGTTGAGTACGACGGAACCTCCAGAATCTCAACTTTGGAAGGCGTAGTGGCCACTTACGGGCGTCACGGCGAATCCCGCCTGACTCTGGCCGGTCAGAGCGCTGAAGTGACAGCCGGGCTCTATACCGGTTACCTGATCAGTCGCGGGGTAAACGTTCCGTCCGGCGGCACCTGGCAGGACGTGCCGGCCGGCACCCAGGAAAGGGTGGATAATGAGACCTTAGGCGGTATTTTTGCAGAAGGCGGGGGAGGCGGTTTACTGGGAGCCGTGCTGGCTAATCCCAGCGCCAGTCCCACAGCCGGGGTTAACGCTTTAGCCGTGGAAGCGGCCGGCGGAGACACAGGCTCACTTTTCGTGGAGAGTCCTTTAGGCCAGGCCCAAGGCCCTGGGGCTGCTTCGGAAACAGGAGCGGCTTCCGGAACAGGGGGCCTGCCGAATTCATCTCTGCTGGCTCAGGGGCTGCCGGATATTGTTAAACCCGTCAGCTCAGGCAGCGGTCCGAAACCAGGCTTTGTTGTCAGTTTTCTGGCCCCGCCCGGATCGTCTTTCATTGACCGCAATTACGTGAAATTTGACCTGGATTTAGGGACCGGGCATATAACCAACGCCTCTTTTGCTCTGGCTTACGCCCGGCCCCATTCAACGTTCGGGGAAGCCTACACGACTATGACAGCAACTGGCGGCAGCGGCCGGCTCGATCCGGCCACGCTCAATTTTTTGATAAGCGATTTTGACTCTTCAAGCGGCAGCGAATTTTGGGAAAATTACACGTACGGAGCCTACGGGTATTTAGGGTCCGGCACAACCTTAAGCGGCAGCTTAAGCGGACCCGTCAATTACGGTCAGGCCGTCTCAGGAGCACTGACCCCGGATTATTTTTACTACTCCATGCCTTCGGGGACCGACATGCCTTCCTCTCTGCCATTTTCCGGCTTACTCGAACAAAAACCCATGGTTCATGTCCTGGGCACTTTCAGCATTCCCAATGTTTTAACGGCCATCAGCAACAGTTTTGAGTTCTCCCTGAACCTCAATACCGGCCGCATAACGGATCCGTTTATTGTTTTGGACTATACGGACACCTCCAGCCGGGACATTATAATTTATCTCTACGACGGCACGGGCCAGCTGACCAACGGTGCCTTTGCCGTCGACACGACTAAAGGCTCCATTGCCGGTTATTACGGCTATAAAAATCCTCAGGGCCGCCTGAGCGGAACTTTTAACAGCTCCGACCCGGCGGCAGGCACTTTGGTCAACGCCGGCGGGGCTTTGAACTTAAGCGCCGGAGCGGCTCCGGCTTATATCCCGGCTTCGGTGCCTATAGCCGGCGGCCAGATTCAGGACAGCCTGCCGCCTCCGGCTAATGTGGAACTGAGAACGGTCCACTTCATAGGCGCAATCAGCGGCGGGACTTATTACTACTCTAATTTTTTGACATTCGATCTGGATTTAGCCACCGGTCTGATTGAAAACGGAGCTTTCGATCTGGAATATGACCGATACCACCCCTACACCTCCACTGCCAGGACAACTTTAAGAGCTTACGGCGGCAGCGGCAGCCTTAATCCCAGGACCTTAAATTTCAGCATCAGCGGCTTTGACACTGTCTACGGCCCCAGAAACCAATTTCAGGAAGATGTGTTGTTTCCATATACCTATGGCCAGTTCGGGCCGGGCACAACTTTGAGCGGAACTTTAGGCGGCTCCCCAGGTTACGGACAAACTGTTTCCGGGACCCTGGCCCCTGACTATAATTACACTTTTCTTACGTCTCCTTCAGATATGCCGGCCGCAGTGGCCTTCGGCGGCACAGTTGAGAAAAACCCCCTGGTCAATGTTTCCGGCACGTTTAATATCCCCGATGCTTCAAATGTTTATGCCAACCATTTTGGGTTCAGGCTTAATCTTAATACCGGAGCTGTCAGCGCTCCGATAGATTTCATTACTGTGGATTATGAGGATACTTCGAGTAACCCCATAACCATGAAGCTGTCTTACGGCAGCGGCTCCCTGACCAATAACGCCTTTGCCGTGACCACCAATGAAGGGGGTGTGGTAGCCGGGATGTATATAGCCATGAACCCGACCGCTACCCTAACCGGAACATTTGACACCAACCGGCCTGATGAAGGGGCGGCGGTCAATCCGGGGGGGACTCTGACCTTAAGCGGTCTGGGAGGGACTCCGCCGAGCTACCTGCCCACGACTATCCCTATTCAGGGCGGTCAGGTCGGCAGGATCCGGTAGCAGACATTCATTATTTCTTCGGATGGGGGAGCTAAAGTTGCTGTAAGCTCTTAGGAGCAGGTATTTTAGTTCAGCTCCACAGGAATTACTATTACTCCGGCGGATAATTTTGACCATAGATAAAATTAAATACGCGAAAGTCAAGGTGAACCCGAAGAAAATAGATTCTCATAATTATCCGCCGGGGTAATAATGAGGCATAAAATAGAGCCCGGCTGATTTTCCGGCCGGGCTCTATTCTGCGGCACGAAAGTCTGAGAATGCTGTAATCCGTGATCATTGCGGGACTTAAGATAATGCCTTTGGCACAGCCGGATTTGCCGTGATCATATGTTTTTTTACTTTCTTTGTGCCGTTTTGCGCTCCCTTAAGGGTTTTGCGGACATTTGAATTAAGTTCCTCCTGTTCATGAGGGCGGGGCAGCTTGCGCAGCGCACTTTTTAATATGCTTTTCAGATGCTCATCAGGGTCCGGCTCCGGCGGATACGGAGGCAGACGGAAAATCACAATCCTGTCATGATGATTTTTCAGCAGCGCAGCAGCCTTTTCCGAATGATGAGCTCTAAGGCTGTCAGCTGCAAGAAAAACTTTACTTGAAGATCTTGCCGCAAGCTTCTTCATGAAATTGATAAGTGCACCAATTTCTGCTGACTCCGAAGATGGCGGTTATGACATCTTTCCAATAAGCGGAACAGCTGAAATGATATTCAGTGCAAGGCGCCTGCCTGTGGCCGTAAAGCCAAAAAACGGATCAGAAACAGTCGGTATAAGGAGTTTTGCCTCCGTAACGAATCTGCTTCCAGTAACTGTTCTGCTGCTGCTCTTACGGGATATCCGGGCGCGGCGGTAATAAAACCTGCGGATCTTGAAGATCTGGTCCGGGTCTCTGGCAACGGCCTTCCGGCTGGGTCAGGCGGATGCGTCCGGGTCAGGGCAGTATGGAATCGGCAAGAATCTGCTTCCAGAAAGCCGGTCCGTCTGCAGTTTGAGCTGTCCTTTACCCCAGGGCGCCCAAAGCGTCTGCGGCCTCCAGGAATCGCTTTCTGGAGACTGAATCAGGCCAGATTTTAAGGGCCACGGCTCGGAAAAAGTCCGGCTGAGGCCGGCGGCCTGGTTCCGGGCCGGGCAAATCCGGAACATAGTCCGGCTCCAGGACGGCGCAGGCTCCTTCCCGGATAATCAGGGCCTGCCGCTGTTCTGCTGTCGGCTCTCCGAGCGGAGTGAGTTTATACCCGAAACTGTCCAGACTGGTCAGGAATGCGCCTTGAAGGTTTTCCGGCTTTTTGCTGTTCAGGATACAATTGACCGCCTCAGCTGCCTGGCAGACCTCCGGAACAGCCTGACAGAGGCGGGAGGGACAGGGCCGGCCTTCCGAGCAGGGGGCGCAGGGAGCCGGAGTCTGGATAACCAGCTGATTCTCTCTGTAAGGTCCGGTCTCTCCGGCCCAAGCCGGTCCGAAAAAAAGGCTTACGACCTCGGTGCCTAAGGCGGCCCCCAAATGCATAACTCCGGTGTCGCCGGAGATCAGAAGCCTGAGTCCGCTGACTGTTCCGGCCAGCTCGGATAAATCAGTCTGTCCCGCCAGATTCGTCAGTTCTGTCTCCGGACTTATGTTTTGACAGACGGCCTTAGCCAGAGCCCTTTCCCCCGGTCCCCCCAGCAGGACCGGTCTGAGCCCGAATTTACGGGCTAAAATTTCGGCTATGGCCGTAAATTTCTCTCTCGGCCAGCGTCTTCTGGGGCTGCCCGCGCCTAGCACCAGTCCGGCCTGCTGATATTTTTCGGAACTGAAATTTCCGGGCCAGAACAGTTTTCTGTCAGCTAAAAAGCCTGGTTCAATGCGGCGCCAGATATCGACTAAATTGAAAGGGGACAGGCGGCGGTTTATTTTAAGGACATTTAAAGCTATTTCCTGGGCCTGGGGCAGAATCAGGCGGCCTTTTCTCTGGTGGGGGCCGAAGATCGCTGAGCCGGGGTTGGCGGCCAGTATTTTGTCGGCCAGAGCCAGAGCCGGGGGAGCCATGGACAGATTATAGACAGTCAGGCGGCCCGGCGGAATGTTTTTTAAATTTGGATCTTTTAAGTCAACTTCCAGGACTTCGGTAAATAAATTGGAGATTTTAGCCGCCTCGGTGACCGATTTCTGGGCCGTTAATACATAGATCTCGTCCGCTCTTTGACTCAGGCTTTTAAATACCGGGCTGGCCTGGATAAAGTCCCCCAGTTTGGCTAAGGCCAGGACCAGGGCTTTCATGAACCGGCTCCGAATATGACCTTGAACATCTCTTGGAGGCGGTGGGTGTAAAGATGCTGCCCCAGGACCCGCGTTTTGGCTTTTTGGGCCGCGTTCTGTCTTTCCCTGGGGTGAGCCAGGTACTCTTTGGCCAGGCTTTTGGCTTCCTGAGGCGAGGCATAGGTCACTATTTCGTCCTGTTCAAAAAGGCCGTTCAACTGCTTTCTGAAGTCGGTCAGCAGAAAGCCCCCGCAGGCCGGCACGTCAAAGACCCTCTGGTTGAGGCCGGTTTTCATCTGGGCGCTGGTGATGTTTAAATTTACGGCCGTGGAGCGGTAAAAAGGGGCCAGATCCCGGTAGTAATCCAATTGACCGGCCAGAGAGACCTCGGGCAGGATTCCGGACCAGCCGCTGTCGCCGCAGACAGTCGGGTTCAGATCCTTGAGGGTCCTCAGGACCTTGATTCTGGCCAGACGGCCGGCTCTCCAGGTAATTAAGGCTAAGAGGTTTATTTTCTGGTCCGGATCCAAGTTTTCCTTTTCCGCCAGAAGGCCGCTTAACCCGTCCGGCAGGAGATCGGCATTTTTTAAAAATTTAACAGCCATCCGGTCAACGGCGGCCAGATGATGAGCTTTAAGCCCCGACAGGGCCAGATATTTTTCCGTGGCCGCAGTTAAGCTGTCGCCGACAAAAGCCAGGCCCCGTCTCAGGGGAGTGTCTTCCTGGCGGAAAATAGCTGGATCGGTGGCTAAGGGCAGGTAGTGAACTTTACTGAAACCGTTCTGCCGCAAAAACTCCAAATAATCACTGTCCCAGGAAAAGACAAAAATATCGCCCTGAGGTCCGGGTTTAAGGATGTATGCCGGGCTGTCGACAAACCAGGAGGCTACCGGCAGGCCCAGCCGGGCAAAGACACTGGCTAAAATGCCTTCCGTGTCCAGGCCTAAATGATTGACAGTCAAAACCAGTTCCGGACGGTAGTCCTTAATCTCCCGGAGAAGCTGCTGGTACTCCCGCCCTTCGGTCTTGGTCAGGGAAAAGCTCCACCTTCTGACGGAGGCCCTTAAGCTTTCGGCGGCCCTGGGGATCTCCCTGGCCAGATAGTAGCCGGCGTCTAAAAATAAAATCCGGGGCGGCTTTATCCGGCGGGCTTTCATTTTTGAGGGATAGAGATGACTGTCCAGCCTTAAATTGGCCGGCCGGGCCAGAAGCGTCCGGGGGGCATCCGGCGGCAGCCGGGAGCCCGGGCGGTTTTCTAAAAAAAGCCTGAAGCCCGCCGCCTTTAGAACAGTCTTTAAATCCCGGGCCGCTAAGGCCGCCGCCGCCAGTTCCGGACGAGCTTCCCAGAGCCACAGAGGGCTGTCCGGGGGCAGTTTCTGCAGAAGATATTCCAGATGGTAGCCCAGGCCGAAGCCTATGACCGTTAAACCGTGAGTCACGGATCCGGCTTTTAAAAACTCATCAGCCAGAAGAATATCTTCTTTCTGGGGATCTAAGCCGCTGGTCAGTCTTTTGGGGCCGGCGCCCAAATCAATGGCCAGGGCCGGAAAACTGCTGCGGCCCTGAGTTAAAATTACTTCGCCGGCGGAAAAAGGAAAACAGAAGCTTTCTCCTCTCATCTGCGGCCGTAAATCTTCGAGCCTGGCCGCTTCATGAGGCTGCTTCTGCCTTAATAAGGCCAAATTTTGGTCAAACCAGGAGAGTATCACTTCTTTGACCGCCGGTTTGAATAATATCCCGGGCCGAACTCTGGGCCCTTAAACTGAGCTTGAAAAGCCGTTCCCATTCCCCGGCGATCTGATCCCAGGCGTAAGAGGAACGGATGACGTTTCTGGCCTTCAGAGCCAGTTTTTCGGTTCTTTGGGGGTTATTAAGCAGATACAGTGTCCGCTCGACAAAGCTTTGCCAGTAGGAAGGGGTCCGGGGCCGTCCGGGAACTTTAAATTCCTCCAGCTTGACTGATTCGGTTAAAGCGTAGTCATTAGTTGTAACTAACGGCGTACCCAGGGCCTGAGCTTCCAGAACGACCAGGCAGCTGATTTCCGGAAAGCAGCAGGGGTAAACCAGTAAGGCCGATTCGGCCAGATGCCGGTAATAGTCTTTTTTGCCCAGGGGGCCCAGATCAATAATATCGGGATCGCTTTTAACCAGCAGATTAAGATAACTGTACAGCTCCTTAAGTTCCGGAGAGAGGTAGTCGGCCGACATCTGATAGCCGCAGAGATGGAGCCTGAGTTCGGGTTTGGCCTGTTTCAGGCGGGGCCAGATCTTTTCCAGAAGTATTTTCAGGCCCCTTTCCGGTCTGGAGGCGTATAAAAGCTTATGAGGGTCTTTCCGGGCGCCTTTTGAAGCCTCATCCAGCAGATTAAAATCCAGGCCGTTGCGGGTGACGACCATGCGGTCTGAAAGCTGAGGCAGTCTGGTCAGGAAATTATCCCGGTGGAAAGCCGACAGAACTAAAAACAGATCTATTTCATCGTGGACTGACTTAAGGACCTGAGTATTGTCTAAAGTGTCATGGTTCCACAGGACTTTGACTGCGGCCCGGAAAGGGATATTGAAGACCCCGAAAAAGCGGCTGACCACAAAGACGTCAAACTTCTCCCAAGCCAGACGGTTCAAAGTCGAGCGGAAAGGGTGGTACTGGACTCCCTGGTGGACGGCTGACCGGGCGCAGTTATTGAAGGCCGTAATCTCATGGCCCAGCCGGTTTAAAGCCCTGGTCACGCTGATGAAGGCGCTTTCGCTGCCGCCTAAGGGTTGTTTTTCCAAACTGTCCCCCTCAAAAGGCACGCCGTCGGTAAAAAAGCCGATCTTCATTGGGCACCGATTCTGTCAATCAGCTTCAGGGCCGATCTGTAGCCGGGAGCTGCGGCCAGAGCCAGTGCAAGATAATCTTTAGCCGCCTTGTTTTGCCCTTCAGCCAGGGCCAGACGGGCCAGTTCAACTTTAGGTTCCGGCCGTCGGGGGTAAATTCCGGCCGCTTTTTCAAAAGCTGCTTTAGCTCCGGAGCTATTACAGGCTTTCTTTTGAAGGCTGCCCAGTAAAAAGGCCGCCGTATAGGCCAGTTTTTCTCCGTCCGCCCCCCAGGCCGGATCGTTTAAATCCAGCTCCAGAGCCCGGGAAAGTTCGGCTGCAGCCGACTCCGGCTTAAGTTCGGCCAGCAGCCGGCCTAAGTAATAACGGCCCGGTCCGTAGTCGGGCCTTTGGTCAGTCAGAGTTTTTAAACAGGCCCCGGCTTTTTGAAAATGTCCTTGTTTCCGGTAGATCTGAGACAGCATAATCCGGGCGTGACCGGCCAGGGACGGGTTATCCGGCTTGCCGGCGGCCAGCTCAAGCCAGGAGACAGCTTCATCGAATCTTTTAAGATTAAATAATGTCCGTCCGGTCTGGTAGAGAATGTAAAAATCGGTCTTGCAGCTCAGGGGGTTTTTCAGTAAAAGCTTTAGGTTTCTTTCTCCTTTGGCTTTGGCGGCTTTCAGATCGGCGTACCCCCAGTGAAGAATTTGAAGGGGGCTTTTTATGACCGGGAAAAAGGCCGGGTGAGTCAGCTGCTCATGGATCCGGCCGGTAAAATAAACCTCCGGGCGGTTGGGAAAAATTCTCTTCTGCAGAATCCTGTCGCCCTGGGGGATAACTTTTTCTTCAGCTAAATAGACGGTCGGGTTTAAAGACAGTTCCGGCCGGAAGCGGGCCAATTCCCCTGGTTCAAAAGAATTATCCCCGTCCAGCCAGAAGATGTAGTCTGTTTTAAAGAGCTTTAAACCAAAATTACGGGCCAGGGAAAAATCATCCTGCCATTTATGAAATATAACTTCCGCTCCCGCCTGCCGGGCTATGCGGGGGCTGCTGTCAAGCGAACCGGTGTCGACGACCACTATCTGGTCAAAAGAACCGGCCGCAGGCAGCAGGCTTTTCGGCAGATTCTGCTCTTCATCCCGGATAATCATAAGTAGTCCCAAAGAAGCTGTAGTCACGGAATTACCATTACAGCCCGGAAAGCATCTTTAAAACCAGACCCTCGGCTTTGGTCAGTTCTTTTAAAACGCCGGCCCGGCTGCCGCTTTTCATGGCCCTGGTTAAAATCTGAGCCATAAACGCGCTGGCCCTGGAAATGGCGGCCATCTCGCTTAAAGCCTTGGGCATCTGGCGTCCGGCCAATTGCCTCAGGGAGCCTAAAATACCGCCCATCTGACGCAGATCGCCTTTTATTTCCTTTAAGCTCGGTTTGGGCAGACGGTCTAAATGGGCGGCCAGATTCAAAGGTGTCTGTCTGGGAAGCGAGGCTAAGACGGCGTTTAAGGGGATCTCTTCAAATCCCCGGATAGCCGCCCCGGCGGCGGAGGCATTAATCAGCCTGATCCGGCTGTTTTTCCTTTTTACCGTCTGGGCCGCTTCCGCGTACCAGTTAAGGGAGGCTAAAAGTCCGGTATTGGTTTCCACCGTGGTCCCGAAAACTCCTGGCACAGTGAGGGTCTGACCGGGATCGTCTTCAGTTACGCTGTCCGCCGTATCGGCGGCGTGAAGAAGCCTGCCCTGATAAGCCTGATCCTGGCCGACTAAAATTAGAGGATTCAGGCCCCAGACATAAGCTAGGGCAAAAGCGGCCGTCCCGGCGTTGCCGCCCTGGGGCAAAAACAGGCCCTGGCTGAGAAGCTGAGCCTGGCCGCCGTTTAAGTGATACAGGCTCCGGTAATAGCCCGGTACTTTAAAATGGGCCGGATGGCAGCCGGCCGCGCCGGCCAGTACAGTCTGCGGCTGGAGATTCTGGGCTTCCTGGGGGGTGAGTTCTAAATATCTGGCAGTGTCGGCTGATTCCAAAACCATAATAACCTGGGGGCTGACCCCCAAGTTCAGTAAAGGTTTAACCGCAGCTGAGGCGCAGATAATAAGTCCGTATTCGGCCGCCTCTTTCAGCTGAGCCCCGTTCTGGTCGAGACTGGGACCGGCTCCGACCACAAAAGCCGGTCTGGGGGTCAGACGGCCTTTCAGCAGAAGAACATCCGGCAGGGCGCAGCAGAGGCGGATATTTTCTATGAGGTTGTTTAAAAAAGCCGAATCAGTGGCTTCTTTGGTTTTTTCAATGACTTCCCGGCGGCTGAGTTCGGCTTTCAGGTGGGAATGAAATCTGGCCGCTTCCCTGGGCCACAGAGCCCGGTAAGCCGGTACGGTGACAATTAAAGGATCGGGTCCCGGTTTATGGACCAGCTCCCTGGCCACAAAAGCCTCAAAAGACGGCCAGTCCGTGACAATCTCCGCCTCAAAGCCGGTTACCCGGCGGTCAATGTAAGTCCGGACGAGTTCTTTCGTCGGTTCGTAAACCACCAGTCTTATGCCCGGAAATCTGTCCCGGATAATTTTCAGATGCCAGCCCAGACCCAAGCCTAAAATAAAAACCATAGCCGGAGCCGGGCCCGGCTCTCTTTGGGCGGCGGCTTCGTCTAACCACTGCCGGGCCTCGCCTAAAGGATCCTCGGGCCAATGAACAGTCTGACCTTTATACATAAGGCCCGGCCCGATGGGGCCGGGCAGGATCTGCGGAGTCATTAAGGCCGGATTTAAGGCCTGGGTATCGTTCATTGACAGGTTAGGCATCATAACTCCTTAAAGTTAATTGACCGATAAGTAAGAGGCTCGGCCTGCCTGGGCAAAGATGGAGGCCAGCGTTTCGTCGGCGGGATGGTGTTCCAGAGCTTTCTGAGCCGTATCGACCGCCTCGGCCATGGCTCCGTATTCCAGCAGGATAGAGGCCATAGCCTGGGCGCTTTCCAGATCATCCGGTCTGGCCCTGACTGCGGTCTGATAAAATTCAAAAGCCGTCCAGACGGCCGGATCGTGGGGCATACGGCTGAATCCGGGACTGACTGTCTCGCCCATTTCCCTTAATTTGCGGCCCAGCTTTTTTACCGCCTCAAAGGGCAGAGTATCGGGCGGCAGGTCGGGAAACTCTCCGTCGCCGGTAAAGCGGATCAGCCACTCTTTGGCTTCGGTCAGGCGTCCGGAGGCCAGTTCCAGTATGCCTAAGCCCAGAGCTCCCCGCTTTTCGCCTTCTTCATAAGCCCTGGTCAGTAACGTGCGGCCCCGGTCAGGATTGTCTCTTAAACGGCATATGTGGCCTAAGCAAAACAGCCCTTTGGCGCTTATGACTTTATGGTCCAGAGCTTTGTTCAATAGCGACTCGGCTCTTTGGATCCTTTTAAACCCTTCTTCTCTCGGCCATCTCAGAGCGGTCAGGAAAAGAACCTGGCCCTCGCGGTCCCAGGCCAGAGAATCAATTAAAGCCTGGCCCGGGTTTAAGCCCTTGATGGCGGCCATAAGTTTCTCGGCCCTGTGGTGAATGTCGTGGGCTGCAGTCATTTTCTCCAGAGCTCTGCTGGCTACTCTCTGGCGCCTTTTGTCGTCTTCCAGCCAGGTTTCGGCTGCCCCCAGGATATCCTCCGGCTCAAACCAGGCGAAATCCTCGCCGACTTTAAACAGCTCCCCCAGATCGCCTCCGGCTTTTTCGGTAAACAGCACCGCCCCCGAGGCCATGGCTTCCAGCATCCTCATGGTAATTCCGGGAAAGAGGTTCTCATTTAAAGCCAGTTTGGACTGACGGTACAGCTGGCCGGATTCGGCCGGGCCGACCCAGCCGTTTTGATGGGAACCGGCTGTTTTAACGGTATAGCGGCTGGAGAGTAAATCGACCATACGGCTTCTTTTGGGCCGGTTGACGGGATCTAAGCTGCCTACAAACCCGAAGTCATAGATTTTTTCCGTGGTGTCTTCCGGCATAGCCGAGTAACTTTTAACATCCACTCCGACCGGCAGCCAGGCGGCGGCCAGACCGTCCTGATTTAACCGGGCGGCCAGAGGTTTCTGGTCAGTGAATACATAATCAAACAGACGGGCAAAATCCCGCTGCCACCAGAAGTTGATGGGAGTATCAACGGCGTAGTAAACCTTGGGAATGCCGTAGATATTGGTCAGTCCGTCCGGCCAGAAATGGGCGCCTAAGTGGTCGGTATAGACAATCAGGTCAGGCCGGTCTTTGAGGTTGTTGAAAAGCGTGTCGATGGGGTAGCCTTCCTGGTGGGGCGGGGCAATGACCGTATGGCCCATGGCGTGGAAAGCCTGGTGGAAGTATTCGCTGCCCAGACAAATAATCAGCATGATTTATCTCCATGTGGTGGCTTGAGGATTTACGGGATGCGCAGTTCCCGCCAGGTGAGGCCAGTTTATCTCGCCTTCAGGCTCGCAGCCGCTGACGTCAGTTTCGCTGGTTCCGGTCTTTTTCCAGGCTGAACACTCGGGATTGGCCGCTTGCCGGCAAAGACGGCAGCTTAGATGGTTTTGGCCGCCCTGGGCCAGGTCCGCCGCTGACGGACAATTCCAGGCTTCGTATAAGCTTAAATCCGGAAAGCGGCCCAAAGGAGTCAGACGGCCGAAATCCGAGCAGCAGGGAAAGAGTCCGCCGTCAGCCAGTAAAGCCAGTCTCGTCCGAGGTTCGGTGCAGAGACCTCCTTCTGAAGGTCTGAGGCCCCAGGCGGTCTCATCGCGGCCCAGTATATTCTGGTAATTTTGAATGGACAGATAATCGGCTAAAGGTCCGAACAATGCCCGGAACTGACTTTTCTCCGAGGCATTCAAACTCATGTCCACAAAGCTTAGGCGCAGAAGAGGGGTTACAGAACCCAGATTTTTTCTGATAGCCAGGAAGGATTTGATATTCTCCAAAAGCAGGTCAAAGTTGCCGCCGGGGCGTATTTTTTGGTATGTGTCTGAGGAGGCCGCATCCACCGAAATCATAAGGCGGGTCAGTCCGCTCAAAATAAGCTTCCTGCTTAAATACGGAGTCAGGTACTGGCCGTTGGTGATCAGCGATAAGTCCATAACCCCGAAATCCCGGGCTGCAGTGACCCAGTTATCAATATCCGGAACCAGTAAAGGTTCTCCGGTCATCCCCAGCCTTAATGAGGGAAGACCGTATTTGCCGCCTTCTCTTAAAGCGGCTAAGTAGAGGCTTTCCGGCAGGAACAGACCCAGAGAGGGAAACTGAGGATCTTTCTGTCCGGCCGGGCACATGGGGCAGGCCAACTGACAGACGGTGGTGATGTCCACATCCAGATGAAGAGGAAAATGCGGCCGCTGGCCGGAAACAGCCAGGCTGAAGTCCCGGCGGTACCGGGCAAACTTTGGTCCTTTGAGCTTTATCAGTATCTCATTAGGATCCCTCGGGCTTTCCAGCTCCGAGCGCTGAACAGGCGGCTTTTCTCTTCCTTCGGTCAGTGCAGTGGCCATCGTAAAGTCCTTACCGTTAATTAATGCCGTTTATCTTTTGGCCGGATAACACAGGACAGCCCAGGGTGGGAAAATCCTGTCGGTTGACCTCAAGTAAGCAAATACAGTGCCAAAAAGCTGGGAAAAAACTGACTGTCCGGGGAGGTGAAGGCGGAGCAGCTTAAAAGGGGAAAGCCTTAAACCGGCTTAGGTTTAAGCAGTTACCGGGAGATAAAAAGACAGTTGTAGCATCAAAAGTCGGGCTGCCGGCCCTGGCCGCCTTTGGCCGGTGACTCGGGAAGAATGTTTCCCGCACCGAGCGTTTAGGGCAGCCCCCAGTCAAGATTGTTCCGGAACCGAATCGCCCGGCAGCGGTCCGGGACTTTTGGCCTGCGGCCGGCAAGACGGCTACGGAACTCCCGGCGGAGTCGGGCGGGGCCCCGGCAGCTCCGAACCGGTTCCGGCCGAACCATTGAGAACCTGGAGACTCCGGAAGACTTTGTTCGGCCCGGATGGGACAGAATCTTAGCGGAGCAGACAGGCTTAAGGGACAAGTCTTAAGGACTGACTGGCCAGATAATCCCGGATAGCCGCGTCATAGGCCGAAGTCCGGGCAAAGGCTTTTAAGGCCAGGCCTTTTAGTGTATTGAGTCCGATGCCGCCCTGATTTTCGATCATCTCTTTGATTATAAGGGAGTAGTCGCTCGGCTCGGACAGAACGGCCACATGGGCGTGGTTTTTAGCCGCCGCCCTAAGTAAACAGGGGCCGCCGATATCAATATTTTCCAGGGCTAAGGCCATGGCAGCGCCTTCCTGGGCGACCACTTTTTCGAAAGGATACAGATTAACTACCACCATATCAATGGCCGCCCACTTGAGAGCGTCCATCTGTTTTTGGTGCTCGGGGTCATCGCGGCGGTACAGAAGACCGGCGTGAATTTTGGGATGCAGGCTTTTAACCCGGCCGTCCAAAAGTTCCGGCGAGCCGGTGTAGTCTGAAACTTCGGTAACTGTAAGTCCGCCCTGAGTCAGGGCCCTGGCTGTGCCGCCGGTGGAGATTAGAGCGGCCCCCGCATTTTGAAGGAAAACTGCCAGATCCAAAAGGCCGGTTTTATCGGATACGCTTAAAAGGGCCTGCTTAATAAAGAGCATGGTAAAAATGCCTCCCGGAAAAAGCCGTCTAAAAGGCTTACGCCTTCAGGGGATTTTAACCCAAAAAAGCCGGATAAGCCAAAAAATGTCAGAGCTTCAGGCAATAATGGCTGACCAGAACTTCGGATAAAAACGCTCTGAATCTTCGCCGCCACTGTCCGGGGAAAACTGGGCAGAGGCAGACGTCTTAGCCGGCAGGAAAAATTAAATCGGCTTTTGGATTATTATGTCAGAGTAATTTTTCGGTGATGCAGACCTTGCATTAACAGTAATTTTTTTCAGTCAATTCCTCAAAAGTCCGGACATATTCCGTCAGCTTTGCCGCCATGGCAGGAGTCGTTGGTACTTTGCCGCCATGCGCAGTCAAAGCAGCATGCGGTTTAATAAAATTTTATATTTAACAATATTAAGAGACAGCTTTACTTTTAAATAGTTAATATTTTTAGCTGATTTTATGGTTTTTATGGTTAAATAAGCATCACAATTTCTCCAATTTAAATTGGTCTTTTCAATATAAAAAGTATTTATTATGCTGCTATTAGAATATTTTAAATGGTTATTTGCACTGTTTATTATATTACCGCCTTTTCTTGTTTTTTTAACTGCCGCATAACTTAATCCTGGATCGATAGCAGCTATAGGGTTCTGCGGGCGGCTGCGTTTGCCTGTCCGCGGAACAGCAGTTTCTGAATGAAACAGCTCAAACAGCGCATAAGAATAACTGGCTAGTACTCTGTAACCTCTAAACTGAGAGATAAAGACGCCTCAGTTTGATCCGAGCATCTGAGGTTGTAAATTGCCATTTTATCCTGGAAATCCGATTGTTTCTGTCTTTCTGCCAGGCACTGACTTCTCGCCTCGCTGGGTTCAGGCCGGAAATACGCCGGTTCAGGCGCCGGCGGGCGGCCAGAGCGCTGAGTTCTATTTCCGCCGTATTCAGCCAGCTTCCATGCTTCGGGGTGCAGTGAATTTCAAGCCTTTGAGGCAGGCGGAACGCTTCTTCAGGCGAAAAAGCCTCATAAAACGATGCTGCCGCATGAATATTCAGATTGTCCGCCACTAATACGGCCTTCCTGGCGTCCGGGTATTTGACATCAGGAATGCCCTTCATGAATTCGGCCCGAACAGGCCTTGTCCTTCTCCCGGCAGCAGCTGCGCGCCGCTGACCGGCTATTGAAGGATTTTTGACGCGGGGAGACTCAGAAAGCTCTACTGAGGCCGCTTTTGGAAGTTTTTATTTTTGGAGCGGGAAACGGGGTTTACACACCTTGAAGCGGCAGGCGGGATTGGACTGGAGAAGAGGAATAAATGGTTCTTGACAAAAATACCTTTATGTATCAAAATTGATTCAGAGGGGCTGTGAAAATTATCCAGGTCCGTTTTTTAGAGGGAAGGCAGCGGCCGGGAACCCGTGCGGGAACGGCTGAAAGAGTTGGGCAGGCCAGACTCCGGTATACTCGGTGAGGACCTGATGACGGTGGAATTCGGCTGACCAACAGGCCTGCCTGCCGCCCACTTGGAGACGGCCTTTACGAGATGCGATCCAACCTCGGCGGGCACAGAATAGCCGGGGTGCTGTTCTGCTTCGCCAATGGCCATATGGTGCTTCTGCACGGATTTATAAAATAAAGCCAGCAGACTCCGGACAAGGAGCTGAAACTGGCCCGCGACCGGACAAGGAAGGTGAATAATGGCTGAGAGCAAACATATTGGTTCGTCCCTGGGTTCTTTTTTATCAGAGGAAGGACTGCTAAACGGAGTGACGGCTGCCGCCGCCAAAAGAGTGCTGGCTTGGCAGCTGCAGCAGGCTATGGAAGAAAAAGAACTGAGTAAAAGTGAACTGGCCCGTCAGCTCGACACCAGCCGCGCAGCCGTCAATCGCCTGCTTGATCCTGAAAATGTCTCTGTGAGCCTCCAAACGATGGATAAAGCCGCTCGCGCTTTAGGCAAGCGGCTGGTAATTCATTTGGAGTAGTTGGTTTTAACTTATCCGGTGTTTTTTTATGGGGTAAAAAATAGATCGGAGTGAAAGCGGGGACTGACTTAAGCCGGCACTTCATTCTAGCATTCTAGCTTTTTATTTAATTGTAAACCTTATATATAATATGATAAAATATTTTATAAACTGTCTGATTGCTTGCTGGTTCTGAGCCGAACACCTGGTCCGGGCTGATGCACTGAAAGGCCAGCAGGCCGGAATGCAGCCGGTATGGGCAGAAGTCCGGGCTTTCGGTTCATTTAACGCGCGGCGGCGCTCCGGCTGGGGCAAAACCTGGGATGAAAGAGGCGGTGAGCTTAAAAGTCCGACTCTGTCCAGACGGGAAGTTACTATAAATGTCATGTTGCAAACAAGTAGACCTGTTCTCCAGCCAGGCGGAAGCAGCTGTCAGCCAGGTCAGCTGTGACGGCGTGATGGGCCGTGGTTCAGCCCGGCAGTTTAAGCTGCAGATCCCCGTTAATTTCAAATTCTGCGAAGCGGTCTGCCGGCAGGGTCTGGCCGGGCCAGGCAGGATGCTGGCGTATAGAGCCGAAGGTCTTTATAGCCCTAAGTATGCCGTCAGCTTCCCTGCCAAGGGCCGCTTGGGCTGGGACAGTCGGCTGAGGTATATCGAAGAGGGGCTTGCTGATCCGGCCCGGGCGTCCGGGTCTTATGGTATTGCCTCTGCTGCTGCTCCGCCTTTGGGCTGCGGCCTGGGCGGGCTTAAGCGGAGCGGGGTGAAACCGTGTATTGAGTCAGCCTTACCGCTTCTGCCGGAGGTCCGGTTCATGGTTTTTGAGCCCGGCAGCGCCTCAAGCGCCGATCCAAATAAGCGCTGAGAACAGTGTCACGGCTTACGCCTCAGGAAGTTCAGGAAATAAAGCGCTGTCTGGCCGAAGACAAGCCTCTGCCGGATAAATACCGCTATCTTATTTTTGGGGATAAGCTGGAAAGTGAACTGGTTTGGAACGGTAAATCAAGCAATGTCTGCGGTGTTGTTCTGCCGTTTCAGGTTATCGAACACATAGAAGACAAGCTTGATAAAAATCCCCGCCAGCCGGACCTGCCGTGTATTAATGGCCGGGGCGGGGAGCAGGACAGCTGGAGCAATAAGCTGATATGGGGCGACAATAAGCTTATCCTCTCTTCGATCAAAAACGGGCCCATGCGGGCTGAAATAGAAAGACACGGCGGCATTAAACTTATTTACATAGATCCGCCTTTTGATGTCGGAGCCGATTTTACGATGGAAATAGACATAGGAGACGAATCATCTGCCAGGTACCCCGGGATCCTGGAAGAAACAGCCTACAGAGACATCTGGGGCGGCGGGGCTGATTCATATAATTCAATGATTTATGAACGGCTGTGTCTGATGAAAGATCTTCTCGCCGATGACGGCAGCATTTTTGTTCATTGCGACTGGAGGGTGAACTGGTCTTTAAGAGCTATTTTAAACGAAATATTCGGGCACAAAAACTTCAAAAATGAAATTATCTGGAAGAGAAAAACCGGCAGGGGCATAACTGTTCATGAGCCGACTAATTTCGGTTTTCAGACAGACAGCATATTTTTTTACAGTAAATCAAAAAAAAATATTTTCAATGAGCAAAAAAAGCCTCTTCGTCAGAAATACATTGATGAATTTTACCGTTATACTGATTCCGACGGAAGAAGATACCGTATAGCGGATTTGTCAAGCCCCAGCTACAGTCCGACTCTGGTCTATGAATACAAAGGCTATAAGCCGCCCAATAAAGGCTGGGCGATATCATTGGGAAAAATGATCCAGTGGGACAAGGAAGGAAGGCTGTATTTCCCGCAGAAGAAAGGCGGCCGGATACAGCGCAAACGGTACCTGGACGAAAATGAGGGGGAGTCTGTTCAAAATTTGTGGGATGACATAAGCAGCATTCCGCCCAACTCTGAGGAGCGTCTTGATTATCCGACTCAAAAACCTGAAGCCCTTCTGGACAGGATCATTAAAACTGCCTCCAATGAAGGAAATATTGTAGCGGATTTCTTTTGCGGTTCCGGAACTCTGGCGGCTGTGGCCGAAAAATTGGGCCGAAAGTGGATAGCCTCGGACTTGGGAAAATTTGCTGTTCATACGACCAGAAAACGTCTTTTGGGCGTCCAGCGGGCTCTTAAGGACGCCGGGAGGCCATACAGGGCTTGTGAGGTCTTAAGTCTTGGCAGATACGAAAGGCAGTATCATCTTTCGGTTAATCCGAATTTGAGTCCTCAGGAGCGCCTTGAACAGCTTAAAGCCAAGGAAGCCTGTTTTCGCGGATTAGTCCTGCGGGCCTACAAGGCCGAAAAAGCAGAGGGTTTGTCGGCTGTTTGCGGAAAAAAGGGCCGGAGGATGGTCTCGGTCGGTCCTGTTGATATTCCCGTAGGCCGACTCTTTGTCAGCGAGGTAATCTCAGAATCTGTCAGACAGCGCATCTCCGGGGTTGACATTCTGGGCTTTGAATTTGAGATGGGCCTGATCCCTGATATCTTAGCGTATGCTAAAGAGAAAGGTGTTGACTTATCCGTAAAATACATTCCTCAGGAAGTTTTTGACATACGGGCGGTCGAAAAAGACAGGATTTATTTCCACGATGTCTCGCACATAGGGGCAAGGGCTCATATTGACCGGAATACAGTGTCAGTTGAATTAACTAACTACTCTCTCTTCTTCTCTCAGGACAATCTGGACTTGATGGAAGCATCTCTTAAAAAAGGGGCCAGTAAAGCAGTCATACACTGCGGTCAGCTCATTAATGTGTCTAAAGACAAGCAGGGCGTTATTAAACGCAAAACTCTGACCACCAAATGGTCCGACTGGGTGGACTACTGGGCGGTGGATTTCAATTTTGAAAGCAAGCGCGAGATAATTACGGTTAAAAACCCCGAAACCGGCGAGCTGGTGGAAAAGTGGACCGGCGGCTATATTTTTCAAAATGAGTGGCAGATGTTCAGGACCAAAAATAAGCGCTCAATGGAGCTCAAGAGTGTTTTCCACGAGTACGAAAAAGACGCGGATCGGAAAAAAATTGCGGTTAAAGTCGTGGACGTTCTGGGAAATGACACTATGACCTGGATTGAGATTAGTCTTAAAGGCAGAAAATAAGCGGAAGCCTGCAGTTATCTTCCGAGGTTTCCCTGTGAAATAACTGATCCCCGGGTTCTTCGGGTCCCTGTTTATGATGCCGGAAAACCGGATAAAAGCTTTGGGTATGATCATTAATTTGTGAACAGTGAATTGTTAAAAAGTATGAGTTCTCAGACTTTAATACACTTTACAAATATTATGCGAAATACAAATAAAAGTATAAAGGCGGCCGGGTTTCGCTGCCGTCAGAGTTGTCAGGCCGGTTTTTCGTCTTTGGGCTTTATGAGCTGCCACATGGCAAACTTAAGCTCTTTTAAGCCCTCACCGGTATATGAAGAAAATGGATAAATCATAGTTCTTGGGTGAGTTTTTTTCCAGTATTCAAGCGCCAGCGGACCTTCTTCCTGATCCATTTTGCCCAGTGCTATGAGTCTGGGTTTTTTGGCCAGCTCGGGATCGAAGGCTTTCAGCTCTTTAGTCATGGCAGTCAGATCTCGGTTGGGGCAGTCCGGATCCATCCGGGCCGGATCCAGGATGTGAACTAAAACCTGGCAGCGGCTCAGATGCTTTAAAAATCTGTGCCCTAAACCGGCTCCCTGAGCTGCTCCGTCTATTAAACCTGGCAGGTCGGCCATCACAAAACTGTGGTCCTCATCTACCCGGACCACTCCCAGATTAGGAATCAAAGTGGTAAAAGGATAGTCGGCTATTTTGGGGCGGGCTGCCGAGAGTTTGGAAATTAAGGTTGATTTTCCGACATTGGGATAACCGACTAAGCCGGCATTGGCCAGTAATATTAGTTCTAAAAGCAAGCAGCACTCTTCACCTGGCTCTCCGGGCTGAGCCAGGCGGGGAGTCCGGCGGGTACTGGTGGCCATTCTGGCGTTGCCCTGACCGCCCCGGCCGCCTTTAGCCGCCAGCCAGCTTTCTCCGGGTTCGGTTAAATCGGCCAGTTTCCGGCCTGTCGCGGTTTCGGAGACTTTTGTCCCTGGAGGTACGGCTAAAATAATATTGCCGCCGTCTTTGCCGGTCTGACGCTGCCCCCGGCCTGGCTGACCGTTTTTGGCTTTAAAATGCTGGTTAAAATGGAATTTTAAAAGGGTCTCTTTTTGGCTGACCGCTAAAATAACGACATCCCCGCCTTTTCCGCCGTCCCCGCCGTCAGGACCTCCTTTTGGAATGTATTTTTCCCGCCGGAAACTGATACAACCGGCGCCGCCGTGACCGGAACTGACATATATTTTGGCTTGGTCAACAAATTTCAAAGGAGATCCTTTTTTATGCCCGAATTAGGTGATTTTGAGGTCCGGGTGTTAAAATGCTTCCTAGACCGGCCAGACGTGGGTTTAGAGAAAGACAGACAAAATTTACCCCAGACCGGCTTAATTTTCAAGAGCTTAAAGGCTTAGGCTGATGACTTTGGAGTTTACCTCGGGAATTCTTTCCGTTATTGCCGATCGGAAGATAGAAGAGGCCATAAAAGAAGGGCAGTTCGATAATCTGCCGGGAAAAGGCCGGGAGCAGATTCTGGAAGATCTCTCCGGATTGCCCGAAGATCTCCGCCTGGCCTACATTGTCCTGAAAAACAGCGGCTATACCCAGGCCGCAGCCGATGAGGCCGTAAACATCCGGTCTCTGCTGACCGGTTCCCCGGAAGAAAAGGGCGCATGTAAACGTCTGGACAAGCTTAAAACCCGCCTCAGAAAGCCCGGAAACTTTGACCGTCTGTCTGAATCGCCGTATTTGGATCGGATTTTGGAAAAACTTTGATTTTTTCCCTGGTTGGACCTTATCCGTCTTATTCGGGCTTCGGCAGTTGACTTTATGGGCCAAATGTCTTCTCCGTAACCTCTGTTACAGAATAATCCCTTTTTTCAGGCTATTTATTTCTAAAAGCCCCGAATGAACCGGACGAAATTAACGTCCGCATGGTGCGTTTAAAGGCCAACGGAGAAAGAATATGGACATTATCAGTCAGGAGATCCGGGAGTTTGTGTCCGGAAAAGTTGGGTGGGTGGCTACGGTCGGCCCCCAGGGAGTTCCCAATCTGGCCCCTAAGGGGACAGTGGAGGTCTTAGACGGGGAAACCATAGTTTTTGCCGATTTTTTTTCCCTGAAAACCAGGTCTAATCTGGAGAAAAACCCTAAGGTAGCGGTGGCCGTTATAGAGGCCTCGCCGCCCTCCGGTTTTCAGTTCAAAGGTCAGGCCGAACTGGTTTCCTCTGGAGATCTTTACGATGCTGTGGCGGCTAAAATTAAAGCGGCCGTGCCTCAGCTGCCGTTCCCTAAATGTGTCGTAAAAATCAAGGTCACGGAAATTTACAGTCTTTCTCCCGGTCCTCAGGCTGGTCAGAAGATAGCTTAAATCCTTTTAACCCCGGACCAGGAATTATCCTGGTCCGGGAGGCCTGGCCTCCGGAGCTGTTATGGGCTGCCCGTGCGATTTGAAAGCTGACCGGGGTGACTGGTCCCAGGTCTGTATCGGCCATCTGTGGCTTTTTAGCGGCTTAGAGCCTCAGGAACTGGGTAAGTTAGCCGAAAAAGCCCGCCGCAACCGCTATGAACCGGGGCAGGCCGTCTTTGTCCAGGGCGAGCGGGCCAGAAGCCTGTTTTTGATCAAAAAAGGCCGTATCCGCCTGTCCAGGACCATGGACAGCGGTACCGAGATTACCTTGGATATCAGAAAACCCGGGGACTTTTTAGGCGAGTACTTATTGAACGATTTGGACAGTGATTACTATTTTCCGGTCAGCGCCTGGTGTTTGGATGAGGTGGTGACCTGCGGCTTTTCCCGGCATGTTTTTGAGGAAATGATTCTGGCTTATCCGGCCGTTGGCCTGAAAGTCATTAAAAATATGGCCGGCCGGATAGCTTCTTTAACCGACCGTCTTGAGGCTATGGCCCAGATCCATCTGGAAGAGAAGATTTACGGGGTTTTACTCAATGTCGCCAGGGAACACGGCCGCAAACAGGAAGACCGCTATATTTTGGAAATCCCTCTGACCCATGAAGATTTAGGTTTTTTAGTCGGAGCCCATAGGGTCAGCGTGACCAGAACTATGAAGAGATTGAAACAGTCCGGTCTGGTCGTAAGTCAGGGTAAACTTTTAAGCATACAGGGCCAGGGTTTAGCCTGAAAAATATCACCAGTCAGGCCTCAAACTTAAGGAACTGTTAAAAGAGCTGATTGTGCTATGATGCCTTTTAGCTTTTTTAAGCTTTGGGGATGGGCATGAGGGCGGTCTGGAAGATTTTACTGACCATTTCATTGATCGGACTTTTGGTTCCAGGATTGGTGGTGGACTTTCTGGCCCCAGATGTCCTGATGGTCCGCTGGTTTTGGAGCTTACTGGAACTTTTTTTACTTATTAAGCTTATTTTTCTGATCTGGCCGGAAAAAATAAATCTCCCCCGATGGTTTCTCTGTGTTTTAGACGCAGATGGTGACGCCGTAGCCAGACATTTGCCAAAGCTGTTAATACTGGCCCTTTGGCTGGACAGTTTAAGATTGGCTTTCGGGCTGGGTTTTTTTGGCTCAACAGTTGGGCCGTCTCTGGAACTGTTCAATCCCACCTGGTGGTCTCTTCTGCTGGTCACGATTTTTGCCTCTCTGGCCGGGGCCGGAATCCAATTTTCAAAAAAGTTTTTCCTCTTAGGTTTAATTGGCTTACTTTTTCATCAGGGTTTTCTGTGGCTGACAAAGGACATATTTGCCGCCCGCTGCCAGGTCATTATTTATCTGGTTCTGGCCGTTACCAGTTCCGGCAGCTGGAAACTCAGGGCCGGTCTTTTGCTCCTGGGGATTGCCCTGTTCTGGGGAGAATCAAGATTTTTAGCCACTGACTTATATAACCGAACTCTCCGCTTTCCCTGGCCTGATCCGAAAAACGACATACTACAGGTCTCTTTTGAGGTTTTCATGAACCAAGCGGCTATAATTGCCGGCGGCCGGTGGGGTCTGGGTCTTCATTACTGGCCTTTACTTGATTTTTTAAGGGCCGGGCCAATTCCGGTCAATACAATCCCGTTGCTGGTGGTCTGGCTGGGCATAAACGGGACCGGGTTTTACTTAATATTTCAATCCCTGTTCTTGACTGTCATGGTTTTTAGTTTTCAGCGCCAAAACTCCGGCTGGGTGATGATTCCGGCCTGGTCAATACTGTGCCTTATGACTTTAAATCTGCTATTGAGCGTCATGGCTCCTTTCGGGGTCATGGGCTTCTACGATCCAATAGGTTTGCCTTTTGTGGGCAGCGGCCAGGTTGGTTTAAGCGTCTATCTTCTGACTTATTTTATTTTAGGCCAGAGAAAACACTGCCGTCCGGCCGGTAATCTGGGTGAAGAAATAGAGAAAAAATAATTTCCGGCGGGAGAAGAAATGAAAGAGATAAGGCTGTGAGACTATAGATCGGGCCTATTGAACCCCAAACATCAAAAGGCGGCCTGAGGCCGCCGAAAAATAAAACAGGTCAAGCAAATTGACATTCTTTTCCGCATAAAGTCTGAGGATTCTCACAGAGTCAGAAATGTTACCGTTTCGGGTCTCCTCAGTTCCTGCTTCAGCGTCTGATTAACGTCTGATCCTCAAAGGCAGTAACGGCTGCCTGCCCAGCCGGCAAAAAGTTTTGCTGGCTGAATTTACGGTTCAGCTCCGTGCGTAATGCGCCTTTATATCCCCGGCCCTGGTCAGAGTTTTAAGGCACTTAAGATAAATTAGTCTATTTCTTTTTCTGCTTCTGCTGGCCGACCCTGACCTTGCCTGCGTCACCTTTGGACTCAGCCTTAATATGGGTGGCCAGATTACAGTTACCCAGACGCCAGTGGACTCCTGGGACCGGATAAGCAACGCAGCACTGAAGACCGGACATTTCCTGGACCCGGTCACAGCCCTGGCATTTATCAATAATCTCATTATGTTGGACAGCAAGATTGGGCATTATTAACTCCAAAATACAGAAACTAAAAGGCCGGATGCGCCTCACCAAATCCACTATTATAGAGGTAATTTTTGGTCTGTCAACCAAAAAACAATAATTTTTGGCTTGGCCATAAATAGCTTTTATATAATAATTATAGATGTTTTTTTTGTTATAATTTTTTGCTAAAATAGTTAAATTACATATTATTAGTTAATAATATGCATAAATTAGAAATAATTATAAATTATTGCCTTCATTGCTTATTCGGGTTAAAAACATTCCCCATGGTTTACAGATTTGATCGAGGTATTGCGGGTGCCCCATTATCAGGCGGAGGACTAAAATTTTGGCCAAAAGCGAAGGTTAAATGTTTATATAATGATCATATTATGACTAAATTATTATATTAATATATTAAAATTGTCTTAATGATAAATAAAAATTTTTAATTAACACAGAATTTATTGCTCCAGAACTCCGCCGGCATCAGCCAAAGCCAAGCTGTTGCGGCAGCGGAGCCGCTTGAAGTCAAAAATCTTTTCAGGACGGTCGGCCGGAACAAAGAAGGCTTCCGGTCAGAACGCCAAGGTCAAAAGTAGTCTCACGAGGCTATTTTGGATCAGGGCTGTAATGTTCATTGCCTTATGAGCTGTAAGGCGGCCGGCTGCTCAAAGTCACCGCCAAAAGCCAGCCTGAAATGTCTCTCAGAGTCAACTGACTCGGGAGAGCCGAAAGCCAGGCTGGTCATTAGAATGCCTTAAAATGTGTGTGGGCCTAATTTTTGGCCGCAAAATTGCTAATTAAGGGTTCAGGAAAAAATTTTCCTTTAAGGCTTTATTTAGGAGGATCCTATGAGCCATTTACCTGCAGTCGGCGGAGAATATTCGGACCTGTACCATTTTGAGCTGGTCGCTAAAATTCTGGCCGATGAACTCTCCCAGATGAAACTGGCCTCCGAACCTTTGGATGTGGCTGAAACCATTGAGACCCTGACCGAGGAAATGGAGACCATGCCTGAGGTCATAAGCGACTGCCGAGAGGCCACTGAGGTCTTTGGTGAATTGGAGCAGACTCTGGACCGCATGTATTCTTTAGCCGACCGGGCCGTGGAAGCCGGAGCCAGAGAACCGGGACTGCTGGAGACTTTAGATCATGAGTTTTCCGGTCATGCCCAGATTGTGGCCCGTTTAGCCGGAACTGCCGAGTTTGATGAGCCCAGCTTAACTCTCCAATCCGTCCCGCACGCCAGGGTGGCCCGCCAGATTTTAGGTTATCTGGCAGCGGCCCGCTTTAAGTTCAGTCAGCGTCTGAATGAGCAGCGGCGCCGCATTAGCTTGGCCATGGACGAGGCTCTGGCTTTGCTGAGTCATATCCTGACTGAGGTGGAAGATATTTCCTTTGAAACAAAGACCGGTTTAGGAGAGCTGGTGGATCGCTTAAACGAACTGGGCGCCGTGCTGGAACCGCCGAAGCCCCAAAAGCCCCGCTTTTTGAATTAGAGATTTTGATTTTCTGAAGCCCTGACCTTGAACGGGCCGGCCGGATACGGCCCAGTCAAGGCCTTTTAGCCTGGCCAGAACAGATTAAAATCCAATTCAAAAACCATGACCGTAAGTCAGGGCCTGGCCGGTTTCTGCAGGTCACATATAGAATATAGAATACGTTTATGGCATATATTTATGGTTTTTTAAAGTGTATTTTAAATAAAACAATATGTAATCATATTAATAAGTTGGAAATTAGTACTCTTTAAAAGCAAACATGACATTTTTTCTGCCGCAAACTGCTATGGCTAATTGATACACTTTACAGTCAGGCTGCCAATATTTGGCCGGATATTGATTTTCTTAAATCTGTTTCATGGCCGCATCATGGCCTTGTCTAGGCACGGCTGATCTCAGGTTGGCGTAATTTAATTTTTTTAAAGCCTTGACAGGGTTTCCGTTATTGTCCGCAGTTTATTATGCACCCTTTATTTATTTTGTAGAGTTGGCATATTTCGGTAATGTCTATGCAGAGTGGACATAGGTGCTGACTCCTAACAGTTCAGCAAAGTTCCACACATGATACGCAATTCCAGCTTTCATGGCTGGAGTAGTTGGAACATTTAATTTTTTTCCTGTTTGCTCGTCTATGCATTTGCTTAAAGTAGAATGCACGCTTATAAAGTTATAGTTAAATATATAAATATCTAATTTAGAAATTAATAGTCTGTTTGGTTTAGCAAAGCACAGATTTTTACACACCAAATGGTAATCCCATAGTCTAAAATTAAGATTAAATATTTCTATATATAATATATTAATTATTTTATTTGATGATTTTATAGATCTATTCTTAATGTATTATTAATCATTAAAAACAAATTTTTTATTATTAGTACTGTTTTCCTGTTTTTTCTGATTTTATGTACAGCAATATAGTCAAGATCATTATCAATTAATATCTCGGGTTTTCTTGGTCTGCCGCGTTTGCCTGCAGCCGGTATATTGAGTAGCATGATAAGCTTCCGCTGACACAGAGGCGTATTGAACCAATTCATCTGACACAAACAAGGGCTTTTCGGCCAGCCGTGCAGTAACATTTCTCACCATTGACATGGCATCTTCAAGCTTACGCCCGCCTGCATGGAAACTAATTATGCAACGAGAAGGGCGTCTGGCGGTCCAGATCCATCTTCTTCCTGTTTCTTCTTCAGAGCCCTCGTCTTTTCCAGTTGTCAGCGGGCTCTTCTCCAATAGTTTCATTACATTCTTTTTTTACAAAAGCCCACATTTCATCAAATTGGACCTCTTTATTACTCTGGCGGATAATTTTGACCATGATAAAATTAAATACGCGAAAGTCAAGGCGAAACCGAAGAATAAATAGATTCTCATAATTATCCGCCGGGGTAATAAATGATAACGACCTCATCATTTGGTCTAAAATTCTGGCGCAGTGAAGGTCAATCCGAAAGATAACATTATATTATTTACTGTGTCTTTGTGAAGTCCCGACAGGAGTGTACCAATGAAAAAGCAGTAAAATTTGATTTCTATAAAATTTTCCTGCTAAGTTCGGTTTATAAAAAACAGCCTAATTTTGCTCTCAAAATTCACTAATTATTAGAATATAATATA
Organism: Deltaproteobacteria bacterium; assembly: GCA_031264185.1. Taxonomy (GTDB): domain Bacteria; phylum Desulfobacterota; class Desulfarculia; order Adiutricales; family Adiutricaceae; genus JAIROO01. The sequence continues at coordinate 28,107 of JAISEL010000089.1, forward strand.
TAAATAATAAATTAATAATAATTTTTTACTTTATAATGTCGAAGTGTCGCTTTTTCGACATCTCTATTCCAAAGTCCGCTCTTCGCTTTTGCCATCAAAGTGACAATGTGCTGACCATTTTCTATGTTCCAACGCATTCCCGGCTGCTTCAGCCGTTGCTGGAGTACTGTACGGTTGGCGCTCTCAATAGCGCCGCTTCCGATAAACCATCCTTTTTTCCTGTATGTGGCGTAATCAATGAATGAAATATTATTATTAATATAATTTAATATATTTTTAGATAGTCTGTCATCACTGAAAATTTTAATTTGCCTAATTGCATCGGTTGTTTTGCCTGCTTTAAATAAATCACAAACATTTTTTGACCATGATTTATACTTAATTTCGTCCTTATTAAATATTATTTTAGCAAAATCAGTAACATTTTTAGCTAAATGAAAAAAATCCAAAATTTGCTGCGCATCCGGAAATAATTCCTCTCGTAAGTTCCGAATCCATGGCGCACCGTCACTTAAAAGTACTGTTTGCCGATACCCGCCATATCCGTTTCTCATGGCAAGAGCTAACATATATTTTTTAAAGGTATCAACTTCACCAATGTAAGATGTATATTCCCGTGAGCCAATTTTATATTTTCTCTCCTTCTTTTTCAGATCAAACCATGTTTTGAAATTATCTTCAGAAAATGCCATGCCTAATTTATTTTCTTTCCGCAGACATCCTTCTTCTCCTCTCTCTCTCTGGTATGCATCATAGCGCCGTCAATTTCAAAATACAGTGTATCTTTCTTAATGGCCGCAGGAAACTTTAAATTTCCTGACTCAAAATCTGCAAAAACATTATCAGCTTCCAGCGTGTCATTTTTAAAAACCAGAGCGCCAATTGTGTTAGCGACTGCTCTGACAGTCTCATCATTAACTGCAATGGAAGTGTTGCGGGTTACGGCTCTTCCGGCCGCCTCAAAAGAATTCGTCTCTTTCACCCAACGGGCAATTTCCAGCATAACCGACACGGTCATTTTATAGGGAAGGTCCGCAATGCCGAGAGCTTCATCAAGAGGGAAAACCATTTTCCCAGTCATTCCGAGTTCTCTTAACTTGTCAGTATCGGCTTTGGAGGATGGGACTAAGGCCATCCTGGAATACTTAAATTTTCCCTCCATTGTCATGATACTCCTGGAGAAACTACGGTTTATCCTGAGTTTTACTCCTTTTTCCCGATATTCTGTTTTTTTTTTTTGCTAATAATCTTTTTTCATTACAGTCATGAAGTTTAGACTGTAAATAGTCAAAATTAACCAGCCTTTCCTCTCTGTTCAGATGGGTTAGGACTTCTTCTAACTGATCAATAGTTAAAAATTGGCCATCATTAGTTATACTTTGATATATTATATCAAAATATTCTTCCATCAATTTAGAGATCTTATTGAAGCAGTCCCCAGCGGAAGACTCAGGGAATCGATCTCGGAGTTCTAAAATTCGCCGCAAACCCTCGTCCCACAGGGGTGAATATAAATTCTGGTCTTTGTTTGAGTCGTTTTTATCCATCTTCTCCTCCAGCAAAAAACAGTCCGCTAAGAGGCGTATAACACAAAATTTAATTTTTTACTGTTTTTTTTTGGTACACCCTCCCGACAGTCTGGCGGCAGATCAAACACCAGCGCCCTCAGCGGCATGGTGAACTATTGACTCTGCTGTTTTGACAGGCAGATGAGTGCCGTAGACAGCGCTCCCAGCAGTGGCGGCAGATTTCTTGCCGCAAATGCGACAGTAAAGCAGAGGCTTGTGATCCTTACCGCAGGTTCCTCTGACAGAAATGTTACACTGCTGCTTAAAGAGCCCGAACTTGGGGCATTTACTGTTAGGGCACGAGGCCCGGAACAGATCAACATCAATTTTTTGGTCACAAATTTCGGCGGACACAGGTTTTCGCCTCTCAGAAGCAGAAACCGATTACACAATTGTACACAAGGAAGGGGTTATGTCCAACTAACATAGACATTGCCTCTATTTCCTGCCGAATTTTATTTCCAGTTCCCGGTAAGTAAAAACCAGTGACGACGGCCGTCCGTGGGGACAGTAACCGCCGTCTTTGGCTTTTTGAAGTTCAAAGAGGAGGTTTTCCATCTCCGGTTCGGTCAGTTTCTGACCGGCTTTGACCGCCGCTCGGCAGGCCAGAGAATCCAACCAAGTATCAGCCATCTGGGTTATGATTTCCTTAAGGCCCGCTCCTTCCAGAGTTTTAAGAAGGTGCTGGGCTTTGTCCAGGATTTCGGTGATGGCCTCTTTGGCCATGTCTGGTTCTATGCATTCTGGAAAGCCTTTAATAACATAGGTAGCTCCGCCGAACGGTTCCAGTTCAAATCCCAAGTGTGACAGACCGGGTCCTAAGATATCCAGAGCTAAAGTTTGATGGGGCGACAGTTCAATAGTGTCCGGAAAAAGAGCTCTCTGACTGGGCAGGCCGTTTAAAGCCAGGTTTTCTTTCAATTGGTTAAAGACGAGCCTCTCATGGGCCGCATGCTGATCGATTATGTGGAGACCTTCCGGACCCTGGGCCAGAATGTAACTCCGGTTCAACTGGCCTAAGACTGCCAGTTCCCCCTCCGATTTGGACTCCGGCTTTAAGCTTATGGCATTTCCGGCTTCTTTAGGCGGATTAGACCCTGGTTCGTAAGATTCTGCCTCTTCCGCCGGTTCTTCCGGTCCGTCTACCCAGGGTGGTGGAGGCAGAGCTTTTTGGTTTAAAGTTTCCGGAGACGGCGGTCTGATTTTTATTTTTTGGAAATTCGGATAGGTTCGGGCTTTGGGTCCGAAAGAGGTCTCGTAGTCGGTTTTGACCCGGTAATGATGACCGGAAGAGTCGGCCGGGCTGCTGGGAGGTTTGGGGGGGCTTAAATCTTGTTGGTCCGGGTTTTTGGGATCAGTCTCCGGGGAGTTGATCTTGAAGGATTCAGGCTCTAAAGAAGGGGGTGCCTGGATAACCCGGGCTGCAAGCTCAGTTAGAACATTAAATATCTCCCCAGCCTCCCTGAACCTGACTTCCGTTTTGGCCGGGTGGACATTGACGTCAACTCTTCTGGGGTCAAGGTCCAGAAAGATAAGTCCGGCCGGCCAGCGTCCCGTAGGAAGAGTCCGGCCGTAACCCTGGGTTACAGCCTTAGTTAAAAGTCTGTCTCTGACCGGACGGCCCAACACGTAAAGAAAAAGTTGGGCTCCGGATTTACCGGCCCACTCGGGACCGCCAAGATAGCCGGTAATTTTTAAATCATCTTGGGAGTAAGATAAAGTTCTTAAGCTTCTGGCAATGTCCGGCCCCATGATCCCGGCCACCCGGGCTTTCAGGTCCTGCTGACTGTCCACCTGAAAAACGACCCTGTCCTGATCTTTAAAAACCAGCCTGATATCCGGTCTGGACAGAGCGTATCTCTGGGCCACATCCAGAAGGTGGGCTTTTTCGGTGTTATCGGTTTTTAAAAATTTCCGCCGGGCCGGCACATTGAAAAACAGATCTTTGACCTCAACCATGGTGCCCTGATTGGCCGGAACAGGATCAAGGCCCATCAGCCGGCCTCCTTCCAGGCGGATTTTATGACCGGGACCATCAGATGAAGGGGAACTGGTAATGGCCAGACGGGCTACTGAGCCAATGGAAGGCAGAGCTTCCCCCCGAAAGCCAAGAGTCTGGATATTCATCAGATCGCTGTCGGGTCCGATTTTACTGGTGGCGTGGCGCTCTAAGCACAGATAAAGCTCTTCTTTATTGAGGCCGCAGCCGTTGTCTGTGACCCTTAAAAGCTTCTTGCCGCCGTCTACGGCTTCCACTTCCAGGCGGGTAGCTCCGGCGTCTAGACTGTTGTCTAAAAGCTCTTTTAAAATAGAGGCCGGTCTTTCAATCACTTCGCCTGCCGCGATTTGGTTGATGAGGTTGTCCGGCAGAAGTTTAATGCGGCTGGCCATGGGTGGTCTTTATGAAATTATCACAATCTAAGATAATAATTAAATTTTGGCAAATAAATAAGTATAAAATGATGTATCCAAAGAGTCCTAATAGATATAAGGTGTTTATTATACGTCAGAGCATCGGATCTGTCCAGACCGGAATTCAGAGGCGATATTGGGTTGAATTTTAGGTATGATTATCTGTTTTACATTGATTAGTCAAAATTTTTGTTGTTAAACTTTAATTTTATATGTTAAAAAGTCATAATATCTTCAAACAGGTCACCATGCCGGTACGGTTGACCCCGGACCGTTTTTTTTTGTTATAATAGCGGGTGGCAGTCAGGGCCGGAAGGTTCTTATTGGCCGGGCAGCGATCGCCATGTGTGGCGCTTGTCGGTCGCTGGCCCTGTTTTTGGCGGGTTGTAACTTTTTTCCATAAAATTAGTAAAAAGAAGATGGCCGCCTTTTTTGGTGAGACCACATTTTATCCTGAAATCCGGATGGTCCCAAGCGCTGACCAGGACTTTATCCAAAGTGCCGTAAAGCGCCGACTTTTAGGCCAGGGATATAAGGCGCATTCCGATCCGGAGCTGGGGCTTCAGTTCGGTGTTCGTTGATTTTCAATATACTTGTAAAATTGAAATTGGGACTCCGCCGCAGCTACCGTCAAGATAGCCGGGTGATCACAGAGACTTTCCTGAAGTATCTCCTTTGTGGTCGGATAATTCTTTTGGCTGACCAGCTAAATCTGGCTCTGTGAGAACCCAGCAACTTTAGGCTGATGAGGATGCCAAATGACCAAGGCAGATAAAGTTAAATTCAACCCTGACCTAGCCGATGAGGATCCTCTGGCCAGAGAGTGGCTGTGGGTCCTTACTGAGGCAATTACTATACATCGTGACAGGCTCTTAATCCTGGAAGATGAAGAAGGTGATTATGTGCCCATCTTCAAAACCAGGGAAGCCGGCCAGAACTTCATGAACTGTTTAGATCCTGAAGGCAAGACTGATTATCAGGGCCAGGCCATGCATCTCTACGATTTAAGAGCTCTGGCGGTCAAGAATTCTTACCGGCTTCTGACTCTGGACAGCCAGGGTCGGATTGTGGAAAGCTGGGCGCCTCCCGCCTAGAAGTGAGGCTCGGCCGGATGAAGGAGACAACATGTTGGTGCTGGTGACCGGGGCAGGGGGATTTTTAGGAGGTCGGATAGCCGAACTTCTTTGGCGCAAAGGCTACAGGGTCAGGATTTTGGCTCGCCGGGGAGTGACCAGACTGGCCGGGCGGACCGAGTTCTGTTTGGGCGATCTGGCTGATTTCAGGGCCTTGGAACGGGCCACCGACGGAGTGGAAGGGGTTATCCACTGTGCGGCTACCAGCGGAGTCTGGGGGCCTCTGGCTTCCTATGTGGAAAACAACACTATGGGTACGGCCAGGATTTTGGAGTCAGCCCGGCAGCAGCGGGTCAGTTATTTTGTTTACACCAGTTCTCCAAGCGTTGTTCACGGAGGTGACGATTTAAGGGGAGTTGACGAGAGTATTCCTTATACCGACGACATCCTCCAGCCATACGCTTACAGTAAGATGCTGGCTGAAAGAATGGTCTTAAGGGCCAATCAGCCGACTTTCCGGACTCTGGCCTTAAGGCCCCATCTTATATGGGGACCGGGCGATCCTCATCTTCTGCCCAGACTGATCGAAAGGGCCAAAAAAGGCCGCTTGAGGCTTTTCTCCGGCGGACCTTATCTGGTAGACGCCACTTATATTGATAACGCAGCCGAGGCGCACATCCTGGCTCTGGAAAGACTGGCGGCCGGGGAACCGGTCGGAGGCTTGCCGTTTTTTATCAGTCAGGATCAACCTATGGAGCTGACTGCACTGGTCAACCTCCTTTTAAAAGCCGCCGGTTTAGGACCGGTGAAGGCCTCAATTAACAAAGGATTTGGTCGGTGCCTAGGCTTATTGCTGGAGAAAACTTGGCGTTTTTTTAATGTAGCCCATGAGCCTCCTCTAACTTTATTTACCGCCCGCCAGCTGTCATCCTCCCATTATTATTGCCTGGAGAGAGCTAAAACTCTCCTTGGCTATAAACCAACAGTCAGTATGGATGAGGGTCTGAGAAGACTTGCCGATTATTATGAAGAGCAAGCAGTCGCCCGGTAATCCTGGTCCATAGGTTCGTTGTGAGAAACAAAAAAACTTCAGTCAGTGAGGAGGTTTATGTTAAATTAAATTTTTTAGCTTAATATGCTGATAATACGTGTTTCTGGTTTAATTTTTATATTCCTGCCAAAATCTGAATTCCTGCCCTTAACATATACTATAAAAAATCTGGCGGTGAAATTTTTTTGCGAAAAATATCAGACGACCTCGCAAAAAGCCCATTTTTTAGAAAATCAGACTTATAACTAATTGATATTAATATATTTATTGAAATAAACTTATAAAAATATGGTGTTTTCCAATTAATTAGGCGTCATATTATATTTTTAGTCAAACCTGGCCGGAATAATCAAAAAATCACAAAGCCACTCCGCCGGAAACCTATACACTATAGCGGTTTTTGTTATTTTAACTTTTATTTTTGCAAAAAAATCACCCAAATTTCCCGTAGATTTCCCCTGTTTTTAACACCTCACAACATGTTGTAGTGTTGCGTCCAAGGGACCGCCAGCAAAAAATTATCCATGCACTGGTCAAAATCTACCAGCCAGCCAATTTGTATCCGAACCCTGATTCAGCTGTCCGGGAATGATCACCTGTCTTATACAGTACATTGTAGTTATTTGCCAGCATTTTTATGCTCAATTACCGGTATTTTAATGGGTTTGCTCTTGATGCCTGCAGAATCAGCTGTCCGGTTCAGTGGAAAGGCAGACTCCCAGTTTGTTGAACAGACTTTCGCCGCCTTTCCGGAATTTGGTCATCAGCCCCTGGCTCACAGTGAGATATTAACTCGGTGGATAATTATGATAGATCAAATATTCCTTATTATTTATAGATGATCTACGGTATAATAATTCTTTATCCATACTACAAATAGACTATAGAAATTGCATAATTTTTGAGTATGCTAAAGACTGAA
>JAISEL010000093.1 GCA_031264185.1 Deltaproteobacteria bacterium
AGTGGATTTTAAAGTCCAGTACGGCATCTGTGGACAAAGGGACGGTGTACGGGATTTTAGGCCCCAACGGATGCGGCAAGACCACGCTTTTAAAGCTGATTCTCGGCGAGTTTAAGGCTATGGAAGGCCGGGTGGCGGTTTACGGCCAAACGGCTTTTGTGCCTCAGCTGTTTCAGGCCGCTTTTTCTTTTACGGCTCTGGATATGGTCCTTATGGGCCTGACCGCCAGAATGGGCTTTTTCGGCCGGCCCGGACGGGCGGACAGGGAGGCGGCCTGGGCGGCCATGGAGAAACTGGGGGTGGCCGACCTGGCTGCCCGGACGTTTCATGAGCTTTCCGGCGGCCAAAGGCAGCTGACGATTTTGGCCAGAGCCTTAGTTTCCGAGGCCGAAATTCTTGTCATGGACGAGCCGACATCAGCTTTAGATTTGAAGAACCAGTCATTGGTAATGGATTGGATGGTTCGTCTGTCTGAGGCTGAGGGACTGACCGTCATTTTTACGACTCATCAGCCGCACCACGCATTGGCGGTTTCGGAGAAGGTTTTTTTGATGATGGGACCAGGCGAATATCTTGAGGGACCGGTGAATGAAATACTGACCGAAGACAATTTAGAGTCGCTCTACGGGGTGCCAATACAGCTGGTCAAGTATGAGCGCCAGGGGGAGAGCTTCTCAACAGTAGCCCCGGTATTTCAGCCAAGAAAAGTCCGTAGGGGAGACAAATGTCAGTCTGTTTAGGGGCTGATCTGGGGACGGCTACATTCAAAGCGGCTTTGCTGGCCGAATCTCCCAAGGAGTTGGAGGCCTTTATGAGCCGAAAGCTCAACGGCTTTGGCCGATTTTGGCGGCCCAGCGGTTTGCCGGCTGACCTGGAAGGCCGGCTGGCTGTCTCTGTTCTGCAAAAAGTCGTGGGCGGCAGAAGCAAAGCCGCCGGCGAAGTTACGGACCGGGTGACGACGGCTTTGACCGACAGCCTTAGTCAGGAATTCGAACCATGTGGCATGTCCAGACTGGCGATTGAAGATGCGGTCGAGGCCGGCTGGGCCGCCGAGCAAAGCTGGGAACGCCGAAAGGCGGCAGCAGGTTCTGAGGCGCTTGAGGTTTTGGGAGATCGAGGCGAGCCGGGTTTGATTCTGGCCGGCCGGAGCTATCTGGTCTTTCAGCGGGAAAGCTGCCTGGATCTGCCTAAAAAGCTTCGGGTTCGTTACGGGGCCAATCTGATTCCTGCCGAGTTTTTGGTGACTGGCCCGAGCGGGAAGACCGCAGACGGCTGGTGGTGGCCGTGGAGCATTGAACGGGCGGCCGAACTGGTCGGCTCCTATGAAGGACTGCACCTGATTTTATTGGCCATGGCCACTTGTCCGGCGGACCGATCTTTAACTGACGAAATTTTAACAGAACTGACCAAGGGGAAATTTCTGCGTCTGGAATTCGGCGGCCACCAGCATGACGCCGGATTTTTGACCCGCTGCGAGGCCTATCTGGCCGGGAAAGATATTCTATGGCCCAGGAAATGAAGGAAAGACCAAAAGCCTGGGATTCGGAAGGCTCAGAAGGTTCAAAGGGCAGAGAAACTTTAGTGATTCCCCGTTTGGACGGATTTGTCTCAGAGTTTACAGCCGCCGCCTTCCGAAGATCCGGGACCGAAGTCGTGATTTTACCGTCCGCAGATGCCGATACCAGGGCGGCCCGGGAAAGATGGACTGTCGGCGGGGAATGCTGGCCGTTCAGGGTGATGGCCGGGGACTACATGAAGGCGCTGGAGGGCGGACAGGCTCATAGGGAGCGTCGGTTTTTGGCGCCCAAATTTTCCGGAGCCAGCTGCGGGCTTAACGACTTTGGGGCAAATTTAAGAAAGATCTTTGACGCAGGTGGTTTTGAGTCAGCCCGAACAGCCTCTCCGGATTTAGGCAATTTTGAGGAATTTTATCGGTTCTGCGGTCCGATGGCTTTTCGGGCCCTGTGGCTGGGGCTGGTAACCGCCGAACTTTTAGATCAGGCTCTTCTGCTGGCCCGGCCGACTGAAAAAGTCTCCGGTGAGGCCGAGAAAATGACTCGGATCGCAGTCGGCGAGGCGTTGGCTATTTTGGAAAATGGCAATGACGATGTCATAGTTCGGCGGCTGGAGGCAGCATTGGCCAGGGCGGCGATATTTATTGGGGAGGCGGCTGAGGCCAAAGAGACAGGGCCGCTGGTAGGATTCGTTGGGGAGCCGTTCGTCAGGTTCTGCAATCTATTGAACAACCACATAGTCTGGCGGATTGAGTCCAGCGGGGGAAGAGTTTGGCGTTCGCCTTTAACCGATGAGGTTCGGTTAGTTTTTTTCAGATCTCCTCCGGCTATTCAGAGAGAACTGGCGGCGGACGAAAGGCTTTTAAGGGCAGCCTTTGAGCCATTTTGGAGCCTGATCGGCCTCCGAGTTCCAAATGACGGCTGGGAGGAAATCCGGGCTCTAGGGTCTCAATGGCTGCCCGACGCTACGGGCTTGGACTGGGCGATCGGAGCAATAGGCCGGGCCAGATGGCTTTTGGATCGATTGCGAGTCGATGGACTTTTAGCGTTATTCAGCCGGCCGTGTTTATTGGGGAGTTCGTTTTTGGCTTTTCAGCAAGCGTGGAAAGCCGAAAGTCAGGATCGGCCTTTTCGTTTAGCGCATGCTTCGGACGGAGAGTCAGATTGGAGCAGGATTATTGGCGAATATATGGATAAAGCAGCTCAAGACCGGGATGCTAAATTAAGATTATAAGCAATATGCAGTTATTGATTTGGAAATCGCATCAAAATGTGTAAAAAGCAGTGAGAAGATAAGGTTTATATAGAAGATCAATGAATATCAACATAACTAACCAGTCAGGCATGGAAGTTATTAGTTTCTAAAAGACTACATAAATAGCGTAGGACTTGGGAGGATTTCGATTTTCCAGAGTCTTTTGGGTAATGCTATTTTTTGTTTTAACACAGCGCAAGCAAGGAGAAATTATGCCGTTAATGGGAAAAGAAACGATTGCCATCGTAGTTTTGGCTGTTTTTGGATTTTTTTTAGGCGGTCCGTCCGTAAAGGCTTTAGCTCAGCCGGAAGACTTGCCGACGGTGGAGGTTGAGGCCGAGAAAAGCGGCCGGGCGGAAGACGGCTATTTAACTGAAAATGCTCAAAACGTAGGGCCATGGGGCTCAATGAGCCTGCAAAACGCCCCATACTCTATTAACATCATGTCCAAAGACTTTTTGGAGAACGCAGTAGGAAATTCAGTAAACCAGTTTCTTAAATTAATGCCAAATGCTGTTTCTATCGCGACTTTTAATAATTCTCCAACCCCGCGCATTCAAACTAGGGGTTTTTATAACCAATCGGCGATTGAAGGGGTTAGAATCTCTAATTCAGGTATAGTTCCGGAAATCCTTGAAAGGGTCGAAATAATCAATGGTTTAACAGGATTTCTATACGGCGGAGGATATGCCGGAGGATTAACGAACTACGTTTTGAAGCGGCCGACTTCTGAGCGATATAATTCTGTCTCAATTGGGAATGCCGGCGGCAGTCAATATTACGCTCAAGCCGACTTTGGAGGCCCTTTTGACAAAGAAAAGAAATTCGGATACCGAATTAATGCGTTTTATTCAAATGGAGAGACTGTCTACAAGGATATGGATGTCGAGCGTTCATCGATTTACGGAGCTTTTGATTGGAAAATTATTGACAAAATGCTGCTGCAGTTAGATTTTTTTCACAGCGAATATCATCAAAACAATTTTCCCAGTTTTTTTAATTTGGAGCAGAACAGGGGGATTTATCAATACCCTCTTACACCGGAAAACGGTAAGGCTTATGGTCAAAAATGGAATTATATGGATTATGAAATTAATTCATGGGGAGCGAAAATTAACTGGGATATAAACGACATATTTACCGTTCGGGCAAACTTTAGGCAGCGGGACATAGATGCTACAATGTTGCAGAGCTCCAACCAATTTAATTCTTCCGGAGACGGAACATTCGCGGTCAGGACTAATTGGAACGGCCCGTACACAGAGAAATCATCAGGCTACAATTTTTTTATTGAAGGAAAATTCGACACTTTTAACGTGAAACAAAAAATTACAGTAGGGTATTCAACTAATAAAATTGAAAACTACTCCTACAACGTGAGCAGCGGGGTCACTCCATACTCCCAAAATATTTATGATCAGCATCATTTTCATTTTCCATATTCTCCGTCAATGATACCGGCGATTTATGGCGATTGGGGGCCATATTACAAAAACAGTGAGCAGATATTTGAGAATTGGACTGTCGGCGATGAAATTGCATTTACTGACTGGCTAACCGTTATGGGAGGGATCAGTAGGGTGAGGCTCAAAACTGAAAGTTTTAACGTGGCCGGTAAGACGACTCAGAGCTACGACAGATGGAAAGCCTCGCCGTCAGTTTCGGTGATCATAAAGCCTGTTTCATCATTGAGCATATATGGAACTTATATTGAGGCGTTGGAATCGGGGGGTATAGTTGGAAATAATCCTATATATGTCAACGCAGGTGAAATTCTGCCTTCTATGGTTAGTGAGCAATATGAGTTTGGAGTTAAATACACTTTAAACAATCGTTTGCTGTTAAGCGGAGCGTATTTTTGGATAGATAAGGCTAACAGTTTAACGAAATATTTGCCTAACAACATGCAGGAAGTAACTCATGACGGACGCGAAATTCACAAAGGCTTCGAGATTTCAGCTGTCGGCAAAATTACCGATCGGTTGACTGTTTTCGGAGCAGCGAGTTTGTTTACGTCAACTCTGGAAAAGATGACAGACAAAAGCATTGAAGGAAACCATCCAATTCAATCGCCGACCAAAATGTTTAACGCTTACTTAGAGTATGACACACCGTTTGTTGAAGGCTTAACCGTCAACGGCGGCTTATATTATATGGGGAAGCAATATACTCATAACAATAACCTTGAAACTACAGATCCATATACCCTAATCGACCTAGGGGCAAGGTTTGCCACTAATATTAAGGACGTTAAGACAATTTTTAGATTTAACGTTTTTAATCTCACCGATGAAAGTTACTGGCAAAGAGGTTACTCCGGTCAAATGGGCGAAGGCCGATCCTTCGTGTTTTCCGTCACCGCCGAATTCTAGTGACTTCGGACAGTTTATCTTCAGGCTGCGGGCCTCTCACCCCGCAGCCCCGCTTTTCCTCTCTCAAGCGGGCGGTTTTCTCCTCCAGCGGGGCTTTAACGTCATTTATTATGTTTTTGTTGGCGGCCTCTATTTTAGGCGGAGAGATCAAGCCCAGACCGGAGGCCTCTGGGGAAGGCTCAGGCCGAGTCGTGTTAGATATGTCAGGTTATCCCAGCCGATTTGACGGACCAGTAAATAAAGCTCTGATTTTAACTCCAGTGGTGTCTGATTTTGTTACGGTTGATCAAACGGAAACTAATATTTTGGCTGTGCCAATGTTTATCAAAGATCAGACTGAAAATAGTTTCCTTAAAAAATTGTATCCTGGGCTCCTGACCAAAAAGACGACAATTTCCGGTTTTGGTCAAGGCGTTATTGGTTGCGAAGAGGTGCTGGCGCTTCAGCCGGATGCCTTGATCGTGTGGGAGCATTTCTCTCAGCTGTATCGTAAATTCGGATTTCGCGGACTGGTTGCCATTTCTGATTTCAGTGAGGGCAAAGATAAGTTGTATGATTTTTTAGGCCGGCTGGCAGATAAAAAAGAATGGGCCGATTTTTTAGTTGGCAGAGGGCGCCGTCAGTTAGAGGTTTTGCCTCACTTGGTTCCGGCAGACACCCAATCCATTGGCTTTTTGGTCATGCACAGAGACGGCTTTCGAATATTCCCGATGATTAAAGATTTTAACCGTGACATAGCGCTGATCAAAGGCCGGAATTATGGAGAAAATTTTAAAAGAAACATTGGATTAGGACTTGAGACGGTACTGCTTCTTAACCCTGAGTTTATCTTTCTTTATTGGAACGTTTCCTTGTCTGTTGAAGATTTTTGCCAAATACCGGCTTGGCGAAACCTTAAAGCCGTCCGCCTTAAACAAGTCTACAAGATGCCATTTGGCTCATCAAAGATGGAAGGTCCGGTTGAACGGCCACTCCTGTATTATTGGATCCTTTTAATAACTCGACCGGAAACCCGCACCAGAATTCATTTTCGGGAGATGATTAAATCAGCCTATCTTGAGGTTTATGGATATAAAATTAGTGACGATGAATTGGACGAATACCTGCTTCTATGTGAGAATTCTGCTTCGGCGAATTATGAAATGATCTTCTCTGAATAAAAAAGCGCCTGTGCATTATCAGGCCTTTGGCCACGTCTAAGATTGAGGCTGATATTTTTTGAAGATTATCTTTTCTGTGATCATCAATAAACAGTTGACCATATCAGCACTAGCAGATCAGGTCCGGATTTCCGCCGAATTCTTTTTTGTATCTGAAACAGGTCTTGTCGTAATCGCTGGTTCAGAGGAAGAGCCGACAAGGTCCAACGTCAGTTTAGCTGGTATTGAATATTCGTGCGCAAAATGGCCAAAATGGCTAAAAGGAAAAATATGACCCAACCTTCTACTCAGTTACCGGATAATCTCCCCACTGTCTGCCGGATCTGTATGATTGAACTGATGCGGAAGACCTATAAAAGGTATTGGTGGTTTCCCCTTGTCCGGGAGCCTTTGGTCCTGGGAATGCGTTTTTTAGGGCTGGTCAACCGGATCCCGATTAAAGCCTACGCCGCCGCCAATCCCGAGTGCCGGGGGTGCCTGCGGTTTTTAAAAGCCGATCTGACGGCTAAATCCCGGACTTTTCGGTTTTTGAACCGTTTTATAGAGCCTGTGTTCAGATCCATCCGGGCTCCCAGGCTTGTCGCATCAGAAGTGGCTGAGGCTAAAATTAAGGCTGTGCTGATGATGAAAACCCTGATTTCGGATCCCTCAGAAGACTTAGAGTCCTCCAAAAATTCCGCAGCCGCAGCCAAAGACTCCAAGCCTGAAGGATAATATCTTTTAAAGGCCAGGAATGAAAGTTCAATCTCCATGAAGGCCATGTTTTTAAAAGCTGACTACCTTGTCCAAGGGGTCATGCTCTTTTTGTTTATGGCCTCCTTAGTCACGCGTACCGTAATTTTGGAAAAAGCCGTAGCCTTAAGCCGTTTTGGCCGGGGATATAAGTCATTAACTCAGGAGGACTTGGATGATCCGGCGAGCCTCCCTTATGACCGGCCGGGGTCTGTAGTCAGGATAATTGCCGCCGGCATTGAGCAGACCTGCTACCGGACCGGCCGGGAGTCCAGGTCTGAATTCAGGGTCAGGGCGTAAGGCGCCATGAGGCTGACCCTGGCCGAGAGACTGGAGGTGACGGCAGGCCTCTTTGTTTTTAGCTTCAGTGGGCTCCGCCAGTCCTTTTATCTGCCTCTTCGGTACGGTTTGGGGGATCATGCACAGTTTCTTCGGCATCGCCTCTTCCGTAGAGACTACTCTGGCTGTAGCGGCTCCTGGTATTGCCGAGGCCGTATTTGCCACGGCTATGGGCTTGGCGGCGGCCGTTCCGGCCGTTTTAGGTTACAGCATGGCGGTGGGCTCAATAAAAAAACACAGCCGGGAGGCTTTAGGGACCGTCAGTTTATTTGAGAATTTTCTGGCGTTGGTTCATTTTCAGGACCGGGACCAGGGCAATTAAGGCAGGACTCAGACTATGGACCGGGAATTATTTGACGGCTGGGACCAGGCTGAAGCGCTTTCTGAGATAAACGTCACTCCTTTTATTGACATCATGCTGGTGCTGCTGATCATTTTTATGGTGACAGCGCCTTTGATGCTGGGCTGGGTTCATATCAGTCTCCCCAAAACCGGAGGCGGCCTTATGACCAGACCCGACGACCCCTTAACTGTCAGTCTGGATGCCGAAAACAGGATCTTTGCGGGTAAAGAAGAGACTGCTGCTCAGGACAAGGAGAATGTTTTTCAGGAACCGGCCCGAAATTCGGAAGACGGGGAGTTTTTTGTCAGGGGCGACGGCATGGTCAGATATAAGGAGATGATGAATTTAATGGCCTCTTTAGGTCAGGCCGGTTTTGCCAGAGTGACGCTGGTTACGGATTTAAGCTCCTGAGGCCGGAGCGAGGCGGATCCTCTGCCGGTCTGGGACGGTTGAAACAGAGGACTCTTCTTCTGACAGTTTTCAGCCTAATCCGGTGATAGCCAATGAGTAGGATAACTGGGTTGTCCTGGCCGGAAAACGTCTTTTTAGATAGAACAGAAAGAGGGCATCTTTTCCCGGATCATGGCCATATCCGGATTAATCCATGTCTCGGTTTTTCGGTTCTACGGTGTGCTATAGCTTCATGTGTGGACGTTTTTTGTAATCATCAGACTCTGACTGTGTTCAGAAGAAAAAATTGACGCTTTTCTTCAAATCGCTTAAAAAGTTTGGTCAAGTTTTATAACAAATTTAAGCGTCAGAATCAGGATGGTCTTATGGGACGAGATTTTGAACCGGTTGACGTTAGCATAGGTGCCGGTATTGGAAAGTGTTCCAACCAGTGCCGCTATTGCCAGCTGGCTTATAAAAAACCTGCCAATTTCAGCGTATCGCGATACGCAGCGGTGGTGGATAAATTCCTTGATTATAAGGCTAAAACAGGCTTTGATGTGCGTCAGTGGCTGGGGTATTCCTATGACTTTAGCTCTGACGATTTTGGCCTGTTCGCTGCTCTCCACCGGCGCGTGTTTGATTGCGATCTAAAAGTGCTGCTACTTGGAGGACTCCCGCTAATGACTGGTGAACAGTTAGCCGGTTGGTTTTCGCAGCGCCGGAATTTGGGGAGCGAGTCGGTGATCGCTTCGTTTTACGGCTCAGACGTCAATCATGATTACCTGAGTAGCAGAAAAGGCCATTTTGATTGGCTGATTTCCTCTCAAAACGTCGCCGCTCGGCTCGGTCTCAAAAACCATCAGAAGATCTTTCTGACAAAACCTGTCCTGCCTTATGTTGATGAAATACTTGATCGTTTGGAAGAGGTTGACAGCGTGTCCAGTCGCTTTGCTTATTACCCCGGCGGATAATTATGAGAATCTATTTATTCTTTGGTTTTGTCTCGACTTTCGCGTATTTAATTTTATCATGGTCAAAAATTTTTTTAACTTTTGAATGATCGTTTTGCAATTGTTTAAGAATTCCATGTACATTTGAATTCAGCTCATCCTGAGAATGAGCTTGCGGCAGACTCTGCATTTTATTTTTTATAAT
>JAISEL010000110.1 GCA_031264185.1 Deltaproteobacteria bacterium
TTACCCCGGCGGATAATTATGATAAAAGAGTTTATCCTTATGTTTCTTCAGTCTTTAGTATACTCAAAAATTATGCAATTTCTATAGTCTGTTTGTAATATGGCTAAAGAATTATTATACCGTGATCATCTATAAATAATAAGGAATATTTGATCTATCATAATTATCCACCGGGTTAATATAAAGGGTAACCCAGGTTTGACACTCTAAAATTACCGTCGGCGATGTTCCGCAAAGTCCCCAAATGCCGACGGTTCCGCAGCGATGCCGTCGACACATTTCATCCTTGTGCATCAGGGTCTCCGACGATGCCGGCGGCGGCAACGGTTTAGAAATAGGAGGCGGCACGGAACCGCTCCAGAATGGCGTTCGAAAATTCCTTGCCGCGCTTCTTGCCGATGTTCACGGTTGTTTTGATGCCCAGCCGGGCCGCCGCCCGGTCCAGGTGGCGCTGCACCAGGGAGTTGAAGCCGTTGTTGCTGACCCGCCAATCGTTCTCTTTCAGAAACTCCTCCAGGCTCAAGCCGACCCGCATGACGGCCTCATCCAGGGGTGTCGTGATGGGCTGGTTCTCAATACCCAGCGAGACCCAGATATGCTTCTGGTGGGCATAAATCCAGTCGCCGAATTTGACCGCGCCTTCCATCGTTTCCACGCTGAGGTCGGACAGGCCGTCGTCACCGTCGAAGGCCGCTTTCAGGGCATGGCTCAACAGGGCCAGCCGGGCGGTCAGGGAGACCACTTTGGGCACGATCACCCGGTCGATTTCCGATATGCGCCAGGTGCGCATGGTCAGCGTGTGGTTCCAGGTTCTGTAACAGCCATAGACCGCCGGGCTGAGTCGGATTTTTTGCGGCCAGGTCTGGTTGTCGTTCGTATTCATCTTCCAATCCAGAAGATGGGCTGCGATTTTTTCCAAAAGAGTCTGGCCGGTAAATTCCTCTTCATTCATCAGGGGTGGATTTTTGCACTTGGCGAAAATGAAGGTGAAGCGCGGCAAGAGGCCGTTTTCAGCGTTCATCTGTGTGAAGACGGAGCACAGGACTTTGGGCTGGATCGCCCCCATGATGGACAGAGCGGCCGAAAGCACGAACTGGTCCTTGTCCTGGTCGCAACGGCTGGTCTTCCATGAGGCGCAGTCATAGCTCGACAGGATACGCACCTCCAACCGGGAATTTAGGTCTCTTTATTCCAGCTTTTTTCTCTGTCCTAAAAAGCCTCCACTGCCGGGGCCTGGGTTTCTATATCCGCCTCTTAGCCTCCCGGAGAAAGCAAACTCGACTGGAGGAACGATTCAGTCAATAAAGGCCCGCTTAAGAAGGCAAGTTGTGAGCCATCTCCCATTTCAAGGATAAAACCTTAGCCCGGCGCAGCAGAAAATTATACATGGTCACCGCCACTAAGGCCACCAAAAGACCCACCGCTGTGGCTTTCAGGGCCAGAGCCAGACCGATCATGATTTTGCCTGTATCCAGAGAAGCGTCCAGCCCCATCTGGTAGAAGGTCAGCATAATGCCCAGAACTGTGCCCAGCAGCCCCAGGTAAGGAGCGTTCCCGGCTATAGAGGCCAAAACATGAAGCCGGCTGGACAGTTCCAGTTCCAATTGGGTTTTGTCTTCTATAGCCTTAAGATTAAAATGCCGGAAATAAACCCAACGCTCAATGCTGATGCCTAAGGCGATGATACTTAATGTGATCAGGATGCCGATAACCCCGTAATCAACCAGCCCGCCGAGCCAATCCATTTTATTCAATTTAATGCCCTCTTAAAAAAACAATTGCGTCTTCGCTGACATGCAGGTGTCAGGTTATTAATGATGTTCAATTCAAAGTATAAAAACCCGTGACCCTAAAACGAATCCGGACACTGCCGGGACTTAAGCCGCAGGGACCAAAGTTAACCCTGCAGCTGCTGGTTAACTTTCTCTCGGAAGTCACTGTTTTCCCCTCTGGATTCTTTAAAGTTCCGAACACAGAAACCGAGCCCAACCGTCACTTTGCCAAAACCGCACCCGCCATGGTCTTTCAGCCGAACCTGCCGCCGAATGCCCGTAACACCAATGCTTTCTGTAGCCTGTGATTGCTTTTCTTAAAAGCCGGTCAGCGCTTTTGACCCGGCACCGTCTCCAGTCGGACCACGCCTTTTTCTACGTTCTGCTCTGGGATCAAAGTCCTAGCAATCGGGTAGCCCTTATTCCGGAAGAATTCTGTAACCTCAGCCGCCGCTGCCCGAAGCTGTATTACGGTCAGATGCCGACCTTTGTAAGGAGCCAGCACAGCCTGAACATCCTCGGCCTTAATGCCCCGGACGAGTTCATAGGTGACTGTAAAATCCGAAACAAAGACTGTCCCGCCGTTCTCAATTTCAGCTGGAATGAACGGATCTTTTTGAAAAAGGACGGGCTCTTACCCAGGCGAAGGTTTGATCGGCCTCATGGGCTGGGACTGCCTGGTGACAGAACCTATGTCGGGAACTCCGGAAGGACGTCCCGGACGCGGTGACTGGGCCTCAATTTCAGAAACGGAGAGAAAAACAATGAACAAACCTGAAGCCACGAGCATTATAAACAGCCGGTATTGGGTAAAAATCTGTCTTTCTGACCGCCTGTTCATTGGCTGACCTCTAAAAAAGCCGCTTCAGCTTTATCTTTGGCTGTAAAATAAAACTCCCGACAGGCTCTCGGCTTTATATCGCCAGAGCCGTGCTTTCCGATCCCGGACTGAGACCGAAAAAATAGCCGGAGCACCTTAACCCCGGACAGCCTCTGCCTCTGTCAGAGCGGAAAGGAGGCCCGCCATAACATAAATGAAGAACATTACCGAATTTTTCGATGTTTTACCTTTTTTTGTACGTTAAAGTTATGTTTATAGATACTATCATTGAGCCCCGATCATGTCAACAGATAATTTCGGATTTTTAGGAATTTAATTTTGAAACTAAACAGGATTAAACAACCGGTTGATTCGTTTAGCCCGGCTAAAAGCATTCAGATCACTAAATACACTAATATAAACTCATATAACTCGCTATAACTATATTTATTGCTATTAATAGGTCACTTTCATTGCAAAAATTATATTTAATTCAAATAAAAATATATTTTATATCTAAAAATTTAGTAATTATTTTTATTATGAAAAATAGATAAATAATCAGTTTATATATAAGCTAAGTAATATAAAGATAAATAGTTATAAATATAATTTTAATATTTTAATTCAATTTTAATGAGATAAAATCAAATGATTTTATGCCTATTATCATATTATTTTCTATTATAAATTTATTTTCGGTTAAAATTATCATAAATACCAATAATATAATTATTAACATCTTCACTTAAAAGACAATTTTCTCATATAAAATATCAAGTCTCTGCAGACGTTCATGGCATATAAATTGATATGGAAAATTTTCTGAGCGGTGAGCCAGCAAACAAAACTCATTTCGGACGGTTCAGCTAAAATCCCGGATAAAGCCCGGCCGGAGTTAATTAACCCCGGCCAAAAATACTTACGTAAAACCAAAAACTTTACGGCCGGGTAAACTCAAGTCCGGCGTAGCCAACGCATTGGGGTCCTGGCATGATGTCGCTGCTGCCGTAACTGTCCACTTCCCAGCCCAGGCCCCCCAATAATGATACGGCCCTGACTGCCGCCATTGCCGCACCCGCCGAACAGGCGGCTCGGTTTTGGCGGCCGGTTTTAAGCATCAGGTCGGTATCCAGGGCTAAGGAGGCTTCGATAAAAGACCGGTCGTTTTGCTGCCGAAATTTTTCGCCTTCCGGTCCGGAGCCGGCCGGGGCAAATCCGTAAGCCCGGCCGTAGTGGGTCAGATCGGTCGAGGCGACTATTAATATTTTTTCTTCGGAGTTCTGGATTAAAGCGGCCAGAGTCCGTCCCAATAAAACGGCAGTTTCCGAGGGCGGAACTCTCAGCGCCCAAAGTTTAGTCCGGGGAAAGTAATACTTGACCAGAGGCAGAAGGACTTCAATAGTATTATCGTCAGTCGGACCGGACCAGATAAAGGGTTTTAAAGAACCTCCCAATCGGTCATTATTGGCCGGATCCATTAAAAAAGGCCCAAGAGGCGTCGCCCAGGCCTCTTCGCCGTAGCCGACGACCTGATTGCCGGCCGGCAGATGACCGCCTAAAACCACGGTCAAATCAGGCGGTTTTTTTAAGTTCAGTGCGGCCCGGGCCAAAGTTCGGGCCGCAAGCTTTCCTGAAAAACACCAACCGGCATGGGGAACTATGACCGCAGCCACCTGACCGGCCGGACAGGGCTTTTGATTTATATAATCAGCCCAGCCCTGAATCTCGGCGCCTATCTTTTCGGCTGTGGCCGGATACCATTGGCCGTCTAAATACGTCCTTCTCGGATTCATGGGCATCTCCTGTCAGTCAGGAGACTATTCTACCCCAAAAAATAAAAATTGCCTCATCTTTTCCGGCGGCCAAAGGCCGCCGGACTGTCTGATCGGGTTAAAAATCAAAATCATCGTCTTCCATCGGCAGGGCATTATGACTGGCTGACCTGACCGAGGCCGGGGCCGTTTTTATTTTTTCCGGCCTGGGTTTGGGCGGCGAAGGCAGGATGGTGCTGCCGCCGGAATTTCCGTGGACCAGCAAGGTGATTTTAGAAATCCCGTTCATTAAGTTGCCGGCCTGAACTGAGAGATTGGAAGCCGCGCTGGCCGCTTCCTCGGCCGAGGCGGCGTTGGACTGAGTGACTTTGTCCATCTGGGTCATAGCCGTGGTGATCTGGTTAATGCCCTGGGACTGTTCCCGGGAGGCTTCGGCCACCTCGGAGACTAACTGAGCAACTTTGGCGGAGGTATTGGCCACGGAGTGGAAATTTTCGGACGTGAAATTAACCATTTCCGAACCCGAATTGATGTTGGAGATGGTGGCGGCGATTAAATCGGCCGTGTTTTTGGCCGCTTCGGCGCTTCTTATGGCCAGATTTCTGACTTCGTCGGCCACCACGGCAAATCCGGCGCCGGCCTCTCCGGCCCGGGCCGCTTCCACAGCCGCGTTCAAGGCCAGTAAATTCGTCTGAAAGGCAATCTCGTCAATCGTTTTTATGATCTTCCCGATTTCATTACCGGAGGTCGCGATATGGTCCATGGCCTGAATAACGTTAACCATGGAGCTCTCGGCCTTGGAGACGGCCTCGGTGGCCTGCGCCATGAGGGAATTGGCTTCGACCGCGTTATCGGCGTTTCTTTTCGTCATAGACGAAAGCTGTTCAAGCGCCGCACTTGTCTCCTCCAGGGAAGCCGCATTTTCCGTAGCTCCCTCGGCCAAAGTGTTGGACGAAGAAGACA
Source organism: Deltaproteobacteria bacterium (assembly GCA_031264185.1). Taxonomy (GTDB): domain Bacteria; phylum Desulfobacterota; class Desulfarculia; order Adiutricales; family Adiutricaceae; genus JAIROO01. The sequence goes on from JAISEL010000110.1 coordinate 5,331, forward strand.
GTTCGCCTGAGGCCGAATCGACTTCCTGAGCCCCGTCGGACAGAACCAGGATAACTTCGGCAATTGGTCCGGTGATGCTCCTCGTCAGGAAAAATGACAGAATTAAGCTGACCACCAGACCAACAGTAACGCCGATAACCATGATATAAATTGCCCGTTCCAGAGCGCCCACGGCCTCGGCGGCGAAATCGCCGGTCATAGCCGACGTAGCGTCGCTTAATTTTTCTATAACATCAAGAATAGTCCTCATGGAGGCGTCTGTCCTGGTCCGGTCAGCCAGAAATGAAGTCAAACGATCTTTCATGCTAATCAGTTTAGACTGAAAGTTTTTAGCCTGAGCGCTTATATCGTTCAGGATCTGTTTTTGGGACTGGGTAACCGGTTTTTGCAGTATCGCATTGATATCATTGACCGCTTCGTTGGTCAAAGCGATCGCCTGGTCAAAAAAAGCAGCATCTTTGGAGTCCAGGGCTCTGAGCATAGCCACCATGATCTCGGCGGATTCGGTCTCCAGATCATAAGCTGTATCAACCATGGCAAAACTGCCGTCGCTGGCCGCAGCGCCATGATTACTGTCCATGAAATTCTTAAACTCTTCCACGGCTGATTTCCGGAAATTGACAATGTTCCCTTTATACTGGGCATAGTCCTTGCTGAGCCCAGCCCTGGCCTCTGCCATACCGGCCGTGGCCGCCGGAATACTATCGACTAAAGACTTAAATTCGGAGTAAAGGCGTTCCATCTGATTGGACTGATCTTTAGCCTGAGTCTGTTTGTCGAACAGACCGTTCTGGGTCACCTGTTTCAAAGAAACAATATAGTTATCGTTGCGTTTGGAGTGCTTTTCAAGTTCAGTCCAGTTTTCCCGGGTGCTGGCCGCGCTGTATTCTGAGACATAAAGCGCTTCCATAGCTATATTGTACTGCAGATTGGCAATCATATTGTCGCTGGGCATGATATTTTCATCCAGATCTCTGATGTCATTGTTGACTCCCCTCATGGCGAAAACAACGAAACCACCAACGATGATAAAAATTGCACAGACCGCTATAAAACCCAAAATTAATTTGGTTCCAAGTTTCATTGCGTACCCTTTCAATGCGCCATAATTTCGGGCCCCTGAAAAAGGCTATTTTACCATCATGTCAGCAAATGGATTACCACAAAAAGGAATATCTGTGGTCCGTGCGATGGGGAAAGCCGTAAAACACAAGGAGCATCAGCGCAGTCCTGTCGGAATGTGTTCAATACGTCCTTCGGGCGGCCGGACAGCCAGCCAAAAAAGGACGGTCGCCGGCAGCCGGCGACAGGGCTATTCAGCAGAGGTAGCCAAAAGCCAAATGCAGCTGGTAAGCGAAGACCCGCCGAATATCTGCCCTAATCCATTTTCTCAAAACAATCTTTTAATTGTCAAGATTAGAATTTGAAATGTAATTTTCAGATTAACGCAAAACTTTGATTTTGGGTGGCCTGATAATCCATGATACTCACAATATACGGCTAATTTGGGCATAGTTTCTGCTCTAAATAACAGACGGAAAATTTTAACGCCTGAAAATTTTTTTTAATTTGCTTTATTTCCTATTATAAATTTCAAATTTGAAGTATTTTAAAATTATTGAAAATTGCTTTTATTTGCAGTATAATAAAAAGATTTTCGGGGCGGATTTTATGGCGGGCATTTTTCCCGCAGACATCCCGGAGAAAACATCTGAAAGCTGAGACCTGCCGATCTGAGCCGCAGGCGGATAATTATCACTAATACAGCTTTTTTTATTATAAATTCATTAATGTTAATCTTTATATGTAAAAAATCTATTTAAGAGTCCTAAATGATTCTTTATGGCATTTTATCAGTAAACTAACTTTCTTTAGACAATGAAAAAAATTTTACAAATTTATTTTTTCAATATATGACCTAATATTTTATGCTTAGGCTGCAGATGTTGTATTTTTATGGCCAAGCCAGGGAAAAATTTTAGTTTGACCAAAAAAAAACTTAAAATTTCTATACGAACATCCGTTTTTTTTGGTATAATGGACTCCAAGTTCTGAGGCCTTCGGCCCGGACTAAGATTTAGCTTTAAGATAATATGTTATGCCATTTTTTTAGTAAATTATATATTTTTTGCTGTGTTCGGATTAAAGATTTAAGATATTTTTGATCAGCTTTTCTGAAGAGGAGAGCAGATTTTTGAACTAACATTTGTTAGTTTATAATTAAATCTTAAGACAGCGGTCCCCGGGAGCGGATTCAGTCACCCAGCCCGGACCGGGTATTATGGGGGGTTTATTTACGGAAACGTTAGCGAGCTCAGGCCGGGGGTCTTAACCTTCACAATTTGTTCTGGTATGCGGCTCAACTTTCTGCCGTTCCCTTGACGCCCACTTTCAAAGCCCTCCGGGGCGCTGTGATTTCATAAATATCTCCGGTATTTTTAGACCGGATACAGATCGTCTTAATCTTTCTTTTCTGTCTTTTGTTCTTTTCTGTTTCTTATTTGCAGGCGGACTTTCCGCCGTAAGCCTTAAATTTAAATATCTTTAGGCCGGACCTGAAATATTTGCGGTTCAGCCAAACTTTTTACCCTTAACGGTCCTGCTGCTTTCAGGCCTGTTACTTAAAATATAGTTTTAGTTTTTGGTTTGGGTCCAAAGTGACGACTTTTTGGATCCAAAAGACCGGGGGGTTAAACCCGGTCAGGGCCGTATTAGCTGGCCCCGGGTCATCCGGAGCCTTAAAGGCGGTTCAAGTCCGGCTGAGGCCAGAGCTCCCAGCCGGACCAGCTGAAACTCTCCGGCCAGTTTATGCCGGAGTCCTTCAAACTCCAGCCCCTCCTTAAGCTCTTGTTGGGGAATGGATATATATAAAGCCGACGGGATTTTTCCCGTCGGCACCCTGAAAATAGAACCGACTGCGCTATTTGCCTTTAGCCTAATTCACTGTTTAACCAGACCCCCAGAGAAGCCCTGCTCTGGGGGCCTTTTTTAAGGCTCCTCTTCCGCGTCCATCTGCTCTATAATCGGCTGTTAAATCAGCAGGCCATAGCTTTGGCTGACAAAATATCCAAATATCCGGCATTCTTATGGACAAAAGCGAAAATACCAAAATTACCCCGGGCGTCGTCCGGCCTGCCTCAGTTGAGACCGGCCGGCCGCAGTCCGCACCTCTGTATCTCCACGCCGTCAGCGCCGGTTTTCCGTCACCGGCCGAAGACTATATTGAAGATTTTTTAGATCTCCATAAGCTCATGGTCAAAAATCCGCCGGCCACGTTTTTTTTAAGGGTCAGCGGCACTTCCATGCTGGGAGCCGGCATTGCCGACGGCGATCTGCTGGTAGTTGACAGATCCGTTCCGGCGGTCAGCGGCAGGGTCGTGGTAGCGGCCTGGGACGGAGAACTGACGGTAAAAAGGCTCAGGATTAAAGACAAAAAAATCTACTTAGTGCCGGAAAATGACCATTATCCGTCCATTGACATAACCGGCCGGGAAGATACGGCTGTCTGGGGCGTGGTGACCTATGTCGTCCGGAAGATCTGATCTTTAAATTCGGTTCCGGCTAAACCCTGACTCTGGGCAGTCCGCCCCAGTCAGTCGTCGATATTTCCGACAGCTTTTCCCTTTTCATCCGCCAGTCAGCCTCCGGCTGTCCCTGGGCTGAAAACCGGACCGTCTCCCGGCCGTAGCGGTGATTTATCCGGTCTAAGGCGGCCATTAAACTGTCCGGCCGGTTGGGGGCCGGATTCCGGTCCGTCGGCGGACCTGAAAGGCTTATTTCTTCCGGCCCGGTTTTGGGTCTCAAATCAAAGGCCATGACCCCGGCCCGGGCATATTTGAAACCCGGCCTGAAGCAGCTCTTCAAAGCTTTCCGGACGGCTTCCATCAGGCGCGGAGTATAGTCAGTGGCCTCTGGCACCAGAACAGTGGCCCCTGTCTGAAAAGGCCTGTCAGCATAATGGGCCGTGCCGATAAAGACCGACACAACGGCAGCCACCGTTTCGGCGGCCCTTAGTTTAGCGCCAATGCTGGCGGCGTGGCCGGCTAAAGCCTCGGACAAGGGCTCAATTGTCTCCACTTTCCGGCCGAAACTGCGGCTGGAAACAAACGATTTAGGGTGAACGGGCGTAAAGTCACCGTCAATGGCCTGGGTGCCGTTTAATTCCAGAACCGTTTTCAGGCCTCTGACGGTCAGTAATTTTTTAGCTGCGGCCGGGCGTAGGCGGCTTAATTCCAGAGCCGAAAAGATACCTGTTTTGTTTAATTTTTCCGAAAGGCCCCGGCCGATGCCCCAGACATCGGAAACCTGTGTCTGGGCTAAAATATCCCCGTACTCCCCTGAGTCCGCCTCAAGCCGAAAAACCCGGCCCATTTTTTTGGCCCAGTGGCTGGCCAGTTTGGCTATGGTCCTGGTAGGGCCTATGCCGACCCTGACCGGCATGCCCACCCAGGTCATGACCCGGCGGCACAATTCCCAGCCGACGGCTAAAGGATCGGCGGCCGCTGACCCGGCTAAAGGAATAAAAGCTTCGTCAATGGAATACTGGCCGACATCCGGCACCACTGACTCCAAACAGGTCATGACCCGGCGGGATATGTCACCGTACAGGCTGTAATTGGAGGAAAAAACAGCCACCCCGCTCTGTTTAAGTTTCAGGGCCTGCTGAAAATAAGGCTGACCGCCTTTAAAGCCCAGAGCCTTAGTCTCCGGACTTAAGGCCACCAGGCAGCCGTCGTTATTGGACAGGACGGCCACCGGCTTATCCTTTAAATCCGGCCTGAAAAGCCTTTCGCAGGAGCAGTAGAAAGCGTTGCAGTCAACTAAAGCCCACAGTTCAGCCTTGGGGGGAACCGGAAAAGACATAGGAGATCAGCCAGTTTTAATTTGTCTTTAAAAGACCTTCGAATTAATTATCCCACAAGCCCGATGAGCCGTAAAGAGCCTATCTTGTGGCATTACTGCCACCGGCCCAATATAAGGGACTGCCGTCAAATCGGGGTCTGGTTGCGTGAGAAAAATAACTTGAGTTTTTCCGAGAATATGTCTATAATTAGCGAACTGAGCTAATATATTCTTAAGTTTCTCAAACTTAATTTTTTGACATATCAGTCAGGCAGCATTCAGTCATTTATAAATAATACACGCCTACTAAATTCATTACGGAGATAAATAGAATTAATGTTCAGTAGTTCTAGATTCGTTCTTCTGGCTTTCCTCCTCATGCTGGCTCAGATCGTGGCCTGGCGCCTCTGGCAGAGCCAATTTCAGAAACTTCTCTACAGAAGAGCAGTAACCGTCATTTTCATTCTTTTTAACATTGAATGGATAGCCACTTTATACTACTGGCGCTACGTCGGCGAGTTCGGGGGGACGTTTTTAGCCTGGGTGGCCCGGCCGGCCATCTCCTGGCAGGCTCTCCACGCCTTTTTTATTCTGCCCCTCCGGGCGGCCCTTTTTCTGCTCTGGCCTCTCCTTCTGCTGGGCCGCCGGGCGGTCAAGGCTCTGAAAGCCAGAATATCTGATCCTGATCGGCCCGGCAGAGCCGTCTCTGACGGTATCTCCAGACGGGATTTTATGAAAACAACGGCCCGGGTCAGCTTTTTCGGCCTGATCGGCTTCAGCGGATATGCCGTCTTCCGCCAGTACTGTTACCCCTCGGTCCGGCGGATAACCCTGGCTGTGCCCAATCTGCCCCGGGCCTTACGCGGTTTCCGGATAGCTCATCTTTCGGATATCCATATCGGTCTGTGGTCAACCCAGAAAGAGCTGGAAGCGGCCATGGCCGCAGCCCGGGCCGAAAAACCGGATCTGGCTGTCCTGACCGGGGATCTGGTGGACCGCAGTCCCAATAACGCGGCTTTGTTTGAAAAGCCTTTTAAAAATCAGCTCTCGGATGTGCCGTTCGGTGTCTGGGGCATTTTAGGCAATCACGACCATTTTGTGGATCCGGCCCGGATAACCAGGATTTTAAACGGCATGGGCCTTAATATGCTGGTTGACAGCCGTTATAATTTTCCGGGCCTGCCTTTATCCTTAACCGGCTTAGACGACCGCTACCACAGGATGTTTTCCAAAAGCCAAAATTCCCGGACCGATCCGGATCTTCTTGACTTCGGTCCGGTCCGGGGCCCGGCCAAAAGAGCCGGTGATTTTAAGATCCTCTTGAACCACCGGCCCGAAGGCGTCCATCAGGCCGTTCGGGCAGGCTTTGATCTCTATTTAGCCGGCCATACCCACGGGGGCCAGTATTCTTTTCCGGGTTTCGACCACCGGAAAAATCTGGCGGCCTTCTTTTACAAATACACGGCCGGTCTGTACCCCATTGAGCGGGGCTGGCTCAATGTCAGCTGCGGCCTGGCCTCGGTCGGGGTGCCTTTCAGACTCTTTTCCTGGCCGGAAATAAGCCTGATTACCTTAGAGACAGCCTGATAAGGACATAAATATGGCCGGTTTTACCCTTCTGGCCCTGCTGGACGATATCAGTACGGTTCTGGACGACGTGGCCGTGCTGACTAAAGCGACGGTCCGCAAAACCGCCGGAGTCTTAGGCGACGATCTGGCTCTGACCGCCCAGCAGGTTTTTGGGGTCCGGGCTCAGCGGGAACTGCCGGTTGTAATCAGCGTGGCCAGGGGTTCCCTTTTAAATAAGCTCTTTTTAATTCCAGGGGCCCTGGCTTTGAGTTTTCTGGCCCCCTGGCTCATTAATCCGCTTCTGATGCTGGGCGGGGCCTATCTCTGCGCCGAAGGCGGCGGGAAAGTCTTTAATCTTCTGTCCGGCCGTAGGCCTCACCCGAGCCAGGCTTTACCGGAAGAGGCGGTCGAAAAGCTCCTGGCCGGGCCGGTCTCCGAACCTCCGGCCGACCACCGGGCCCTGGAAATAATGGAGAAGAAAAAGATCTCCGGGGCCGTCCGGACCGATTTTGTTCTGTCGACCGAGATAATTGTCATTGCCTTAGGCTCCATACCCTTGGATATATCCCTGGCTTTAAGGGCGGCTATTCTGGTTTCAGTCGGTTTATTGATCACCTTCGGGGTTTACGGGCTCGTGGCCCTGATTGTTAAACTGGACGACATAGGTTTCTGGCTGGCCAAAAAGCGCGGCCCCGGCCGGTTTGGTTTCGGTCTGGGCAAATTTTTAATCTTAGCCTCGCCCAAACTTATGAAACTTCTGACTTTAACCGGCACGGCGGCTATGTTTATGGTCGGCGGCGGCATTCTGGCCCACGGCCTGTCAGTATCCCGCGCTCTGGAAGAAAGCCTGCCTGTGTGGCCCTGGATTATTAATATCCTGGCCGGTTTTGCGGCCGGGCTTTTTTTATTCCCCCTGACCCTGGGCTTGGAAAAGGCGGCCGAAAAAATAAAAAAAATAAAAACCTCCGGGCGTTAGACAGATAATTTTACAGTCTGGCTTATATTACTTTTTGGTTTACAGACCTCAAGATTTTATGGTAATTTTAGCCCGGAATTAACTGTAATGGACTTCATTAGTGTCCGGCCGGACTCTGGGCTGTTTTTTGACCCGGACTAAAAGAAGCTGTTTTGAGGTAAGATGACTGCCAGCGCCAACTCCAGACCGGTCAATCCGCTGGAGAGTTTTGACCAGCATTTGGAACAGGCTCTAAACTGTTTTATGGCCAAAACCGCCGATTCTTTGGTCCAGGCCCAGAGCAGCTTACGGGAGGCCGTCCGCCTCTTCCGGAAAATCTTTCTGGTCCAGGACAATTCCGGGGAACAAAATCTCATCAAGGCCAGATGTTTAGTCCGCCTCATGGATGTTTCAGGCTCTCTGGGTCAGATCTCGGACGCCAGACAGCTGCTGCCGGAACTGACCGGACTGACCATGTCAGCGCAGATTAAATCGGAGGCAGCCAGAGCTGTTTTAAATCTGGCCACCGATTACGCGGCCGCAGGCGACGTTTTGGAGGCCCAGAGCCTCTATGACTCAGTCGGGCGGGCCGGTCTTAATCCGGGACTGGCTTTTGAAAAAAACCTGGCTGCCCTGTCTTTGGCTGCGGCTCAGGTCTCTGCCGGCAACCCGATCAAAGCCTTAAGCTTAATAAAATCCCTTAATCCTGTCCCCGAACCAAGCCAGGAACTGCGCCTGCCGTATCTGGTCTACGCGGCCAGCTTTCTTCGGGCTCTGAACCGCGCCTCTTCCAATGAAGAACGCCTGGAAGGCGAACGCATTTACCGTTCAGTCAACAAAAACCTCCCGCCGATTGGGGTTTATGAGCAGCGCTTAACCCGCCTCATTCGCCTCTACAAAGCCCAGCTGGAAACGAAATGCGGCAATCTTCATCTGGCTCAGGCTATTTTGGATTCCGACTGGTCAGCCGAAAGTGACGAAAACATTCTGGCCGCCACCTCGGAAACCTTAGCCTGTATGGTCGCCGGACACTTAAGAAACAGCCACCCGATCGAGGCTAAAGCGGCCTATGATAAGCTTTTAAGTTTAGGCGACAGCCCCGAAATTTTAACTTTTCAGGCCAAAGGCACCTCAGCTTATATTGAACATTATTTAAACAGTCAGAAGCTGGGCCAGGCCCTTGATCTCTTCCGGGAAATGGCCCACTGGCCCAACCCGGCCTCATCTGTCCCCTTAAGAGCCTGGACAGCCCAGCCCATTATCAGCTATATGGCTGAAAAAGGCTTTTTTACCCAGGCGGCGGAAGTATTCCGGGAACTGGCCGGCTGCCTGGGACGGCCCGAGCTGGCCGGATCTGGCGGGAGTCCCGAACCGCCTGAGGCCAGTCAGCTCATTGTGGCTTTAGGCTTTTCGGCCGTCCAGTTTCTTCACTATGCCCTGGCCGCCGACCAGATGGATATCGCCCGCAATTTTTTTAACAATCTAAGCGCTTTAGGTGATTTAAGGGCTGCCCAGGAAGTCAGGGCCATGGCAGCCAGTCTGCTGGTAGCCGCCTACACGGCCAAAGATCTTCTAAATGAGGCCATCAGCGTTTTCAGAACAATTCCCAAAACCGGTCCTTCCGAGGGCATCCAGACGGCCAGAGTCCTGGCTTCGGATATCCTGACCCACCGCTACGCCATGATTTTCTCCGAGGACCATAAACCAAACCACGAAAAGCCCCCGAGCCCCCTGGCCGGGACCTGGAAGAGCCTCATCCTGAGGTGGCTGGGGGAGCAGCTGAAAGATTTCAAAAAGGCCCAGGGCCAGAATAACCTGCCCAGTCTCTGGTAAGCCGGCCTTCCGGCCAGTATGTTTAACTATATTTTATTTTCCGCCAAAGGAGAGCCCGTGAAACCCCAAGACGTAACCGAGCATCCCGGAGAACACGCTATCTTCATTATCTTCGGCCTCACCGACTATACCCGGACCAGAGGCCCGGTCAGGGAGCTTTTAGGCGCTCTGCCGGCTTTAGTCAGAAGCCTTAAAAACCGCTGTCCGGACTGCGGAATAAGCTGCGTCATGGGGTTCGGGGCCCAAGCCTGGGCCGGCCTTTTTCCCGAGCAGCCCGTTCCCCGGGAACTTCATGAATTTCAGGAAATTAAAGGGGAAAAACACACCGCCGTGGCTACTCCCGGCGATCTGTTTTTTCATCTCAGAGCCAAAAAGATGGATGCCATTATTGAGCTGGCTTCCTATATAAGCTCCGACCTGGGCGACTCGGTCAGGGTCATTGACGAAACCCACGGCTTCAGGTACCAGGACAGCCGGGCCATCATCGGTTTTGTCGACGGCACGGAAAATCCGGCTGACGAGGCGCTGGAGTTTGCCGCTATCGGCCGGGAGGATCCCGACTTCACCGGCGGCAGTTACGCCATGACCCAGAAGTACCTCCACGATATGGAGGCCTGGCAGAAACTGCCGGTGGAAGAGCAGGAGAAAGTCATCGGCCGCCGCAAATTTACCGACCGGGAGCTGACGGACGAAGAAAAGCCCGGCAACGCCCACAATGCGGTCACCAACATAAAAGGTCCGGAAGGCCGGGAATTAAAAATTGTCCGGGCCAACATCGCCTTTGCCAGTCCGGCCAAGGGTGAGTACGGGACATATTTTATCGGCTACGCCGGAACTTTCTCCACGACCAGAAAAATGCTGGAAAATATGTTCATAGGCGACCCGCCCGGCAATTCCGACCGTCTTTTGGAATACAGCCGGGCCGTCAGCGGGGCACTGTTTTTTATCCCCAGCGCCCGGCTTCTGGAAAATTTAGCCGGTGACTGATGAACAGGCCCGGACCGGACCTTTGGATTCGTTTTAAATGACCGATGCTCTTTCGGATATTCATCAGCTCCGCAGCCGGATTCTAACAATTGCCGGAGAGGTGAACAGTCTGGATCTGAAAACCCTGAGCCTGTCCGACGGGGATGCCTTAAAAAGGCAGAAAGAGGCCAGACTGCGTTCCCTGATGGCCATGAAGCTGTTGGAAGCCCGCAGTCTTTTTGAAGCCATGGCCGAAATTAAGACCCCGGGTGAAGAGGAACTTTTCTTAAAAACCAGCCGGATTATGCTGGCTTTATATCTGAAAGCGGGGCTGCCGGCCGAGGCCATGTTTATCTACGGCCGGCACCTGAAAAGTCCCGGACCGGGAACGCAGCTTTCGGCGGCCGCCCTTCGCCGTCTGCAGCTGGAACTGGTCTTATTTCTTTTTGACCAGGCAAGGCCTGCGGAAGCCGAAGAAATCCTGAAGGAAATGCCCCCGCCGGACGGCACACCGGATGCGGCGGCTATTTTTTCCTTTTTATATTTTCTGTATATCCTCTACTACGCCAAAATCTCCGATCGGCCCAAAGCCGAACTTGTTTACGGATCCTTTCTGGAGCTTTTATCGGCCCAGTTTCCGGCCGCCCTGGATACAACCCTGACCTTAGTCCAGGCCGTGCCCCCCAGGCCGGGGGAAGAGGCGGCGGTTAAAGTCTCCGAGCTGGTTCCCAAAACCGTCGGCCCGGTCTCCCAGCTGACTGTGGTCACCAGACCCCTGAAAAATCCGGCCGAACTGGGAGAAAACTCTGAAGACCGGAGCCTGTCCCATCTGGACAATCTCTTCCGCCGGATACCGGACCCGGACATGGCCGGCAGCCTTCTGGCCCTGTCGGCCGAAAAACTGGCCGAACTTATGATTCTGGACAGGGATTTTGAGGCATTAAAAAAACTCAATCAGACCCTGGATATCCTTCCCGACTGTGCAGCTCACCGGGAAATCCGGGCCAGAATGCTTTTAACCGTAGTGGAGGCTTTAGTCGGCATTCTGGCCAGGCCGGAAGCGGAAGAATTTTTTAACGCCCTGATGGCCCTGCCCCCCAGTCCGGAAATTACCGGCCTCCGGGCCCGGGCTATTGTCTCTCTGCTCAGTCTGGCCAGCACCGGCTCCAGTCTGGCCAAAGCCAAAAAACTTTATGCCCAGCTCATGAGCCTAGGGGCTGAAACGGACTTTAAAGACCAGAAGATCTCAGGCACCGGGAGCATGATTATGCTCTACGCCGCTCACGGCCGGTTCGAGGAGAGCTTTAAACTCTGCTTCAAGTATGAAAACGAACCGGTGGAATTCAGGTACAGGGACTGTCTCATTGAGGCTTATACCGTCTGCCTCCAGGCCCTGGCCAGAGCCGGACGGATCGATGAAGCCTCGGAAATTTACGATCTCATATTAAAAGCCGAGCCTTCCCCGGCCGTTCAGCAGATAAAATCCCAGGCGGCCATGCGCCTTTTAGCTGTTCCCGTCACCCCTGAAATGCGGAGTCTGGTTTTGAAAGTTTTCCGGGGTCTGACCGGTTTAAGGGCAGCCGAGCCTGATTTTAAGCCCAGATTCGCCGCCGCTTTAAAAAATCTTTTCGCTCACCTGGCTGAGGAAGCTCTCTGGCCGGAGACGGAAATGTACTTAAACGCCCTGGATTCAATGGGGCTAAACCGTCAGGATGAATTTTCGGTCCTGTGGGGCGACGCGGGAGTCAAAATTTTAGGCTGGTATCTTGAAATAAGCGAATTCGATAAATTTTTTGATCTGGTCCAAAGAATTGACGCTCTGGCCGCAGTAAAAAACTTAACTGCCGTCAAAGCCCAACTGGAACTGGTTCTTTTGAAGCACGACCTGGTTCTGGAAAAAACAGCCCAGGCTCTTGAACGTCTGGATACATTAAAGTCATTACGCCAAAAAGACCCGGCCACGGCCTTGTATCTGGCCCGGGCTCTGGCGGCCTCAGCCTCTTTTGAGGCCTCCGGCGGCCGGCTGGAAGGCGTTCTGCTGCATCTGGGGGAACTTTCGGAACTTCTTAAGGAATCCTGTGCTCCCCGAACGGCGCCTTTGGCTGTTCTGTTCGGCCAGACGGCCCTTTTAGCTATGATCCTCTGCCTGAAAGACAATCAGCTCCTTTTGGCCAGGGATCTTCTGGGCCGGATTTTAGGGGCTCCGGGTTGTCCGGACCGGCCTCCGGCGGCCTATAGGCCCCTAACCGTTATGGCGGCCGGATTACTGGCTTTGGATTTATTTGACGATGCCCTGACCGTTTTAAATAATCTGGATTCATCGGCCGAAGACGGGGCCGGACAGGCTGAGGCTGAAATTACTCTTATGATCATAAAAAAACTGATAAGCGGCCGCAAAATCTCCCAGGTCGATCCTTATATCCAGAAATTAGCCGCCAGAGGCGCTGACCTCCGTCTTCTGCCCTATTACGCCGAGGCACTGGAGACAGTAAGCCGGGGCTATGCTGAAGCCGGCCAGTTTTTCGCTAAATTTAAACTGGCCCGCCCACCCAGACCCAGGCGTCAGGGCCCCAAAAGCGATGCCACCCTGACCGGTCAGGCTCCGTCCACCGATAACAGTTATTACTGGCTGGAAACTCTGCTGGGTCTGCCGTCCCGAAAACTTTCAGCGGTCAAAATCAGCCAGAGAAAAGCCGTCTTCCGGCTCATCACAGCTTTAGTCCGCCATGAGCAGCTCAATAAGGCCATGGAAATTTTAGAGCTCATGCCCCGTCCGGCGGCCGGGGACAGTTACGAAGAGATTAAGCTCTACTTAAACTCGGCCTTTGCCGTCATTGAGGGTCTGGGCCGCAGCCGCAGCCCCAGCCCTATTGTCGCGGAGTTTATGCACAAGCTTGTCTCGTCCGACTTAACCGGCATAATGGTCAAATATTATCTGGCCGACCTGGCCGGTTTCTTGAAGCTGGCGGCCGGAACGCCCAATGAGCCGGCCATGAGTGAAATCAGAGCCCAGCTGACCGGTAAATTTCCGGAATTAAAAGCGCTTCTGCCCGAACCGGGGAGAGAATAAACACCCGGCCTTACCAAAAAGCAACAAACCTTAAAAACACTAATCTGCAGTTCCGTGAAACGGTAACAGCAGAGCAGCCGGCTGGCGCGGCAGCCTGCGTCCCGTTTCCGGCCGGCTCTAGTCAAACCGGACAAGCGGATTTCCAGCATCCGGCTTCCTGGCCATGACTTGACGGCTTCGTTCACGGGTATCCGGGCAGACGTTCCATCAGGCTGATCCGTCCGAACTCCTTATGCATTATTTCGTCTGTACACTTCCTGCAGCCCTTGGTCTTCCTCCTGCGCTTTTACGGCCGTCTGAAGGCAGTACTGTCCGGTTAAGGCCGGCCTAAGGAATTAAAGGTTTCGATTATGATACCGTCTCAAAATAGAGCGCCGGGGTCTTTGGGCAAAAGGCGACTAAAAACGGACGATGTAACAGCTGCCGCATCAGTTACTTTATGGTTATGATTTTACCATGAAAATAAGCGCCAATAAGCTTTATATTAAGAGCTGAAATAACACTTTAACCAAAAAAGAGACTAAAAGACAAACAAAAGTAATTAAAATAATGATTGTAATCTGATTTTTCCATGTGCCTGCGGCTTTTATTTCATCTTCTATTTCAAATTTAAATATTTCAAAGTCCTTACTTAAAGCTTCAATTTTGGAATCAAACCCGCTTCCATGCTTGTTCAATTTTAAACTGAACTCGCTTTTAAGCCTTATTTCAAGCCTGTCTGTTTTTGCATCAAGACCAGCTGCGTCTTTCTTAAGACCTGTTATTTCGGTTGCAATTACAGACAATTTTTTATTGATACCGGCAATTTCCAATTCGCGAGCAATATCGCGCATGCTGATGGAAGGCGGAGAGACGGATGACCGGCTCGGCTTAGTCTTCATGGCCTAAAGCCGGACCGGGACAGTTTTGGGGCCGGTTCCCCTGGAACCCCGCTGGACTCCGTCGAACTGGAAGATGTTTAAGAAGCGGCGGGCCCGGTCAGTGGCCGGATTTTCAAAAAATGTCTCCGGCGGGGAATCTTCCACAATGACTCCCTGATCAATAAAAATTATCCGATCCGCCACGGCCCGGGCGAAGGCCATCTCGTGGGTCACAATAATCATGGTCAGGCCTTCTTTGGCCAGATTGAGGATAACGTCCAGCACTTCCCGGACCATCTCAGGATCCAGGGAAGCGGTCACCTCGTCAAACAGCATAATCTCCGGATCCATGGCCAGGGCCCGCACAATAGCCACCCGCTGCTTCTGGCCCCCGGACAGCTGCCGGGGAAAAGATTCCCGGCGATCCCACAGTCCGACCCGGTTCAGCCAAAACTCCGCCTTCTCCAAAGCTTCGGATTTTTTGCGGCCCTGCACCCGGACGGGGCCTAAAAGGATATTTTCCAGAACATTGAAGTGGGGAAAAAGCTCATAATTCTGGAAGACCATGCCTATACGCTGGCGGACTCTGCTCCAGCTGGTCTGGAAACTGGTTAATATTTGACCTTCAAAGACAATCTGGCCGCCGTTGACCGGTTCCAGACCGTTTAAGCACCTTAATAAAGTGCTCTTGCCGCAGCCGGAAGGCCCGATGACCACCAGAACTTCTCCGCGCTTAACGGTCAGGGTCAGACGGTTTAAGACCGGCACCCCGTCAAAGCTTTTTTCCAGATCCTTAATTTTCAGAATTTCCTGACTGTTCACCATAAAAATCCCAGAATATTCAGCCGGCCGGTATTCCGAACAGCCCGCTAGCTTTGCCACCTGAGCTCCAGATATCTGGAGAGCAGCGAGATGGGATAACAAATCGCAAAATAGACCGCAAAAATAAAACCGTAAACCCAGACTGAACTCAAAGGATTCCGGATGCCGGACACTTCGACTATCTGCTGCCCCACTTTCAGTAAATCAGGGAGGTTGATGAAAAAAACAAAGGGCGTGGTCTTAATCATGCGCGTGGTCAGATTGATGATCCCCGGCAGAAGCCGGCGGACAATCTGAGGGAAGACCACGTATAAGCTGACCTGCATTTCGTTCAAGCCCAAGGCCCGGCCGCTTTCCCACTGATGGCGCGGCAGAGACGATACTGCCCCGCGAACTAAATCGCTCATTTCCGCCGTGCCCCAGAGAGTGAAAACCAGAACAGACACGGTCATGGCTGAGAGATTTATATTCAGAAACCGGCTGAGACTGTAGTAAAACAGAAACAATAATACCAGAATCGGCATAACCCTGATAATTTCCAGATACAGTCTCAGCAGCTTGGGAATCAGGGGTCTGCGGCCGGCCATGAGTAAACCCGCCGGAATGCCCAGCAGTAAAGACAGTCCCACCGCCGCTGCGGAAATCTGCAGGGTAATGCCCAGACCCTCCATCAGACGGGCCAGATTGCGGCCCGTCCGGAAAATACTAAGAGCCGAATCCAGCAAAACGCAGCCTCCTCTCCCAATAGCCGAAAGCCAGGGATACAGGCAGGATAACCACCAGATAGGAGGCGACTAACATAAGATTGCTTTCCCCGCTGTAGCCCTCTTTCAGGAGGTCTTTGGCCACATACATCAGATCCGGGAGAGCCACGATGCTGAAGACGGAAGTCTCTTTCATGAGAAAAATGACCGCAGCGCTTATGGCCGGCAAAGCCACAGCCAGAGCCTGGGGGATTATGACATACCGCAAAAGCTGGAAACGGTTAAGGCCTATGGAAAGCCCGGCCTCAATCTGCCCTCGGCCCACCGCCGAAAGGCCTCCCCGGAAGGCCTCGGCCAAATACCCGCCGCCCAAAAAAGTCAGTCCCGCAATCGCGCAGGTCTCCCCGTCCCAAACAACTCCCAGGCGCGGCAGCCCGAAATAGAGAAAAAAAAGCTGGACTATGAGGGGGGTATTGCGGGCCAGTTCAATATAGCCCGCCGCCGCCTGCCGGAGCAAAGGCACCCGGTAAAAACGGATGACCGCGCAGACCAGCCCCACAGCGGAGGAAAAAATGATTCCCCAGAAAGCCAGGGTCACTGTCAGCCTGGCCGCCTGACCGAACAGCGGGGCCCTGGCTGTAATGAATTCAAAATCCAATTAATTCTCCAGACAAAAATCCTTCGGGCCTATTTCAATTCATCAATAAGGACGGATTTGGGATCCACCGTGCCGCCGAAAGCCGGACCTAAGGTGGCCTGATAGGCTTCCTGGAAAAATTTGGCTTCCGTCAGTCTGGCAATTTCTTCGTTCAGCCAGGTCAAAAGCTCGGCCCGGCCCTTTTTTACTGCCGGGGCTATGGTGTCTTCACTGCCCAAAAACTCGATTCCGGTGACAAAAGAGCTGTTTTCCACCACCCAGGCAAAAAGAAGGGTGTTGTCGTGGGCCAGAGCCGCAGCCCGCCCGTCCCTTAAAGCGTTAAAGGCTTCGGTATTCTGGTCGAACTTCAGAAGCTTGATCTCCGGATGGTTTTGGCTGAAATAAAAATCCGCCGTGGTGCCTTTGTTGACAATCAGGGTCTGGCCTCTGAGCTGAGCCACGTCAGTAATGGGAGCCGACTTGGGGGAAGTTACTCCCAAGGCCACTTTCATATAGGGTTTGGCGAAATCCACCTGCCTGGCCCGTTCGGGGGTGACCGTAAAATTGGCCAGGACCACATCGGCCTTGTTGGCCTCCAGGACCTCAATCCGGCTGGCAGCTTCCACCAGGACAAACTCCACCTTATCCGGCGCCCCGAAAAGGTCCTGGGCCAGTTTTTTGGCCAGATAAATGTCATAACCCTGATTGAGGCCGTTTTCGTCCACATAGCCGAAAGGCGGCTTGTCGCTGAAGACGGCCACCCGGATTTTACCTTTGGCCCTGATGGCTTCCAGCTCCCCGGCAGCCTGAGCCTGGGCCGGAAAGCTCAGGGCCGCCAAAACCAGAACCAAAAGCAGAAAATTAAATATTTTCATAAATTCTCCCAGAATAACTTTGGATAAGCCAGAAAAATCAGGAACCACCCGGCTGTTCCCTGAGATTGAAGCCCCGTCCACTGACAGCAGCTGACAGCTGTCTGAAAAAGATATAATTTTGTTTACAAAAAAAGTCAACAAAACCTAAAGCCCTATTCGGCCTAAGTTTATAATATTAATTCAGCGCTTAAACTCATTTAATTTATCAACTTATAAAACAAAACAGCTATATTAAAAAAATTAATGATCACCGGAGATATTCCATTCTAGCAAAGGCGGACCGAAAAGTCACCAGCCGGAGACACCCCGGTCGGCGAGACTGCCGGTTCGGAACCGTCCCGGCGTCCGGCCGGTTTAATTTTTAAAAGGCAGAGATAAAGAAGGGAATTTTAACGTGAGCTGTGGCAGGCTCATGCAGGCCCGGACAAGTTTTCAGCCAGTTCCAGGAAAAAATTAACAGTCTGTTTCCGGACAGTTCCGGCCATCCAAAACAAGCAGTAATGTCAGGATTTTAAAGTCCGGCCAATTTTTGGTGACAGATAAGGGTCCGGCTTCCTTTCCTGCTGAAAATGCCGCCCTGAACTGTTAAAGAATTCAGCCGGCCAGTTCCCGGAATGTAATTTTCAGCTTCCGGGCCGCAAGGCGGCTTTCGGCGCTCTGACCGTTCAATGCAGACAGATCCTGAAAATAAAAGCGCTTTACTTAATCTCACCTTTTCATGCAATAAACAGCAAGTCAGAAAGCAATGGGCCGGAACACAAAAACAGGCCTCCTGGTTTTGGCCCGGCGCTCCCCCTGGCCTTTATCTGTTTTTCCGGCCCTTCCGTCTCATTACCGGCCTTTATAATCCGGAAATAACCGCCCTATTAACTGATTGCAAATTGATTTTTCAATGAGTTTTTTGAAAAATAATTTAATCAGTAATTAGCAATACAGCCGAACTTGCGAGTTCTTTCACTTTTCCGGCGGCGGGATTTTCCGCGCTTTTTATCCTGCCGCACCAGAGAGTTTGTCATTGGCTTTCGTTCCCTTCAAAAACGGCTTTTTTACGATACTCTTTTAGATCCTGCGCCTGAAAATTCCAAAGTTAAAAACGCGGACGCCGGACCCAACCTGGCGGCGATCAAACAGGATCAGGGCGGTCTGGGCATGGCCCGCTGCTTAAGGCAGAATCTGCCGTCCCAGTCCCCTGAACATCTGGAGCTTACCGGCAGTCTTCAGCCAAAGCGGCGAACTGGTTAAATCCGGGGCCTGGCCGCCGCCCGGTCATAACCTAAAATATTTGATCCGCTTCTGGGCATATCCGGAGGCCTGTCCCGGAGACCGGGTCAGTCTCTCCCAATGACGGCCCGGCTGCCGTGAACGGATGCTCCTGACTGACAGCCGGTGCAGCTCCTTTCTGAGGTCAGTAAAATCAAAAACAGCTGAAGCAGCGGAATATCCCCTAAACTAATCCCGCAAGCTATACTTCATCAGCCCAGTAATGAAAACAAAAAGTCCTGCCGGCCATCGGCGGGCCAGCAGCTTCAGCCGGATTGAGACCTGCCAGAAAAATGATTACTCTGAGCCTGACCTGCCCGTAATTTAAGGACCTTTTACAGCTGCCTCGTATTTTTTACCGGCAAAACTGCCTTTCGCCGGGGCACCGATTTTACACTTTTTTTGGAGTTCCCCTGGACTGATTTCAAGTTGATTTTTCAATGAGTTTTTTGTAAAATAAATTAATTAGTAATTGGCAGTGCAGCCGAACTTGTAAGTTCTTCCGCTTTTCCGGAAGCGGGATTTTCCGCGCTTTTAATCTTACCGCATCAGTGAGTTTATCATGGGCCTTCGTTCCCTTCAAAAATGGCTTTTTTACGATACTCTTTTAGGCCTTGTGCCTGAAAATTCCAAAGTTAAAAACGTGGCCGCCGGACCCCACTGGGTGGTGATCGAATCGGATCAGGGCGGTCTGGGCATGGCCCACTGCTTAAAGCAGAATCTGCCGTCCCGAGCCCCTAACCATCAGGATCTTATCGGTCAGCCTTTAGCCCGGGTGGCCGGACTGGTTAAATCCTGGGATCTGGTCACCGCTTCCATTGGCCTGGCGGCCATCAATGCGGCCGCCAACGCCAGGTTAGAACCTTTGAAGCAGTCATTGCAGCCGGACAGCTCTAAAGTCGGCTGCGCCTTTGATTTTTTTCTTGACAAAGTCCGGGGCAAAAAAGTGGCCGTAGTCGGGCATTTTCCCAATCTGGAAAAAATGGCCGAAGCCGCCACTCTGACTATTTTAGAGCGCCATCCCCAGCCCGGCGATCTGCCCGATCCGGCGGCCGAGTACATCCTGGACGAACAAGACGCGGTCTTTGCCACCGGGACCACGATTATCAACAAAACTTTTCCCCGTCTTCTGGAACTGAGCCAGGGGGCTGATTTTTATCTGGTCGGCCCCAGTACGCCCATGTTCCCGGAACTTTTCAAATTCGGCCTGACCTCTTTGTCCGGCACTCTGGTCAGAAACTATCCGCCCATGGCAGCGGCTGTCTCCGAAGGCCTGTCTGAAGAAATATTCCATCACGGCGGCATCATGGTCAATCTTTTAAAAGAGGATTACCTCTGATGAAGAGCCGATCTTTTCCGTCAGTTGAATTTTTTGATGAGGTTTCCTTATACGGGACAGGCGAATCGCCGGAAGAGTCCCAAAAATACTGGAACAATAGGGCCCCTTCTTACAAAAAGCACCAGGATGAAGGCGATAATGATTCAGTCCACCGGGAGATCTTAAAAGTCATTGCCGAAAGAACAGGCTTAAATAAAACCCACCGGGTTCTGGATATCGGCTGCGGGCCCGGACGCCACAGCCGACTCCTAGGCCAGACGGCCGGATGGGTTGCGGCTTTTGATCTCTCGCCGGCCATGATTGATCTGGCTCAAAAAAGCCCCCAGCCGCAAGGGGCCCGGATAAGTTACAGCTGCCTGGATTTTGAGCAAGCTGACCTGGACGATTTGGGCTTTCGGGACAATTTTTATCTGGCCCTGGCTTCCCGCACCCCGGCTGTCCATGATTTAAAGACTCTTCAAAAAATGAACGGGACCATAGGCTCGGGGTTCGGGGCCATTATCAGTTCCATTGAGACTAAAAACAGCTTGCGGGAACCTTTTTTTACTGACCTGAAGTTCAGCGATCAAATCGCCCGGTCCGCCAGGAGCGTCTATTTGCAGTTTAATATGCTGTGGCTCCTGGGCTATTTTCCGGAATTAACGTATTTTGATCAAAAATGGCTGGCAGCCAGGCCGGTCGAGGGAGCCATCGCCAGTCAGGTGCGCTATTTTGAAAAAATAAGACCATTAACCGAGGCTGAAAAAACAGCCATTGCCCAAACGTTACGAACCCGGGCCAGAGACGGTCTGGTCCCGGAAGAGGTGGAGGCCAAAACTGTTTTAATGCTCTGGGAAAAGCCTCCTCAAAACCGGGCCGGCCATACGGTGACCGACAAAATCTGTCAGACTTCCTAAAGCTGTTTATCTGAGACTAAAGACGACCGGGATGACCACCCGGGCCGGAGCCGGAGGCGGCGGAAAAGGCGAGGCCGACCTGACCGCCGCCAGGGCCGAACTGTCCAGACCATCGTGTCCGCTGGTCCGGTTAACCCGGATGTCCAGGGCCTGGCCGCTGGAAGCAATGGTAAAAACCACGGTCGTTGTGCCTTCAATGCCCATCCGTCTGGCTCCGGGATGGTAGACTAAATACCGCCGGATACGGTTTTTTATGTAATTGTAATTGGCATCCTGATAGCCTTTGACCCCGCCAGGATCGCCGCCTGAGCCTGCTCCCTGGCCGGACTGACCACGGCCCGGCCCGCTGCCAGAACCAGTGCCGCCGGCTTGACCCTGACCCTGGCCGACCTTAGCTTCGGTTCCGGCCGGACGCTCGGGTTTGGGCTGACGGACTTTGGGCGGCACAGGTTTTGGTTTAGGCTTTACTTCTTTGGGCGGCTCGGATTTGGGCGGTTCGGTCAATATGGGAACAGCCGTCTCTTCCATGGGCGGCTCAACTGTTTCGACGGGCGCCGCTTCCGGTTCGGCTGTTTCCGGTTCAACTGCTTCTTCTTCCTTGGCCGCCGCTTCTTCAGCTGCGGCCTCAGCCGGGGGCGGAGGTGCTTCCCCGGCTTGACCGCCGGATTCCCCTTCCGTCAGGCCGTCGCCGAAACTGACTAATCTTACCTGGTAGACGGGCAGAAAATCATCCTGACCCGCCTCAGCCCAAATGGACAGAGTGCTGAATAAAAACGCCGCCAAAAGGTGGCTGACCACGGACAGAACAATAAAAAGCATGATAGAAGAAGAAGAAGTTACGGCATCTTCTTTCAGCTCCGAAGTCAGCATGTCCGGACTTGCATCCATTACGCTCTTCCTAAACAGGCCGGGACCAGACCCATTTCCGATAAAAGGCCGGGCTCTAAGCTGTACAGCTCTTCAACTGTCTTAGAGGTAGTCAGCTGTCTGGCCGCACCCCAGGCCGCCACCGAACCGTCTTTCATCATCAGAACCTGACCGCCCAAATAAACGGCCTGCTCCGGATGGTGGGTGGTCATTAAAAATGACAGCCTGTTTTCTTCGTGGAGTTTTTTCATGCTCTTTAAGACCAGGACCTGATTGCTGAGATCCAGGCCGCTGGTCGGTTCATCCATCAAAATATACGGGCTGTTCTGGGCTAACGCCCTGGCAATGACCACCAGCTGCTTCTGGCCGCCGGACAATTCCAGAAAAGAGCGATCGGCCAGGGACGTTATCTGGCAGAGTTCCAAAGCCTCGTCGGCTTTTTGATTATCCTCGCCGCTGAATCCGCCCCAGCGCCTGGCGCCGGTCCGCCCCATCAGGACCATTTCCCGTACTGTATAGGGAAAAACACTGCCGTGATGCTGGGGGACGTAAGCCAGAATCTTGGCCAGAGATGTCCGGCTGTAATTTTCCAGGGGATTTTTGTTTATAAAGACAGTCTTTCGGGCTATGGGCAGAAAACCTAAAATAGCTTTCATGAGGGTTGTTTTGCCGCAGCCGTTAGGTCCTAAAACGGAAATCATCTGCCCCAGTTCCATACTGAAAGAGACATCGGCCAGAACATCGGCCCCGTGATAATAAGCAAAAGAAAGACTGCGGATATCGATCATCTTCTGGTCCTATCTCTCCACAGGGAGAAAGCAAAAAGCGGCAGACAGATAATGGAAGTAAAAATGCCCAACGGAAATTCGGCCGTCCAGACAGAGCGGACAACCGTATCGGTCAGCAGCACAAAAGCAGCCCCCAGCAGTCCTGAGGCCGGCAGCAAGGTCAGGTTATTGGGGCCTATTATCAGCCTGACCACGTGAGGGATAACCAGACCCACCCAGTTGATGATGCCGGTAATGACCACCGAACACGAGCAGACCAAGGTGGCCAGACAGATAAACTTAAGGCGTTCATGACGGCTGTTCAAGCCAAGACTCATGGCTTCCTCGTCGCCTAAACTTAAGGCGTTGACCACCCGTCCGCTGGCCGAAAGATAGGTAATGCCCAAGATCATGAACGGACCCACCCACAGAAGCTGATTCCAGGATGTCCGGGACAGGGTGCCCATGAGCCAGTAAGTCAGTTCCGGCAGCTGGTTTTCCGTGTCAGCCAGATACTTGAATAAAGAAGTCACGGCTGTAAAAAAAGAAGTGCTGACCAGACCGCCAACCAGCAAAGCCAGCATGGGCGATTTGGGGTAAAGTTTGGCTAATGACAGAGACACCCCGACTCCGGCCAGACCGCCGATTAAAGACAGAACCTGGGTTAAGGGCCAGGAAGAGAAAATGACAATCCCCACCGCAGCCCCGGTGGAGGCTCCGGCTAAAACCCCCAAAATGCCCGGGGAGACCAGCGGATTGCGGAAAATACTCTGATAAACCGCCCCGGACAAAGATAATGATGCCCCCACCAGAACAGCCGCCAGAAGTCTGGGCAGCCGGACTGTCAGAAAAAGAAGAACAATCTGATCTTCTCTGGCCGACAGAGTCTGCCCGGAAATATGAGCAGTCAGGGCTTTAATAATCTCCGGCACAGTCACCGGATAGCGTCCCACCGGCATGACCAGAACCAGAGCCAGTAAAAGGCTCACCGACAAAAAGCCGATAAAACGTTTATTCATTAATTAACCGAACCGGGATCTATCAGCTCTTTGACCGTCTGATCGTTCAAGTCAAGGCGGAAAAAGAGCTTATTGAACTCTTTGACCGTAGCCGGCAGATCCAGGGGGTAAAGATCAGGATAAAGAACGTTGGCCAGCCATTGGACACCCATCAAAGCCGTCAGGGTCGGATGGCCGTTCCAGGAAAAAGGTCCCCTGGGCAGATAGTAAATCCGGCCTTCCTTAGCCGCCCGAAGTCCCTGCCAGCGGGGCTCCGCGTCCATTATTTTTTTCAGTTCATAGCTTTCGGCCAGAATGACATCAGGGTCCATGACCAGGATATCTTCAAAAGATATCCTGGGACGTCCGGGCTGCAAAGAGTCATTGCAGACCATAACATTGGTGCCGCCGCCGACTTCAATGAAATAAGACCTGGCCTCCATGGCGCAGCTGGTGGCCAGACCATCGGCGTCCATAGCCAGATAGACCCGAAATCTTTTTCCTTTTGGCAGCTCGTTTAACTTTTTAACTGAAGCTAAAACTTTTTCCGCATAAGCAGCCAGTTCTTCCCCCCTGGCTTGACGGTTAAAAATCCGGCCCATGGTCCGAAAACATTCCGGCAATTCGTAAACACCGTCCGGGGCAGTCAACAGTTCCAGCCCCATTTCAGCCAGAGTATCCCGGATCCTGTCGGTGTTAAAAAAACTGCTCCGGACGAGAAAAGCCTTTTTCAGGCCGCTGGCCATGACCATCTCCCGGTCAGGCACAAAACCCTGACCGTACCAGCCGCCTAAAACCGGCAGAGACTGGTACTTTTCTGGAATGTATTTTTTCTCATAGTCATATAAAGTCGTGTCCCAAGCGCCTAACAGTTCCGGATCAAACGCATATAACGTAAAAGATGTAGGCGGAGTAGCCGGATAAACGCCTTTTATAAACTCATCAGCCATGGCTCTAGGGCTTAACAGAAAAAGGAGAAGCAAAGAGGCCAGGGCTGCTTTCAACGGTTTCATGAAATCCTCTTATGCCTTCCGGCTTAAGCCGGAAGGCGTCTGATAAAAAGATGATCAGTAAGTTCCGGTCAGGCCCAGGAAAAAGGTCCGGCCGGCCTGGGGGTAGTAGTAGTTGTAATAGTAGTTTTTGTCAAAGATATTCTTGGCTCCTATTTCTGCAGAAATATGTTCATTGAAGTCATAGCCGATTTTAAGGTCAGCGGTGACAAATCCGGGAGCTTCATGGTGATCATCAGAAGGATCAGAACTGATATAAAATGAGGAGCGCAGATTGGCCTGAGCCGTGATGGAGAGTTTTTCCGTTGGGGCAATGACCGCGTAAAGAGAGCCTTGAACTTTGGGGACATCGGTTACTAGACTGTCCTCCCGAGATGCGGTTTTGGTCTCCCAATCCAGAAGACTAAGGGTCGCGCCGGCTGCCACATACTTATTGAAGGTCATGTCCACCCCGGTTTCAAAACCCCAGGTCTTAACCTTGTCTATGTTTTTGGCATAACGGGCTGCGTTACCTAATATGGAGACCATAACAATCTTGTCGGTCACGTTTGAATAGAAAGCGCTAACAGTAAATTTCAGGAAATTGGCCGCCGTGCCCCGATAGCCGATTTCAAAGTGATCGGCTTCCTCGGGCTGGAGATCAAGTGACGCAGCCACATCGGGTGGCAAAAATCTGGTGTTCCTCTGGAATCTTTCCCACATGGACGGGAAACGGCTCTTACGGGCATATGTGAAGAAGATCTGCTGAGTGTTGGGCAGATCGTAAAAAAGGCCCAGCTGCCAATCAAAAAGATCGTTACTTTTGCGGTCCTCTTGCCGTAAGGGCACCATAACACCGTTAATCCTATCTTCAACAATGTCCGGCGTCCGCCGACTGTAGGAGAGCCCTAAGACCGTTGTCAGCCGGTCCATGGGCTTCAGGGTGTACTCTCCGCCCACATCCCAGTAATGCTCCTTAATATGGCGCCCAATAGGTCCGCCGGTATCAGCGTGCTCTTTATGGGAAAGTTCCCGGTAACCTAAAGACAGGGAGAACTTGTTGGCCGGATTAATCTCGTAATCGACTTTACCCCTGAGTCCGGCCGTATACTGGTCATAGCCTGTGTCTCCGTCAATCTGATGGACCGGTTTTTTGCCGATCAGCCGATCGTAGGACTCAATCATATCCTTGTGCTCGTCAAGGTAGCCCAGTAACTGGACATGGGTCTTCTGTCCTATATCGGCGTTGGCGTTGACAAAGTATCTCTGGGTTCGGTATACCGGCCATCTCCACAGGCGGGTGACTGGCGGATTGCCGCCGAACCCTGAACCCAAATTCAGATTGGCCGGATCGGCTTCGGCGGTCACGGGCATGCCTTTGACAAAGTCCTGCTGAACTGTGCCGACCATAATATCTATGTCTTCGGTGGGCGTCAGACCGGCAATGACATTTAGGCGCCGGTTACGGAAATCGGAGTTGACACGTCGCCCGCCGCTTTCAAAATATCCGGGATTAAAACTGTGGGACAGTCTGAAAAAATCCTGCTGATCCTGGGCCGCACTGACCTGGAAATAGAATTTCTCCTGCTTTGTACCGACCCGGACTCCAATGAACTCACCCATGTTATCGCCGGTACTGTCAAAATAGTTTTTAAACTGAACTTTAAACTCAAAAGGCCTGACCGGCTTGTGGGTCTTAACATTCAGTATACCTGCCAGACCGAAGCCGCCGTTTAGTAAAGTGGTGCTGAAGCCCTTGGAGACCTCAATAGTTTCGGTGTCAAAAACCATAACATCGTTAAAATCAAACTGGTTGCGGTAAGCCGTAGCCACCGGAATATCGTCAATATACATCCCAACCTGGGTTGTGTTGGAACCGCGGATAGTTATCGCGGTCTCTCCGCGTCCGCCAACACCCATCTGGGTTACCCCAGGCACCCCGCTTAAAGCCTGCCAGATGTTATTAGCATTTTTCCTCTCTATCTCAACCTGGGTAACTGTGTTAATGGTGTCTTTGGGAGCGGTCACTTCTACTGCCCCAAGATGAACTTCCTCAAGAATCTGGGCCATGGCCAGAGAACTGCCGGCTATTATAAGGACGGCTGCCAAAATAATTGAAAGGCACTTAATCATTTTACACCCTAAACGTTATAAATGAACACCCCGAACTGAAACAATCAGTCACTCCCAGACCCTGAGACTGGCTGAACTGAAAGCAAAATCAGAAACCATCCCTTGCCAGCTGCCGCAGTCTTTGGTTTACTAACGATGATTAATAGCATTAAATCACCAAATAATACATAACAACATAATTATCATAAATTAAAACATCTTTAATTATATTTTAATATATTATTATCTATATAAATTTCCATCTTACTAACATAATTTCCCGTTAAAAATCCCAGCACAGCTCCAAAAAACTGAAGCCGCTATATAGTATCTGTACCTAAAATTCATCTTCTTATTCCGCCTTCCCGCCCTGATTTAATTACTTAAAGATAAAAATCATTTATTTTGGCATAGACATTAATTAAAATAATTTATAAAACATTTAAGTTTTTAAGATAAATATTAACCATATATTACTAAAATAACTTTATTAGGGTTAAATTATATGTTACGTTAAATAACGTACACCATGGCCGTCTTCCGTTACGTCTTAAAATAGGTCAACATATTTCCTTGAGTAAACCGTGGTGATTCTACAAAAAATGATTTTTCACCTTTAAAACATATCCGTACAGCCACCAAATAGTCTAAGATCCAAAATTCACGTAACTATCCGAACAAACCTGACTGTTCTCTTTATAATTAGAATGGCCAGAGAAATGAACTTTCATCCTCTTTTAAAATAACCAAAAGAAATCAAACTTAATTTAAATTTATTTTAAATTCATGTTGACCACTATAACGATGATTATTTACCCTGTCAAGAAAAAAAATGGACTCCATAAAGCTGAAGATGCCTTAATTTAGAGGTCGGAAAAATTCTATCCACAATTCAAAAATGACTCAGCGGCCATATTTTCGGGGACTTAAAATTATTTACTTTACTATTTGTACCTTATGGTCATTTTTAATTTTACAAGCACCAGCAGAAAATAAATAATTTTACTTTTTTACTAATATTAATATATGTATTAACTATTAATGAGATGTTAATATGGAAAAAATCATACTGGATAAAAATTTCCGTCACCCCGGAGACTAAAAAAATTTTTGGCCGGTCAATTAAAAATGGCGTTTTAGCTTAAAAATAAGAATTTGGGGAGAATATCCGGCGGACAGTCAATTCATTTGACTTTTGACTAAGGCCAGAGGTGCGAACAGGTTGAATCAGGTCTCAAATTCAGCTTCAAGATTTACCAGGATTTACTTTATTAAGCGGACTGACAATAAATCTCCGTTTCGGTAAAAAATTAATGGATTTTTATGCTACAGCCATCATCAGAAATTATGGTCGCGGGACTGAGTGAGTTCGCGCACAGCTAGGCCCCTGCTCTTGGAGTCGGCCAGCTGGGCCACGGCCAGACCCAAAGAAGAGCCGGCAATATCGGTTCCGCCGTCATCAGTCAGGTATTTTCCGGACAGGGAGATGGCGGCTTGGCAATGAAGCCGCCAAAGTTGCCAGTTAAGCTCAGCCACTCCGAAATCCAAGGACGGCATTCTCAGGAAGGGGCTTTTTCCGGGCTTCCTTGTTTTCGCTGCATAAAAATCAAAATAAAACTGAACAGGCCCGGCCGCCATAGGCCGGGCCGGAAGATTAAGTAATATTTCTGAGCCGTTGATCCAGACATGGTTTCAGATGGCAGGGCCTGGACTGAAAGTCAGCTCGCCTTTGTTATTCCATTCAAGAAGATAATTCCGGTCAGCGCCGCCAGCAGTCAAATTTCCGGTATAATTTCGGCCGACCAAACTCTTGAAGTCAATTTTTCCGCTTAACTTCAAAATGACATGTTTATCAGGGAAAACCGATCCTTCAGCCATCGCCACCTTGATTTCTTTTGGCAGATCAAGACCGGCCGCCTCCAAAACATGTGGTTTTTCTGCGGCCGGTTCCAGGATTAAACTGGTTTCCCCGGCAAATGACATTTTTTCAGCAGCTTTTATCACAGCGCCCTGGCCCTGCTTGTCGGCCAAAAATTTTAAGGCGCCTTTTTGAATATTCCAGGCAGCCAGACTGGTTTCAGTCAGGCTTAAAATACCGGAACCGTCCTTGGTGATTCTGGCTTTTTCGCCGTAAACCGGATCGCTAAGAGTCAGTTCAGCTCCTTGGCCGACGTTGACGATCAGATCGTCCGGTTCAGGCCGTGGCGGTCTCCCGCCAGTCTCGGCCTGCGGCTTTTTCTCTTTAGGATCTGGCGAGGCCAGAAAAATACCGCTGGGTTTAGCCAATTCTGAGGTCGTTCCGGCTTTGTTGCCAGACACGGCCATGATCTTTCCATCGCTGACGCCGAAGACCAGTTTCCCTCCAGCTGCCACGTAGAGTGCGCCGCCGGAGGCTTCCTTCCCTATGGCCTGATTGCCGGTTAAAGAGGTGTCAACCAAAGTCAGCTGAGCTTTTGGTCCAACAAAGACTGCTCCCCCTTGGGCAGTAAGGCCAACTGCCTGGTTGTTCAGCAAAGACGAGTCAGCGACGGTCAGCTGGCCATTTAAATAGATAGCACCGCCGAAACCGGCTACAGGCCCTTTATATTTTTCGCCCAATTCTTTGGTCCCGCCTTGAGCTGAGTTGGCTTCAAAAACGCTGCTCTTTATTACGCTCTGAGTTCCGCCGATTTCCAGAGCTCCGCCTAAAGATCCGCCAGGAGAGGTCCCGGAATTGTTTTTGAAAGTTGAATTTTCAATCACCAGCCCGCTGCCGGAGAAGATGGCCGCTCCCCTGGCCCGGCCTCGCCCCAGGGAGCTTTCGGTCGCCGCAGTTTCCAGCCGGTTGCCGTTGAAAAGGCAGTCCCTGAAAATGGTTTTACCATTTATGGCCATAAGGGTGACTGCCCCGCCCCTTGCATCCACGAAGTTGCTGGCGGTCACTTGGGATAAAGCGGCATTGCTGTCAAAAACAACCTTAGTAAAAACCGCCGTCGGGGGCTGGTCCCCGGACAATGTCTGGAAGGGATTTCCGACAACCGCCACCGCGCCGCCTTCAGCTCCGCCTCCGCTCGTTGGGCCGGCCACGGCTTTGTTGTTGGTGAAGGTGACCCCAGTCAACGCCGAGCCGTCAAATTGAGCGTCAATATTACCGATTACAGCCACCGCTCCGCCCAGAGACGACGTGGCTTGTCCAATGGCCTCAACCTTGTTATCGCTGAAGGTGGAGCCAGAGACGGAAAAAATCATCAGTTTGGAGGGCACAAAGACCGGCTCGGCCACGCCCTGATTGTAGACACTTAAGGCTCCGCCTCTGGCGCCGGCGGAGGGACTGTGCCCGGCAGTAGAGGTGGTTTGGCCGGTGCTGTCAACCTTGGCTTCGTTGCCGGAAAACTCCAGCTTGGTCAGGTTAATCTGTCCCAGCTGAACGAGGCCTAATCCTCCTCCGTGGGCAAAACCACCGTTTCGGGCCGATGCCAGATTGCCGGTTATTCGGCCGTCGCTGACTGTCAGTGACGTATAGTTCGACAGAAAGCTGCCTCCGCCGGAAGCTCCGAGATTCACTGCTTCAGACGATTCAAGTACGGCCTTGTTTCGTGTCAGGCTTACGGCGGTCAATTCGGCCAGGCCAGCGCCTGTCCCCTTTAAGCCGCCCCCTTCAGCGGAGTTCCCCGCAGGGCCTAAAACTGCAGTGACCGTTTGACCATCAAAGACCGGCTTATCCAAACGCAAATTGTCGCTTTCCTCAGCCCCAGCCACTGCGGCCAGAAAAATCAGCAGCGCAGACACAGCAATTAAGATTAGAAATTTTTCACCAAACTTGAGTCGCATTGGTCAACCTCCCGTCACGACCTTTACAGCTGCAGACGCTGTAATCAAAACAACCAAAAATAGAAGGTAACATTGTTTTCACTAAAATAAATGTACATAGACTAACTAAAATAAATTATATACATATTACGATTAACTAGTGCGTTTACGATTTTAATCCTGATTCTCAGCAGTATAAAAAACACTTATGCTGAAAAAATAGGCGGGAGCCTGTGAAAGGCTCCCGTTTCGCGTTAAGTTC
Organism: Deltaproteobacteria bacterium; assembly: GCA_031264185.1. Lineage (GTDB taxonomy): Bacteria > Desulfobacterota > Desulfarculia > Adiutricales > Adiutricaceae > JAIROO01. The sequence continues at coordinate 35,743 of JAISEL010000110.1, forward strand.
AGTAGATATAGGACATGCCCATAAAATAATTACGGCCAGGTTGGGTATCTCTTCCATAGGCTGCAGTGCTGCCAGAATACCCGTAATTGACATCGCCTATATTCTCAACCCCGGCCTGAACAGAGATGTTTTCCGTTATATCATAGGTAGTTTTGAGATCGACTCTGACGAAACTAGGCAGTAATTTTTCATGATCAAGATTATAGCGGGCGCCTACCACCTGGATGCTGGGGATGATCCGCCACTGCTTAACGGGGCTTATAATCATAAAGGCGTTGGTCATATACTTGGGCTTATCTACAACCATGTTGGAAGTAGCGGCATCGGTTGTCTTGCGATGCGTTTTAAGGTAGGAAAAATTGCTGCCTAAAGTCACATACTGACTCAGTTCAGTCTGAAACGCAAATTCGAAGCCCAGAAAATTCGCCTCTCCTATATTGGCGTAGTTGAAACTATCAGGGTCAGTTTGGTCGTAGTCAGGGTTAGCGCCAATAATGTCCTTTACTTGGCTGTAGAAGACATTGGCGCTTATTTCCGCCAAGCCGCCTATATTGCCTTTGTAACCAAATTCAAAATGATTGGCGACTTCAGGTTTCATCTCCGCCGCCATTCTGGAAACACCACCAACTAACCTTATTGCATCATACATTTGCATATAAGTAGGCAAATTGGTCTTGCGGGAAAAGGTAAAATGCACCTGATGCTCTGGGGTCAAATTGTAAAAAGCACCGAATTGCCAATTAAACGCGTCATGTTCAGGTTTGTTTCTGGCTGAATACCTAGGGGAGGTCGGCTGGCCCGCAGCATTGACATCCTGGCGGGTATAAGACTCTCCTTTTTTGGTGATATAGCTTAGGCCAAAAACCATGGTCAAGGGATCAATTGGTTTTACTGTGTATTCCGCCCCAAAGTCATAGCTATGTCCCTTCATATCCTGAGTTTTAATATCGCCGTCTGGCGTTAGACGTTCATGAGTGTCGGCCCGGTAATTAGCGGCCACAGCCAATTTATGCCGTTCGTTAAACGTGTAGCCGTATTCCAAATGGGTCCCCCAGCCTGAGTCGTCAAACTTCGAGGAGAAATTCATCAGAAGGGTGCCTGCGGCGTCCCAAGCCCATAAGGTGTCTCTGTGCTCATCATAGTAAACTGTTCCTTTGAAATAGGACTTTTCATTGAGCGTTATATTGGCAGAAAGATAAATCCGCTCGGTGTCCCAATCAGGCCAATAATACCTTCGTGCGTCAGCGTTACCCGGAGCCGCCCAAGATTGATGTGAATTTTTTTCGCCTTCGTGCCGAAAATACCCAAGCATAATGTCCACGTCTTCAGTTGGCGTCCAGCCCGCCATCATATTGAGCTGCCAGTCTTTAGTGTCTGACCTCCCGCGCCGACCGCCTTTTCTGTCGCCCGGAGCTGGCATAGCTTTAGCAGAAGGGGTGAAGAAATCCTGATGCTTAATGTGAAATGATGATTTCAAATAAAATTTGTCTTGTCTGCTGCCTACCGAAGCGCCGAACTCCCGCCCCATATCGTCGACGGACCGGTCAAACTGATTCTTATACACCGCCATGAACTCAAGCGGCTTTTCAGGCTTGGCCGTACGGATGTCAATAACTGCGCCCATGTTATTGGCGCCGCCGAGGAGCGGGGAACTGTACCCCTTGGATACCTCAATTGAACTGACATCGAATATGGATATTCTGGCGAAATCGAACTCACGGCCCCAGCCGTTGGCCAGAGGAATCCCGTCAAGAAACATGCCGATTCGCCCTTGATCAAAGCCGCGAATATTAATATAGGACGATCCCCGGAAACCAGCACCGTTGCCGTTCAACATGATGCCAGGTTCCATTCGCAAGGCTTCATACAGAGAGTCGGCGTTCTTCCGCTCTAAAACTTCCTGGGTGATTATGCTCATGGTGTTTTGGGTTTCGATCAGTTCAGCTGGACCTAGCTGGATAATGGAGCTGGAATCGGCTGTCGCCGTATCCGTATTTCCGCTTTGTGCCCAGGCAATGGTTGGCGCTGCCATCAGTAACAGCACCGCAAAGACTAACGAGTTACGTTTCATCATGTTCCTCCAAGTTGCAAAAAAAGAGGCAACGCGTGTTTCTGACACTCGAAAGAGGCCATTACCAAGTGTGCCTCATTGTTTAAATTAATCAATAAAGACTGTTTGATACTTCAAACTGCCCGCGTCTCATTGATTATGATACTAATATCATAAAATTTAATTTATAAATTAAAATTATTATATAAATAATTATTTATATAATTATATTAAGACATAAAAATTAAACTACAGACTGTTATTTTATTTAATCACTGAAAAAACAGTAATAATAAATAAATAAAGAATTTATTTATCATACTTATATGTTAATAAATGTTTACTTATGCTATTAAAACAAATTAATAATAATATAATAATTATTATATATTTATCAATTAATATTAATTAATATAATTAATTTTTATAATTTTAATTTCTTAATTTCATTAAAATATAATAGTTAATATATCGTAAATAAAATGTTTTTTAAATAGTTATTGTAATATATATAAACTATATATTATATATTATAATATATAATTGACTTTTGTGAAGTAAACTATTCATCAACCAGCCGGTCCGGAGTCTGACTGGCCTAAAGAAAGCTGCCTGAGTTCTGATCTTTTTGAAGAATGTGGTTTTATCAGCCAAGATGAGGCCAAATCGGACCCTGAAGAGGCAGTGACTTCTGATAACTGTTGAGGCCGGTTTTGAACGAACATTATTTTTAAATGAACGAAAAATAAACCGTGACCCGGACGCTGATTGTCCTGTCTGTTTTCTTGAAGAGACGAGAAGAGAAAAAAAGAGGTAGTTTTGTAGAGTATTATTAGTAAATAAGTAAGAGAGAGAGAGAGAGAGAGAGCAATAATCGTGCCAATTACAAGTTGGTCAAAAATCAGGAAATTCTTTTTTAAGCAGCTCTTTTTATTCATATGTCCATGACCATCCTGAAGTCTTATTTTGGGCATGCCCAAAAATAATGCGACTGTGTTAAATTAATTCCCAAGCTGGCTGCTAACTTGCCATTGATTCAGGTCATCTCTGAACTTCCCGCGAAAACACTCCTGTGTTTATAACCTTGGGCAATTAAGACGAACTATTGCAAGAAAGGACAAATTTTATTTAAAACCGGTAAATTAATGCAGCAACCTGATAAAGACCGCAATGAAACTAAAATAACCCGTTGATAACAGCTCATTCAGCCAGACTCCAAGTTTCTTGGGCATTAAAGCCTGCAGTACCGCTAAAATCCAGGCTTTCAGCATGGTCAAACCAGAATGAGGCCTGACTCAGACATCAGTTAGCCGTGAATACCGTTCTAATCTCTGTCTCTCAGATATAATAATCAGAACTGTCATCTGAGACCGAAGACCAATGGAATGGCAATGTTGGCCGATGCCGGCGGCGGCGGAAAAGGCGCGGCCCGCTGCACCGCGCTTAAGGCCGCTTGATCTAAAAGTTGGTTGCCGCTGGAACGGTTGATCCTGACCTGAGCAACTTGCCCGTTGCCACCTATGGTGAAAGCTACTGTGGCCGTGCCGGTTATACCCTGTTTCTTGGCTTCTTCGGGGTAAACCATTTTCCGCCTGATGAGACGAATGATGTATTTATAGTTGGCGTCTATGTAGCTCTTGAGCAAACCTGCCTGGGAACCGCCGCCCCCGCCACCTTCACCCCCGCCGCCTTCGCCCCCGGGCTTTGCGTCATTTGCTCCCAAGCCCTGACCGGAACCTTTGCCGGACTGGGCACGGCCAGAGCCTTGGGTTTCCGACCGCCAGGACACAGCATTAGATACGACTGTCTCTTTAGCTGGAATTTTAGTTCTTACTTCCTTCCGGGGTCGCTCTTTAGGTTTGGGTTCCTTCTGTTTTTTGGGTTCGGGCGGTGTCTGATTCAGAGAAATGGCCTCCAGGTCTGGCTTGGTGGTCGGAGTCTCAAGCGGTTGAGGTTCCGGCGCCTCAGGCGCGGCTGACTCCAAGTCCAACTGCTCCGATATGTCCGGCTCTAAGTCCAGCGGTTCGGCTGGCTCAATATCGGCAATTTCTTGCTCAGCGGAGGCCCCCGCCCCGGCAGCCTGACCATCCCCGCCCTCCTGATCGCCGGGCAGGGCTCCGTAGAGTCCCACCTGCATCACACCGCCCAATGGCCCTGGCGCTCCTGGCATGTCCAGGGCAAAAGTCCCGAACATCAAAATTGCTGTGGCAACTATCAGATGCAAAAACGTCGACAGCCCGAACAAACATACCCATGTGGTCCTTGATCTGTCCCTGACGGACAATTCAGACACTTCCCAGGAGAGATCCAGACTCGAAGGTTCCATGTTCATGCCAGAACCCCAGCCAGATTCAAATTCCATAAATTGAGGTTGGATTGGTAATGGAACATTGTCATAAATGTATTGATTCTCCAGGTCAATCCAAGAGATTAGCCCCAAAACCAGAGCCGCTAACTAAACTGCGGTATAATTGATTCAGGCCCGCAAAACGCGGGACCGAGAGCCGGCCCCCATGAGCCGTTAGACCAGCTGGGTGAAATGCGCTTCATTAAAGCCCACGCATTTGAACACCTGAGGCGGCTGCTGTAAAAAACCGGCGGACGGCCGCCCAGCACAAGAGCCAGAAGCGGAGATCTGGTCTAAATACGTAAGACGGACGACTGGCTGGCCCAGACTGCTTCTCCCACCTAAGGCTAGGTTTTGTGTTATGGGTCAAAAGGAGAAAATCAGTCTCTCCCATATCCTGAGACTGGCTTAACTTAAAGCAAAATCAGAGGACCGCCTCCGACCAACCGCCGCAGTCTTTGGCGCATTAATGATGATCAATAGCATTAAATTATTAATTAAATAGTTAAATAGTTAAATATATAATTTTAATAAATCATTAATACAGAATTAAGCGTATAATATTAACCTTATTATTGTAATTGACTGCTAAAAATCTCAACACAGCTCCATAAAAATGAGGCCCCTGAAGTATCTGTACCAAAAATTAATTTTCTTATTCAGCCTGTCCGCCCCAAATTCAATTGCTTAAAGAGCAGAATAGTTTAGTTTTATTTAGCCACTAATTAATCTGTTATTTAAATTAATTATATATATTTATACTGATAAAATTATTATTTAAGCTTAATTATATGCTACGTTAAAAAACGTACACCATGGTCTTCTTTTCTCACTTCTTGAAATAAGTCAGCACGTCTTATTCAAGTGACAGTGGGTGATTTCAGGTGAAATAATTTTTCACCTTTGAAGCATACCCATATTCGAACAAACAGCAATCACTCTAAGATCCCAGATTTACGTAACTATCCGAACAATCCTGACTTTTCACTTTATAATTAGATTGGCCAGAGAAATGAATTTTCTTTTCCATTTAAGATGACCAAAATAAACAAAACTAAATCGCAATTTCTTTTAAATTCATGTTGACAACTATATAGGCGTTTATTTATTCTGTCAAGAAAAAAAAGGCTCCATAAACCTGAAGATGCCTTAATTTAGATGTCATAAAAATTCTATCAACAATTCAAAAATGACTCTGCGGCCATTTTTTAGTGTCCTTAAAATTATTTTCATTATTAATTGTATCTCCTAGTCATTTTTAATTTCACAAGCATCATCAAACAATGAAGAATTTTATATTTTTGCTAATATTTCATAAATTAACAGTGTTAATATTATGTATTAAAAACAGATGCCCCAGAAATTTATGAAAAATTAAACGCAGTAAAAAATTCCGTCACCCAGCAGACTGATAAAAACTTTTAGCCGGTAAATTAAAAAAGACGTTTCTATCCAAAATAGTAATTTTGGGCGAAATACGGTGGACGATCGGCTCATTTGGGTTTTTGACTAAGATCAAAGGCGGGAACCGGCTGGATCAGGTCTTAAGTTAAGTTTTAAGCTTAACCCGGACTCATACTTTATCGGGCTGGCAATAAATCCTAAATTTTGGGGAAAATAAAGATCTTTTCCGGCTGCATGAACGGACATCCGGAAAAAAGGCTTAAAGACCGGTTTTAATTAGCTTACCGAAAGATCAAACCAGCGGTCTAAATTTCCGGCCCTGAGGCCTTACGGCTGAAGTCCCCGCAGACGGTTGATGCGCTCTTCAATGGGCGGATGGGTGGCGAACAGCTGGCTGATGCCTTTAAAAATCAAAGGATTGACAATAAAAAGACCGGCGGTCGCTGGACTGGGATCACGCAAGGTCAGGCCCCTGCTCTGGGAGTTGGCCAGTTTTTCCAGGGCCGAAGCCAGCCCCAAAGAAGAGCCGGCAATATCGGCTCCGCCGTCATCGGCCAGATACTCTCTGGACCGGGAGATGGCGGCCTGGATTAAAGAAGCAGCCAAAGGAGCCAGTAAGGCCATTAAAAGACCGGCCGCCGGTGAACCTCCCCGGTTGTCCTGACTGCCGGAACGGACAAAAAAAGCCGAAAATCTGGCCATCTGAGCCAGGAGCATGATCACTCCGGCCAAAACAGCGGCCACCGAACCGATTAAGATATCCCGGTGTTTGACGTGGGCCAGTTCATGGCCCAAAACTCCGGCCAGTTCTTCCCGATTTAAGATGCTGAGGATGCCGGTGGTCACGGCCACCACAGCGTGGGAGGGATTGCGGCCGGTGGCAAAGGCATTGGGGGCGGGATCGTTCATTATAGCCACACGGGGCATAGGCAGATCGGCCCTCTGAGCCAGATGGGCAACCAGCTGGTAAAGCTCGGGCGCCTCCAGCTCTGTTACCACTTTGGCCCTGGTTTGGGCCAGAACAATACTGGCCGAAAACCAGTACATGCTGAAATTCAAAACCATAGCCAGCCCAAAAGCGATCCACAGGCCCTGATGTCCGCCCATAGCCTCGCCTAAGAGCATAATGACCAGAGTCATAGCTGTCAGCAAAAATATAGTCTTAATTTGATTTGCCAAATTAACTCCCCCCAAAAGCCAGAAGCTCCCAAGGAAACAGACCCAAAAAATAAGGTCAGCAGTAGCTTTTTATCATCGCCAGCACCGAACGGAAGTTTTCTTTAACCGCATCGGCCCCTATTATGGCCGGACCATGGCCTGGCAGAACTATTTTGACCGGCTCTACGGAGGCCAGCATTTCAACGCTTTTATAGAGTTCCGAAATACTGCCGCCCGGAAAATCGACCCGCCCGAAACTGTGGGCAAAGACAATGTCGCCGGTCACAAGCAAGCCTTCCTCAGGCCAGTGGAAACAGATGCCCCCCGGACTGTGCCCGGGAGTGGGATAGACGTTTAGGCCCTTGTCCCCCAAATCCAGCTTTCCCGGTTCAATTATCCGTCCGATGTAGCCGGTCGGCAGGTCCAGTCCCATCCAAGGAAAAAAATCCTGACCAGGTCCTTCATAGAACTCTTTTTCTTCCTGGCTCATGGCCTGAGTTGCCCCGTACTCTTCTTCCAGGATCTGCCCGGCTTCCATATGATCAGGATGGCAGTGGGTAAATAAGACCAGCTTAAAGTCTTCCGGATTCAAGCCGTCATCGGCCATTTTGGTCTTCAAACCGGGCCAGAGGTGCTTGTGGCCGGGATCGATTAAAACCGGAACAGCCCCGGTCAGAGCCACAGTATTGCAGTTATTTTCCAGAGTTCCGGAAAAAGGATAAAAATATATATCTTCTGACAGTTTCATAAAAAGCCTCGGAAACATGACTGCCTGAAAACATGACCTGAACGTTAAGAAAGCTGTCGGTCTATGGGCCTGTCAGGCGGCAAGTTATCAGAAATATATAAGAAAACGGCGATAATTACAAACAGTTATCCGGCTTAACCTGAACAGTTGGACCTTCAAATAACTGCCAGTTAGCCGGATAGCCGGGTAAAAGCGCTGAAGAAGACTTAAAAGCTTGTCAGAAGTTACATGGTAAAAGCCCGGATCGAAAGAGAATCTTGAATATTCCAGCCAAAAACTATTGCTCTGTGATCCGGAAAAACAACCAAAACCCATGCCCCCGCGCCCCTGAAACCCTCGTCAGGGCAGTAGCAGTGTGTTATGATTTGAACCAGAAACTTTAAGCCCAGAAAGAGCAGACATCACCCTTAAGCGGGGTTCCCAAAACACGAATCAATGGTGTTCAATATCTATTAACAGCTATATTTATATTAAATATTTCCTTTAACAAAATAAATATGGTATTTAGAATTATTACATACTTAATTAGAATTTTTATTATATTGTTACTGCTGGCTGCTCCTGTTTTTGCTTTTGAATGGTCAGCATTTTCAACTTTAAATCACCCCAAAGCCAATGGTTTGAATATGTCCGCCAGATTCCCGGCCCATTATTCTTCCCGAGAAGGCAACCGGCCTCATATAGTCCGGGTTTTTTCGGACAGAAACTCTGAGTCAGGATTCGTTAATGTTCTTATTCTGCAGGTTAATCCGCTTTCTTCAGCTGATTTTTCTATGCTAAATACTGTTTATTTAGACGATAATTTTGCTGAAGAATTTATTAAAACGCAATTAGAAGACTATGACCCCGATGCAACTGTTGTGTATACCAAAAAGACAAAGCATGAAGGGCAGAACGCTGTTATTTCAAGCTATTTCACGGCAACCGGGCGGGCCGGGAAAAAAAATTCAGCTATGACCGATCTTTTAAACGTTTTTTATAATAACAGTTTAATTAGTTCTAATTGCTCAACTTTTTATAATAATAAATATGATATTAATGATGTAATTGCTTACTATAAAAATCTACATACACCTTTATATTTTCAACATTTTAATAGTTTAATACTATTAGACAGATATTAATTCTTTTCTGCCACCATACCGCCATGCCCGGTCATCCCTTTTATTTGAGTGAACTGGTCTGAATTTAAACTTTTTCTGCCTGTCTTCAGCCGTTACCCGAAGCCACTTCCGCCGACGGTCACAGAGTTTGCCTATAGCGGGACTGTTTCCCTGCCTAATCTGTCTTCAGGCAAGCTTTAGAATTATTTGACCGGAAGTCCTACCGCCCGCCTGTCCGGGCCAAACGCCTTTCCGGCCAGGGTTCGCCGGCCCAACGGTCCAACCGTTGCGGTGGCAATTTCCTCCAATTTAAGCTATATTTTCTGACTATTGAGAGACTAAGATGTTTCCAGGAGCCAAAGTGTCCCTCTATAACTCCGATCCCCCGACCTTGGCCGAAATATTGCTGCGGCATTTAAAAACAGCCGACTTAAGGGACATAAATCCTTTTGTCCGGGGTTACGGCAATGAGCTTATCTCCCGTCTGGCTCCTTATTATCCCGACCTTGACCGCTTAAATTCCGTTGGCCTCAGGTTCAGTGATAACGGCTGGTTTTCAGCCGACACTCTTTATCAGACAGCTCACCTAAGCGAAAAATTCGGACCCGGCCAGTGTTTTCTCCAGGTTCAGGGTTATCAGGCCTTTCTGCCTGCTTTAAATCCGGACCAAGATGAAGAACTTTGGAACAGTCTGCCTCAGGTCGGTCCCAGACGCTTAAACCTCCAACAAAAAGGCGGTATCTCCCTCTGCCCTCTGTGGGGCCCGTGTTTGGGCCAGAGAGTCACTTACAGTGAACTGTTAGGGGAACTGGCTGAGGAGCTTAATAAAGAGCTGGACAGTTATTTCCGAGCCGAACTCATTGGCTGCCCCAAGGACTGCCGCCTGGCTATGGAAAGAACCGATGTTGGCCTCATTCTGGCTCAGGACGGCCAGGGCCTGACAGTTTTTTTGGGCGGCCGCCACCGTTTCGGGCACGATCCTGTTGTCCCGGAACCGATCAAATTTTTTGAACTGAGTGAAGCTTGGCCTATGCTGGATTTTGTCTTTATGATTCATGACCAGTGGTATGAACTGAGACTCCCGGAAGACGAAACCCTGCCGGAGACGGTCAGCCGCCTTGGCTTGGATGTTATTTTAAAGACCAAAAACCCCCGGGCCAATAATATTGGCCACATTAAGCCCCTAAACCGCTAACTGATCCAGCAAACTTTATGACTTCTGAAGATAAATCCCCGCCTCTGCCGCCGAACGAACTTCTTGAGGTGGATTTAAGCCCTGAGGAACTGATTCGAGCTCAGATCCCCAACGAGCTGACCAATTTAAGTTCCGACGCCACTCATCCTTTAACCGAGGCTCCGGCTCCGGCCGGAGCCTCGGTCGAATCCGAACCTGTTCTGGAACCCATCCTGGCTGCCCAACCGGCCGTACCTGCGGAAAATGCCGACCGGTTAGGAGCCCCTATATTTTTCCAGCGTCTGGCCTTAGCCGAAAACCCCGGCCAAATAAAAATCAAAAGGCAGTCCCCTCAAAGCTACAGTTTGGCAGCCAACGACAACTGGCCGGTTTTTTTACTTCGCCGCCAGTGGACAGGACCTATCCCGGCTCAGGCTCTGAAAACCGCCGCCGCCGCCGCCAAACGTTACGGCGACAATCGTCTGTGTTTAGGTCCCCACAATGAACTGGATATGTTCTTTAATGACCGCAGGTCATTGGATCTGGCCCTTCAGGAAACAGCCGAGCTGCCGGAGACCAAATTACTGCCCTTCAGACTCCTGGCCTGCCCCGGACTTTATTTCTGTCCCCTGGCTGCCAAAGACACACTGACTGCGGCTGAAACAATAAAAACCATAGGTTCCCAAAAAGTCTGGCCAAAAACCGGCCGAAGAGACCCTCTGATTATTTCTCTGGCCGGTTGTCCGGCCGGCCAGGGGAGGGACTGCGGCCTTTACGAATATGCCGATCTGACTGTGGAAGGTAACCGAACTGGCTTGCCGGTCATTAATCAAGCTCTGGCCGCCCAATCGCCCAATCTGGCCAGACTGATCGCCGGCTGTCCGACCGGGGCTCTGTCCGGGTCAACCCATCAGGAGGAATGTCTAAAAATAAATCCTCTCCTCTGTCGTCGCTGCGGCTTTTGTGTGCATGAAAACCTAAGTTTTACCTGGCCAAGTCCTCAGGGCAGTTATTTCCGGCTTCTTTTAGCCGGGAGGCGCCATGGTCATCAGCCGGTATATCTGCCACATAAAATCATCTGGAGCAGACTGGGGAATAATTTCAGCCTCTCGATCTTAAAAATCTTCTCCTTACTGGAACTTTGGCTGACGGAATCCTCTCCTCAGGAACTTTTGGCCAATTTTCTGGAACGGACCGACCGTCTGGACTATCTGGCCGAGGCTCCGGAACCTGAACAGCCCGGCAGTCTTAGCAATTAAAAGAGCTGAAGCGGATTAAAGGACTGTCCGAAACTCCACGGTCAGGTAAAACGGCCTTGACAAACTGTGATCAGAAAGCCGCCTCGGCAGCTTGCACAACCGGGCCGCAGGAAGCAGATTTTCTGGGCTGAAGATTTAAAGATACCAACATAAGCGAGAATATGATACTGCTGCGGAATGGTCGGGATTCGGATCTGATTCGAACTTAAAAATAGATTTTTAAAATTACAGTTAACCAAAACAAAGATATCACAGATACCGCCGCTGGCGCTGCCACAAAAACAGGATGCATACGGAATTAAGATAAAATATATAATATGCATTTAATAAACTTGACAGTAAGGCTGGTTAGTCAGCGGTAGTTCCTCAATAAGAGCAAAAAAAACGCTGCAAATTCATTTAGTTGGCAGCAATTCGCTTAAAACTTCAAGGCTAGGACGGAATATTATTACCCCGGCGGATAATTTTGAAACAAACAAATCACCATAAGGTAAAATCAATAAAGAAATAGATTATCATAATAATCCGCCGAGGTAATATTTAACATTTGGAAGCCTTTAGGTGCAGTGGAGTCTTTTTCAGTTTCCCGTTAGAATTGCTGGCTGAATTGAAAACATTCGAACGGGTGTGTCATTATAATAATGTAAAAATAAAATCGTTTTGCATAATATTCAGATGCCTACGCGTGTCATATAATGGTTCCAAAATTGAGACCACCGATTGTTTGAGAGGATAAGAGAAT
>JAISEL010000105.1 GCA_031264185.1 Deltaproteobacteria bacterium
AAATAATTACATAAATAGATTTATAATAGATAAATATATTAGAAAAAAATATTGATTTTTTTTTTTTTAAAGGCTTTAGAGAGAGAGAGAGAGAGAGAGAGAGAGAGAGAGAGAGAGAGAGAGAGAGAGCAATATCTGTGCCAAATCAAATTGGTCAGAAATAAGATTATTAATGGCTTTTTTTAAAAGATTATTCATAGATCAAAATCCCCAAAAACGCCCTCAGCTTCCTTGACCGCCTGAATCAGACACTACGATTGACTTTAATACGCCACCCCAAATCCACATAGGCCTAAACAATTAAAAAAAACGATTTTAAACATGGAAAATCTAAAAGTCAAGAAGAAAAAATTATTTTTTTCCAGGTTAGCTGTTTTTAAGCTATCTTTTTATATCTATTTTAGTTTAATGTAGTCCATGGATACAATAACATAAGAAAATCAGCTTGTAAAGTGGAATAATAAAAAATATTGTGGACACAAAAAAATGAAGTAAATCCAGATACTTACCTTTTTATCCAGGAGACTTCAGGATAAAGGTTCCGTTACAGGGCTCTCAATCCATAAACTCTTGGAGATGCGGAGAAAGGAAACAATGTTTGATAGAACATATCAGTCCGTAAAAGTGACAACATTTCAGACCCATAACTTTATAACTCGAAATTAGCGTCAGCAAAATATGCCTCTGCCATCATTTTGCACAGTTCTTATCAGATAGTCAAATTGAATGCCGAACACTGAAAGCTTAACGGTGATTATGCGAACACTGAAGAATAGTGTTTTCCGGTTTTGCACTGGAAATTTCTAATGGATATACTTACGGCTATACCTGAAAGAGAGTCTCAAAATACTGGTCAATCTGAACAGGGTTCATTTCGCAGTAAGGAATGAAATATTTTTAAGTATGTCGGCTAGATGGATATTATGGAGGCATAGTCGTTTGAACCATCAGTCATACCGGACTGCGCTTATTATCCTGTTTGATGAGGCAGCTGATCTGTTTAGTGTTATCAGTCAGTTACCACGACAAATCATTAATCATGCTGCCCCTCTGGTCGGACAGATTGAATCAAGTCTGGTTAAAAATACCCACATTGGCGTTAAATATTACCCCGGCGGATAATTATGAGAATCTATTTTCTTCGGGTTCACCTTGACTTTCGCGTATTTAATTTTATCTATGGTCAAAATTATCCACCGGAGTAATAAATAATCCAGCAGAATGTAAACATATGCAAAAATGACAGCTGGGGCAATTACTATTGGCGGAGCAACATAAAGACTGGAATCACCGTTGTCATTTTGTTTTTATTTGCTGCTATTACCCCGGCGGATAATTTTGATACAAACAAATCACCATAAGGTAAAATCAATAAAGAAATAGATTATCATAATAATCCGCCGAGGTAATAACACAGCATTAGCTGAAATATTTGCAACCAATGATTATTGAGATGATAGGATCAGATCTCAGTGGAGCTGGCTGTGCTGGCAGATAAACATGATCCTCCGACAGCTCAGGCTTAAACAATTCGCCATATGTAACTATATGAGTTTACTATTTTTAACGTGTATTTTTGCGGTCATAAGATAAAGATATTGGTACTGTAAAATGTTTGATGGATACTGATGGTGGCTGACGCATGACCGCTGCGATTCTGTAGTTGCTGAGTGCGGTGACGGACGACCGGACTGCCGAATTGGCGCCCAGGAGTCATAGCGATTACCTGGAAAGTCAAGGAGTCAGTGTTCCTCATCGCCAGACCTGGCAGGATATCCCGGCCAATACCCAGCAGTGGGTAGATACCGAAATTTTGGTCAACATTTTTGAGCTCCATGGCGAGGACCTCTTGGCTGTCGGCTTTACCAATTCCAACGCCAGTCCAACAGCCGGGGTCAACGATTTAGCAGCTGAAGAGGCTAACGGAAAGACGGACTCACTTTTTTTGACAGTCCTTTCGTAAATACTCAAAATCAGTGAGCCTTATCTAAAGGCGGGATGATTTTTGAGCCAAGAGAGATTTTGGAATCAGGCCTTCTGGCCCGCAGGCTGCCGGAGACTGTTATCCCTGGCAACTCAGGTCCCTGCCCCGAGCTTTGTGGTCAGTTTTCTGACATTGCCCGGCTCATCTTTCATTGACAGTAGCTGCTTAAAGTTTTCCTTGATTTAGTGACCGGACACATAACCACCGCCTCAATTGCTCCAGCTTACATTCGTCGCCTTTCAACATTTTGGTAAAGCCTGCACTGCTACAACGACTATGGCGGCGTATGTCGCTCGCCTCGGCTACGCTTACTTTTTTGATCAGCTTTTTTTGACTCCTTAAGCGACAATAAATTTTGATAAAATTAAACTTACGCAGCCTGCAGGCATTTAGGGTCCAGCATAACACAAAGTGGCAGTTTAGGCGGCCTCATCAATTACGGTCAGACCATCTTATGGCCCTTGCCCCCCATACTAATTTTAATGCTCCATGCCTTCCGGAGCGGTTTGTCAATTGATTTTACATTCTCAAGCGGACAAATTGTAAACTTTTCAATTTGATCTTGAATTTTTGGCGAAATAATTAAATTTTTCCTTTGGCACCGTAAGATTTTGGTTGTAGAATGATGGTGTTGGTTGAGATATTTAAACCCTCCAACACTTACCTGCCACGACAGGCGTTAAAATAGGGCTTGGCAGTCTTACTGACCCATTCGGTTCATTCGAGGTGCTTAGTACCTGGTTCTGCTACTCCGCAATAAAAGCGGCGAGTGGCTCCTTAGGTCAATAGACCACAAACTGGGGTTTAGCAGAATTTGGAAGAAAAACGCAGCAGTTTGTGTCCGCTTGAAGAATATAATGGCATCACGCTAAAGCCCACGACCATAGACGAGGCAGCACATTTTCTTGCAATGCAAATTGTAGTCTGCACGCAACCGTCAAGGAAGCCGATATCGCGACAGTTTATATTAGCAAAGAAGGGAACGCCCACCAAAAGTCGAGTCTGCCGGTATTTGTCAGGATTGCCGATGGGCTTGGATCCGAGTTGAACTCTCTGATTTGCGATAACATTGTGGAGTCTCCGTTTCAGAACTCGGACTTGCCGCTCTACTTGACGATTGTTCCTACCTTGATATTCGGCTGATTGTCAGTCAGATGTAGCCGTTGAAGGAAGAACTGGCGAATGGCGAAGTACTCCAAAGGAGTGCGGCAAAGGCATTTGAAATTGAAAATACCAGCGAAGGTAATAAATAGATGGCTATGTTATACTTTATCACGGTACGATTAGTATCTTTAATGCCATTGACGTGAATCAAGGCAAGCCGTACAAAGATTTCGGGCGCGGATTTTACGTCAGCCGAACGGAGTCGCAAGCACGGCGAATTGCCATCCGCAACCGCAACTTTAAGAACGACTTGCTAGCTGAAAATGGTATCATGCCTGACGCACAAGCGTGGGTTTACACCTGTGAATTTGACGACGGCAATCTGGCTAAACTTAAAGTGAAAGAGTTCACCGAACCAAACAAGGAATGGGTGCAGTTTGTCGTTAAGAACCGATCTAACCGCAAGCGTCAGCACGACTATGACATAGTTATAGGTTCGACCGCGAACGATGACACAAATGTTGCAGTACAGGCGTTTATGAACCGTATCTACGGAGATCCTAACAGTGACAAAGCAATCCAAACATTCTTGGATAATATTCTGCCAGACAGACTTCCGTATCAAATGTTCTTCGGAACGCAACGTGCGGTGAACCTACTTCGGAACGTTGGAAGGATGGCGGTCAGATGAAAATTGACGAGAACCAAATCGCCTTTATTGTTAAGGTGCTGACGGCGAACGTCGCGGAGAAACTCGCGGAGATTTCAGGTAAGTCAACAACCGATGCCCTGCGTGATTTTATGGCCACCAAAACGTATAGTGTTTTGATGAAACCCAATTCGCAGCTCTACCGTGAAAGTCCCGCCTGTGTGGCGGAAATGGTTGAGGCAGAACAGTCCGGCGACTGGGCGCGGTGGTTGGAGGTGTGACGATGAAAATTAATCCTTTGTTGTTCCTGCAAGCTGACGTCTCTAACGAGTATATGCGCCGACACAACCTCACTCCGCAGGAATTTCTTGAGCTTGATAAGAAGCACAACATTCTACGTTTCCTTGAAATCGGCTATGAACCGTTTCACCTTACAGGAACGCAGGGCGTTGTTGAGGAAGTTGAGGATTACATCCAACGTCGAGAGACAGCTGCAGCTGCGATGTTAACCAATAAGAAACTATCCACTTAATCGTTACTTTCTGCAGCTTGGCTTGAGTACAATGCAACTAAATATAAAAGCTTGCAATCAAACCGAAATGCAGCCTGATACGCTAATTTCAAAATTGACGTATGCGACTTCTGTGATTCACCTCAGGCCCCATGGCGCAAAGGAGCGAGCAGCAACTATTTCTTGAAGCCGCTTTCAGCACACCTGCCATTACCTGCGAGAAATACAAATTACGTTAAATATTCATTCATTAAATTATAACGAAACAAAAAAAGAAATAAATTTGCCAAGTAAAAAAAGAATTGCAGAAAAAGCCCGGCAAAAATCGACAAAAACAGTTAAGGCTGAAGGCTGAAAATTTAAAATAAACTGTTGATAATGGAGCCGACGAGGGGACTTGAACCCTTAACCACCTGATTACAAATCAGGAGCTCTGCCAATTGAGCTACGTCGGCTTAATAACCAAATGGGACCTTTTGGGTCTGAATTAAAATCAGACCCTAAGGCCGTATAATATTAGCGGCCGCCTTCTTCAATGACCGCCCGCCGGGAAAGACGGATCTTACCGGCTTTGTCGATGCCCAAAACTTTGACATCAAACACGTCCCCTTCTTTGCAGACATCTGAGACGCGCTGGACTCTCTCCGGGGACAGTTGGGAAATATGAACCAATCCGTCGGTGCCTGGCAGGATCTCCACAAAGGCTCCGAAGTCCACGATCTTGACCACCCGGCCGGAGTAAATCTTGTCCACTTCCGGAGACAGGGTATAGCGCCGGACAGCCTCAACGGCCGCCTGAGCCTTTTCCTGGGAGGGAGCGTAGATAATGACCTTGCCGCTGTCTTCCACTTCCAGACGGGTGTCGGTCTCCGCCTGGATGGATTTAATGATCTTCCCCCCCGGTCCGATTATATCTTTGATCTTATCCGGATTAATTTCAATAATCGTAGTCTGGGGAGCGTACTGGGAGATCTCTTTTCTGGGGCCCTTTAAAGTTTTGGCCATGGCGGCCAGAATATGGAGCCTTCCTTCTCTGGCCTGGGCTAAAGCCCTGGTCATAATTTCCCTGGTAACGCCGCTGATTTTTATGTCCATCTGAACAGCGGTGATGCCGTCCTTTGTGCCGGCCACCTTAAAATCCATGTCGCCTAAGTGATCTTCATCGCCTAAGATGTCGGTTAAAACCACGACCCGTTCGCCGTCCACCACCAGACCCATGGCTACTCCGGCCACCGGGGCTTTAATGGGCACGCCGGCATCCATTAAAGCTAAGGCTCCGGAACAGACTGTAGCCATGGAGGACGAGCCGTTGGACTCTAAAATCTCCGAAACGACCCTGACCGTATAAGGAAATGAATCATGGTTCGGCATAACGGCTCTTAAAGCCCGTTCGGCCAGAGCTCCGTGCCCTATCTCCCTTCTGCCGGGAGCGCCTAAGCGTTTGACTTCCCCGGTGCAGTAAGGCGGAAAATTGTAGTGGAGCATAAAAGTTTTGGAGCTGTCCCCGATAACCGTATCTAATCTCTGGTCATCATAGCTTGTGCCTAAGGTAGCTACCCCTAAGCTCTGGGTTTCCCCCCGCGTAAAGATAGCCGAACCGTGAGCCCGAGGCAGGCAGCTGACCTGACACTCAATGGGCCTGACATCGGTCAGGCCGCGACCGTCAATTCTCTGGCCTTTGTCTAAAATAAGACCCCGTAAAATTTCCCCTTCCAGCTCGTGAACGGCCAGGGAGATATCGGAGGCGCTGTCAGGATAATTCTCAGTTAGAGCCTCTTTGACTTTGGCCCCTAAATCACTTACTTTTTGGTGCCGGATTTGCTTTTCCGGGGTAGTCAGGGCGACCAGCATGTCATTTTGGTAATCGGCTTTAATCTTTTTAATCAGTTCGTCGTCATGGGTGACTTCCGGGACCGCTCTTTTCGGTTTTCCGCAGCTTTCCCTAAGCTTTCTTTGCATGTCCAACAAAGGGGCCACCGCTTTCTGGCCCAAAAATATGGCCTCTAAAATATCGGCTTCATTAGCTTCTTTAGCCCCGCCCTCGACCATAACCACAGCCTCATCGGAAGCGGCTACGATTAAAACCAGATCCGCCTCTTCCAGCTGGCTTTGGGTGGGGGCGACTGTCAGCCGGCCGCCGACCCTGGCCACTCTGGTGCCGGCAATGGGACCGTTGAAGGGGATATCAGATATAAAAAGAGCCGCCGAGGCTCCCAGCATGGCCAGGAGATCGGGATCGTATTTGTCATCCACAGACAGGGCCTGGGCAATAACCTGGGTTTCATAGGTCCAGTTCTTGGCGATCAGGGGACGACAAGGCCGGTCAATAAACCGGGAAGTTAGGGTCTCCTTTTCAGAAGGCCGGCCGACTTCCCGACGGAAAAAGTTACCTGGAATGCGGCCTACGGAGTAGAACCTTTCCTGATAATCAACCGTCAGGGGTAAAAAATCTATCCCTTCCCTCTTTTCCTGGGAAGCCTGAGCCGTGGCCAGAATCACTGTCTCCCCCATGGTAACCACGACCGACCCGGAGGCCTGCTTGGCCAGCCGACCGGATTCAATGGTGACTACGGAGTCGCCAAATTTAGTTTCAAATTTCATGCCTTTTTTCTCCTTGCCCAAACCTGCGTCAGGGCAGTTGTCTGACTGCCCTGAAAAATGGAGCTCCATGCTCCAGGGAGTTTTCCCATCAAGGTGCCTGTTTAAGTTTTCCGAGCTGGCATCCGCCCCCGTTTAAAGTCGGGGGATTCTCACAGAGCCAAAAAAGTTATCGCTCACAGTCTCATCAGTGATTCCTGCTTCATCGGCCGAAAAAACGTTTACGGCGGCGACCAGACCGGTGTTATTTCAATAGCCGCATTTTCTGAACTATGCGGCCCTTTGGATAAATACTGAGCCCGTATTAAAAACTAAAAGGGGCCTGATTATTCCCGGAAAAGGCCGGCCTTTTCCGGGAAAGAAACGCTTATTTTAGCCTACTTCCTGAGCCCTAAGCGGCTGATTAAATCACGGTAGCGGCCTATATCAACCTTTTTGAGGTAGTTTAAAAGGCGGCGCCTCTGGCCGACCAGTTTCAACAGTCCCCGGCGGGAGGTGTGGTCCTTGTGGTGGACTTTAAAATGCTCGGTGAGAGTGCTGATCCGGTCAGACAGGAGGGCTACCTGAACCTCGGGGCTGCCGGTATCGCTTTCATGTTTACGGTAAGCGGCTAAAATTTCCGCTGTTTTGGCGTTGGACATTTTCAACTCCTTGCCCAATGTAAGTTGCGCCGCTTTTACGGCTTAAAGACCCGCACAGGCCGCAAGAAAGGCCTATGGGGCTCAAATTCTGCTTCGCTGTCTATCCGGCCTACGGCCACGAGCCGCTCGTCCGGACCTAAAATTTTATATCTGCCCTTTGGCCCGCAAACAGCCGGAATATTTTCTTCGGTCAGGTAAATACCCCGGCCCTGTCTGATTTTCCCGGCTCCGGCCTGGTCAACCTTAATCCGGGGCATGGCGACTAAAACGGCCTCTGGCCCTAAAAGGCACTTTTCAGCCTCATCTCTGGAAAAAGGGGGCTTAAGGGCCCTTGAAAGCTCAAAAGGACCAATACTTTCCCTTTTAAGTTCCCGGACCGCCCCGCCGCTGAGCCCCAGTTTTTGGCCTAAATCCCTGGCCAGAGAGCGGATATAAAAGCCCGACGATACCCGGACCCACAATGTAACCTGCGGCGCCTCATAAGCAATAAGCTTAAAATCAAAAAGCCTGACTTCTCTGGGGGCCAAATCCAAAGGCCGTCCGGCTCGGGCCGCTTTATAGGCTCTTTGCCCTCCCACTTTGACAGCCGAATAAGTCGGCGGCACCTGGGCTATAGGACCTGCCAAAGAGTTCAGGGCCGATTCAATTTCTTTTCCCGAAGGATACGGCCCCGAATGCTCAGAGACTACAGGCCCGGTTATATCATCCGTTTCAGTCAGCAGGCCTAAGGTGACCACAGCTAAATAAGTCTTCTCCATTCCGCTTAGATATTCGGCCAGCCGGGTGGCCTGGCCGAGTAAAAGACCCATAAGGCCGACGGCCAGAGGATCTAACGTGCCGATATGGCCGACGGCTTTCTGCTTTAAGATATTTCTGGTCTGTCTGACCAAATCAAAACTGGTCAGACCGGCAGGCTTATCCAGCAATAGTAAACCGTTTAATTCCGGTAGAGTTAAGTTAATCACCTGGGTTTTAAATACCTGATAGCCTGGCTTAAAAACCTCTCCCTGGCCTGAGCCGGATCGCCGGAGGGATCGGTGTAAGCCGCAGCCTGCCGATGGCCGCCGCCGCCGAAATGTTCGGCCACTTCCTGAACATTGTAGTGAAGATCGCTCCTTAAGCTGACCCGGGTGTGACCCTGACCGTCCACCCGGAATAAAACTGCCACTTCCACTCCGGACATGGATCTGGGATATTCCACAAAACCGTCCATATCGTCTAAATTGGCCCCTGTTTCCTCCAGCATGGCCTGAGTTAAAAGCATACTGGCCAGATGGCCGTCAAAAGTAATTTCCAAAGTGCCCAAAGCCGCAGCCAGCAGCCGGACCCGGGCCTGGGTCCAGTTTCTTTTTAAGCAGCCGGCCAGATACTCCGAACGGGCCCCGTGAGCTACCAGAACGCTGGCCTGCCGGAAAGACTCGCTGGTGGAGTTATTCTGGGAGAAAAAGCCCGTATCCGACATTAAAGCCACCATCAGCGCCTCGGCTATAGACCGGGTAAGAGGCACATTTAAAGCTTCAATGACTTTGAACATCAGTTCTCCGGCCGAAGAAACCTCGGGACTGTGGATTTTGGCAATGGGCTTAAAAATATGCTCCTGACCCGGATGATGGTCAACAATCAAAATCGGCGGCAAAAGATCCTGGTCAACCATTCCTTCCCAAATGCGGTCAGGCTGAAGACAGTCAACAATAACGGCCAGATCAAACTGGCTTAAATCTTTTTCCGTTGCCTCAATAAGCCGGCAATCCCTGACCCCGTTCAATAAAAACGCCAGATGGCCGTGGATCCTCCCCTGGTAACCTAAGGTAACTTTCCGGCCCAGACTTTCCAAAGCCAGATATAAAGCCACCGAAGAGCCTAAACTGTCGCCGTCGGGATTGAAGTGCCCCATGACCAGAGTATGGGAGGCAGACAGAAGAGTATCCAGAAACAGACTGTCATGTCCCGGAAATAAAGCTCCGGCGCCGCTCATGAACCATTGCCTTCGTTTAAGCCTGAGGTCTTAAAGGAAACCAGAGCAGTTGGGGAGACTTCTGGAGCCCCGGCCAAAGAAACTTCGGACAATTCATCATTTTCCCGGCTTTCTTCCGCCTCGGCCGGGGACAGTTCTGCTAAAAGCCGAGTCAGACGTTGAGCGTATTCCGGATTTTTATCAAACATAAACGTCAGATCCGGTACATGTTTTAAACTCAGAGAACCGGCTAAATTGGAGCGGATAAAACCGGCCGCTTTTTTTAAAGCCGCCTCGGCTTTTTCCCGGTCAGAATCCGAGCCCAGGACGCTGAAAAAGACCCGGGCTTTTTTTAAATCCGCGCTGACGTCCGCCCGGGTCACCGTGACGGACTTAAGACGGGGATCGCCTGTCTTAAACAGCAAAAGTTCCGCCACCTGGGACACTATCTGACGGTTAATCTTTTCCAATCGCCGGTGGCTCATGGTCCTCAAAATCTCCTGTGTCGCTCCAGACAGCCGTATCTTTCTGTGCCTCAGCCACTTCGGCTTCGGCATTGTCCTCAATAAAATTCAAGAGCCGATCTAAAACGCTGTTCAGTATCCGCTGTTCTGAACCGCAGACCGTAAAACCTAAAACCGCCAGACCGTGACTGTTCTGGGCCCCCACTTCCGAAGCGGAACAGTTGAAGCGGGCTTTAACCCGACCCAGCAAACTTTTTACAACCCGTCTTTTATCCTTGAAACTGTGGTTGCCTTCCAGAATCAAGGTCACTTCCAATACTCCCACCACCACGGGCCGTCTACCTGGTGGCCTCCTTTCTGGCCTGCTCGGCTCTTTCCACGGCTTCGTTTATCAAATCAACCGTGGCCGCCGTTTCCTCAATCTGGTAAGCCTCAATACGGTCACCGACCAAGACGTCACTGAAGTTCTCCAGGCAGATACCGCACTCGTGGCCGCTGGTCACTTCCCGGACATCGGATTTCTCCCTTTTCAGAGAGCCGATCCGGCCGTCGTAGACCGATTGGCCGTCTCTGATTAGCCTGGCCCGAACCCCTCTGTGAATTTTGCCCTCCGAGACATACGACCCGGCCACCTGGCCGACTTTGGAGATCATAAAGATGGCCCGGACATCGGCCTGGCCTAAAATCTTCTCGCTCTTTACCGGATCGAGTAAACCGGCCATGGCCTCTTTGATGTCTTCCAAAAGTTTATAGATGATATTGTAGTGGCGGACCTGAACCTGCTCCCGTTCAGCCAGTTCCTGGATCTGAGCCGCCGGCCTGACCCCGAAACAGATGATTAAAGCCTTGGAAGCCGAAGCCAGCATGATATCTGTCTCCGAGACCCCGCCGGTCGACTGGTGCAGCACGGTGATCTTTATTTCCGGGGTGGAAAGTTTGCTGACTGCGTCTAAGATAGCCTCCAAAGACCCCTGAACATCGGCCTTGATGATTAAGTTCAAACCCTTAACCGCGCCGGCTTTAATATGATCAAAAAGGTTCTCCAAGGTCAGTTTGGAGGTTTTGACCAGCTCACTCTCCCTCTGCTTCAAAAGCCGGTGCTGGGAGACCTGGCGGGCCTGCTTTTCGTCTTCCATGACAATGAACTCGTCGCCGGCCTGGGGAACCCCAGATATGCCCTGGATCTCCACCGGAAAGGAAGGTCCGGCCGCCTCGACTTTCAGGCCCTGATCATTATACAGAGCCCGGACTTTGCCGTAAAAAGCCCCGCAGACGTAAGGATCGCCAAGTTTTAAGACCCCGGCCCCAACCAAAAGAGTGGCCATGGCCCCCCGGCCCCGGTCAAGACGGGCTTCAATGATCCGACCTCTGGCCGGACCGTCGATTCTGGCGTTTAAAGCCAGGATATCGGCCTGCAAAAGGATCATCTCCAGAAGTTCGTCCACCCCCCGGCCGGTTTTAGCTGAGATGTCCACAAAGACTGTCTCCCCTCCGAGATCGCCGGCCAGAAGTCCCAGTTCGGTCATCTGTTGCCGGATCTTTAAGGGATTGGCGCCGGGTTTATCAATTTTATTGACCGCCACTATAATGGGCACTTTAGCCGCTTTGGCGTGATCGGCCGCTTCTCTGGTCTGGGGCATAACCCCGTCGTCGGCGGCCACAATCAAGATAACAATGTCGGTGACCTGAGCTCCGCGGGAACGCATGGAGGTAAAAGCCTCATGGCCTGGCGTATCAAGAAAAGTTATGTACTTGTCGCCGACTTTTACGTGGTAAGCACCGATGTGCTGGGTAATGCCGCCGGCCTCGCCTTCCTGGATCTTCGTCTTGCGGATATAGTCCAGAAGAGACGTTTTGCCGTGGTCAACATGGCCCATGATGGTCACGACCGGCGACCTGGGACCGATCTGGTACTTTTCCGAGATGTCTGGCAAAGGCAGATAGATGCCCTCGTCAAAAGAGGACTTCTCCACTTCGTAGTCAAACTCGGCCGCCACCAGGGTAGCTGTGTCAAAATCCAGTGACTGGTTAAGGCCGGCCATGACGCCCATGCCCATGAGCTTTTTGATGATATCCCCGGCCTTAAGCGACAGCCGGTGGGCCAGTTCCGAGACCGTGATGACCTCATCGACCTTGATCCGCCGCTTAATGGCCTTAGGCACCGTAATCTCTGTTTTGGCCTGGGTTTTCTTGGCCATTTTGTTCTTTTTGTTCCGCCGCTCCATAGCCCCGTCCGGGTAGAGGTCGGTCCTTTCCACCAGTTCCCGGCGTTTACGGACTCCGGAGGTATCGTCACTACGCTCGTGCCCGCCTTTTTTCTTGCGGTCTTTCTTCCGGCCATCATGCTCGGGCGGCGGTGCCTGGGTCAGGATATCGGGTCGGGCTCCGGGCCTCGACGGGGAAATACCCGGACGGGCGCCGCCTGGTTTGAAGCCGGTTCGACGGCTCGGCTCTTCGCTGGGCAGTCCGCCCACCGAAACGGTTCTGGAACGGCCGGCCGGGGAATCGGGTCTGACCCCGTTGGTCCAATCGGGCTTCACGCCAATCACCCTGGCGGCCTCAAAATGCCCTTTAGGATGTCCAGAACCTGGCTGACGGCCGACCTGGCTCAATTCCCGGGTAATCTTGCGGGGATGGGGAGAAGGGGTCTCACCTGGCTTATCAAGCCTTTTTTCGCCCTTTCCTCCGGCTTCGCCCGGCTGGCGCTCCTGTTTGCCGCCTTTGTCGGGTCTGGCCCCTCTGCCTGCCTGGCCTTTAGTTTCCTGGCCTGCACCGGGCTTTTTGGTTTCGGCCTGGGCAGCGGTCTCGGCCGATTCCCCGGCCTCCAGGACAGGAGAACTTACTTTTATTTCATAAGATTGTTCTTCGGAAGCTCTAACTTCAGCCGATGCGGCTGAGGCCGACTCTTCCCCGCTGACCGCTTCGGCCGTAGCCGGACTTTCGGCTTTCTGCCCTGGAACCGCTAAAAACTCAGAGGTTTCGGGCTGTTCGGCCTTATTGAGGCCCAGCTCGTATCTGACCTCGCCTGGAGTGTCCAGTTTCCGAAAATCCGGTTCTCTTAACCGTTCCGCTCCGCCTGGCCGACCGGACGAAGCGGTTCCGACAATAGTGGCTTTTTCATACGGCCGAGGGGCAATCTTAACCGGAATCTGGGGAGGCGTTGCCATACCGGCCGTTTCGCCTTTGGTTCCTGGTCCTACGGCGGCCGATTCCTTGGCCTCTGTCAGAATCTCTTCGGGAACCGCCTGCTCGGAGCCTGAAATGCGGTCAGCCGCATCTCTTGCCTTGGCCTCCGCCTGCCCACTTTTTTTCCGTCGCTTGACGACCGTCGGCGAAGAACCGCGTCCGCCCACTGAACCCAGGCGTTTTCGGACTTCCGTGACCACGCTTTCTTCAATACTGTTGGAAGCGCCCAATTTTACCCCAGGCATAATTTTCATGTCGGCCATATGCTGCAGAAGCTCGTTGCTGGTCATTGAAAGTTCCTTGGCCAGTTCATGAATCCGTTTTTTACCCATACCCTACGATACCTGTTCCTTGTTGAAAAGGCTCCCTAAAGAATCGGACGTTATCCTTACCGGCCCATCTGTTAATTTGAACGCTCTGGCCAGAAGCCCGGGTTTGGCGGCCTTGACCAGACAACCCGGATTATCCCGACAAATCCAGGCCCCCCGTCCGCGAAGACGGGTTTTAATATCCCAGACCAACTCATAATAATGGTCTTTATGTCTTCTGATCACCAGCCTGTATAACCTGTCCTGGGGCAGTTTTCGGCGGCACCCAAGACAGGTTCTAACGGGCCTGTCAGATATTTTCCTGCGGCTCATCTGACTCAGGGCTCCGGCGCTCGTTCAATTCCGAAGCCGCTGCCCGTCCGGCTTTCTGGGTGAAAAAATCCCGGGCCATCGCCTCCCTGGCCGCCTCTTCCGCGTCTTCTCTGGCCAAATTTTCCACGTAAATCCTGGCCGCTTCCCAGACTTGCTGGGCTTTGTCGCCGCCTAAACCCTCAATCATTGACAGTTGATCAGGTCCGACTTCCAGAAGATCCCTAGCCGAACCGTAACCGGCCTCAAAGAGCTGATCGGCCGTCGCCTCGCCTACGCCCGGCAGACGCAACAGCGACTGATAGCCGTCTTTTAAGGCCCTCTGGTACTTGGACTCGTTTTTAACGTCAATACGCCAGCCCACTAAACGGGAGGCTAAACGGACATTCTGACCTTTACGCCCTATGGCCAGGGAAAGCTGCTCATCAGGCACAACTACTTCCAGGGATCTGGCCCCTTCGTCAACAACCACCCGTAAAACCCCGGCCGGAGCCAGAGCGCTGGCCACATAGTGCACCACATCGGGACTGTAAGGGATGATATCTATTTTTTCGCCTTTTAGTTCCTGGACCACGCCCTGAACTCTGGACCCCCGCAGACCGACACAGGCGCCGACAGGATCGATTTCGCTGTCCGAGGTGGTGACGGCTATTTTGGAACGGCTGCCGGGCTCTCTGGCCACGGACACTATTTTAACAATGCCCTCGGTAATTTCCGGGACTTCAGCCTCAAATAAGGCTGATAAAAAATCGGGGTGAGTTCGGGAAAGGATAATCTGAGGCCCCCGACTGACTAATTTGGCATCAATAATCAATGCCCTGATCCGCTCGCCCCGGTGAAAGTAATTCTCTCTGGGAATCTGCTCGGATGCCGGAAGCAAGGCTTCGGCCCGGCCTAGGCTTAAGATGATATTGCCTTTGTCCACCCTCTGGATGGTGCCGTTGACAATCTCACCTACCCGCTCTTTATAATCATCGAATATAAGATCCCGTTCCGCGTCCTTCATCCGCTGGATAATGACCTGCTTGGCCGACTGGGCGGCAATCCGTCCGAAATTGGCCGCTTCCAGTTTGACCCCCAGCTCTTCGCCCACCACTGATTCGGGGTCTAATTTTTTGGCCTCTTCTAAGGAGATCTGGGTCTCCGGGTCGGTCACCTCATTAACGACTTCCTTGTAGCGAAAAATATCAATGTCGCCGGTTTCCTCGTTAAAGGAAACCTCAAAGTTGTCACTTAGACCGAATTTGCGTTTAGCCGCCGACCGGATGGCCTCTTCCAGGGTTCCGATTAAGACAGATTTATCAATTCCCTTGTCGCGGCTAATCTGGTCAACTATTCTTTTCAGGTCAAGATTCATAATTCTCCCTACTCTTCCCCGGCTCCTGACCAAGAGAGAAATTGGGTTTTGGTTAAGCCCTTTAATTCTAAAGCATCTCCGGACTTCCTAACGGATTGCGGGCCAATTTAAATGTGAGCCGCCGGTATCTCTCCTTATTTTCCGGACAGCATAGCGGCCTTGCCAATCATTACAGGAACCAAAGTTATTTTTGGTCCGGAAGCTCCGTGCTTTTTATCCTGGTCTCGCTTTTGTAAGCCTCCTAATCTTTATTCTAGAGGACTGCGAGTATGATAATGTCTACATCTCAGGGATAAGACGGGCTTTTAGTTCAGGGCTCAGACCGAAAGTAATATCGCCTTCCGAAGTAATGAGTTTAAAATCGCCTTCCGAAGTTGACAGACGGCCCAGGTATGCAATTGTCCGGCCGTCCTTTATCATTTTTATCTTAGCCAGACATCCGGAAAACCTCCGGAAATCGGCTTCGGTCACCAAACGACGGTCCAGGCCTGGGGAAGAAACTTCCAAGACATAGGCCGGACCACAATCAGGCTCAAGTTCGTCTAACTTCGCCGACAACTGACGGGCTATTTGGGTGCATTCGTCAATTGTCACTTTAGAGCCACCCGGACCTGTGCCCGGATGATCGACCACCACCCGGACAATCCTGCGTCCGTTTTCCAGGGGGGTTTCCAAAGCCACCAGCTCTAAGTTTAAAGGGGCCATAAATAGCCGGGCCAGAGGTTCTATTTTCCCGACCAAAGCCTTTAAGCCTGCTCCCGAGAGAACGTCTTTTTTGGGGCCGGATTTTTTGGCCTTAGGGCCTGAAGGCATTTGTTTGGGTCCTAAACTTGACATCCTCCCCGCCAAATGTCTGGGGATTTTCACAAAGCCAGAAACTTTAAAGCTTCTGATCCCCTCGGTGGATTCATGCTTCACCGGCAGACTGACGTGTCTAAACCTCAACCGGAGAAAGCGGCCTGACGGCCGCCAAAAAGCGTAATGCATCGAACTGAAGCGCCGAATACGATCGGATTGCGCCTTATATCCCAGGCCTTACGGTCGGAATTTTACAGCGCTTTAATAAAAAAGAAAGCGGGCCCAGGCCCACTTCTTAAATAAGAGGGTTTAATTGTCCACCTGCTTTAGTTCCTAGAAAAGGAAAAAAAGCCCAGATACAGACGAGCTGGTCAAAAAAACCAAACCCCTCCCCGGAAAACGGCTTAAAATCAAGCCCGATCAGGTCCGAATCAATAATCTACCTCAATTAAACAAACAGAAGGTAAATTTAACGGACCAAAATCAAAACCACAGGACTGAAAAACCGGTCTGACCAAAGTCAAACTTAATTTCATAAAACTTATTAAAGCTCAAATTTGAGATTATTACATATAAAAATATGTTAATAAATCAAATATAAACTCTCAAAGAGTCCGGTAGTTCTGCCGAACTGCCCGGCTCCAGTGGCATTCGTTATTTACACTAAATTTCAACCCATGTCAAGATATTTATAATTTATCCAGAATTTTTATATTTTTTTCCGTCCAAAGGGCTTTTTGGGGGACCTTTCCCCTAAAAAATGAGGTGTTCGGGCGGGGCTGGTTTAAAATTCGAATAAGGACGGCCAAAGTTGATCAGGGACAGAGTCAGGTTGCCGACCAGACCTTTAGAAATCCACATCTGAGTGAGAAAGCGACCCAGTTATTCCTCCCCGCAGGCCGGACCGGTTGATCTTAAGAACAGGGGGCCTTTCGGGTTATTTTTTTTACCCAAATAAGACAATCTCGCCCATTGTTTAAAACTAAAAATCGGTCTGGCCGAAAATATAGCCGGAACAGAAAAATATTATCACAGCCGTCCAAGAAAATTTCAAAAGACTAAGTCAATCGCCGTAACTCCTTGATAATAGCTCCTACTTAACCGTCAAAAATGGCGGTTTGAATTCCTAACCCCTTTACGTGTTCTGAGACCAGCTGTCCAAAAATAATCCACTGCCCAACTCTTACAGGTTAGGCGGCTACATCAGCCCACAAAAAAAGAGTGGAGAAATGAGGTCTCCTGCGGAAACCCTGTTTTATAGATTGCACTTTTAAAAATCAAAAGAAAACAAGGAAATTTCTGATGAAATCTTCACCGAAACGTCCTTTAATAACATTAGTTAATCTTTATAATTATAGCATTGCACTTGTATTGCAAAATTGCAATTTCTTATAACCCATTGATTTTACGTTATTCTTTTTCTTGGACAGGCGTGAAATATTATTTAAACAGCAAAAGTTCCGCTTTTTTGGTCCCTGATACCTGATACCTGATACTTTTGTTTTTTTGAGGCAGCCTCATTAGCTGCCCCCCAAAAAGCGTAATAACTCAATTGAGCTGTCCTCCTCAGCCCCTAAAGTCTTGACCGGTTGCAAAAAATCCGGGGATCAGGCAGAAAATCCCCGGACTGCTGAATTCCGATATTATTTCCTGATATTCAGGTTATTCGGCTGTTTCACCACGAGGTCCGCGATCGCCGCCTCCGGGCTGACCGCCGCCGCTTCCGCTGCCGCTGCTTCCGCCGCGATCTCCGCCGCCGCCGGGAGTTCCGGCATTATCAGGCTGACTGCCGCCGCTCCCTCCGCGATCACCGCCGCCGGGCTGACTGCCGCCGGAAGTTCCGGCATTACCGGGCTGACCGTTTCCGGGCCGGTCCTGACCGGGTCTCTGGCCGGAATTGTAGTTAGAGTCTCCGCCGGGTCTCCGCCCTCCGCCGGAAGGGCTGACATTACCAGGCCGGTTCTGGCCAGGTCTCTGGCCGGAATTGTAGTTCGAATCTCCGCCGGGCCTCCGCCCTTCACTGGAAGGTCCGACATTCCCGGGCCGGTTCTGGCCAGGTCTCTGGCCGGAATTATAGTTCGAATCTCCGCCGGGCCTCCGATTATTCCGATTATTCCGACGATCATTTCCTTGGTTATATTGATTGCTCCGACGGTCGTTTCCCCGGTTGTACTGACTGTCCCGGCGGTTATCCCGGCGGTTATCCCGGCGGTCGTTTTGGCGGACTTCGCTACGCTGCTGCCGGCGGTTATTGTTCTGACGAACTTCCCGCTGGTTCTCCCGGCGATTATTGTCCTGACGAACTTCCCGACGCTGCTGCCGGCGGTTATTGTTCTGACGAACTTCCCGCTGGTTCTCCCGGCGATTATTGTCCTGACGGACTTCCCGACGCTGCTGCCGACGGTTATTGTTCTGACGGACTTCCCGTTGGTTCTCCCGGCGATCGTTTCGGTCGTAACTGTCATCTCGTCGGTCGTCTCGTCTGTTCGGACCCTGGACATGCTGAACCATCGGCCTGTCTTGGTCAGTTATGGACTGGGCTGTAACCAAAGCACCCGACAGGCCGTCAATTGGGCTGTAGGCCGATTCCGTAGCCACTGCCCCGGCTTCGGCCGGACCGGACCAGACCACAGCCAGAAGCACTAGTAAAGGCAGACAAAACGCTGACAATAAAAATGATTTGGACTTAAACATGGAACACCTCGTTAATTTAGCCTGGGAGTAACCGCCAGATAAATACGTCAGACTATTTGCATTTATGATCTTTATTTTAAGGTCAGAAAGCTGATATTTATGAACAGCAAAAAGTGGGCCAACCGGTATTTTAAGGCCTTTTTTATTTCTGCCATTTATTTAGTAGGTCTAAAACTGCCGGGAACATTACAGTCCGGACTACTTGGCTCCGAATAACTCACATTTTTAGGGTAATTTTTATCCACACATACTAATAAAATAACCATTGGGTTATTTTTACTCAGTCTAAAGAACCTTACGGCTCAGGTTGATTCTTTTTTAACCGCCGTATTTTATTAACCCTCAACCAAATAAACTGACCCGGACTCCAAAAAAGCCAACACTTCCCTATTTTGCCAAAGGATTATCTTAGCCCAAAAATTATGAGACCGAGGCTAACAAAATCCTTAAAATATTGACCATGGTCTAAGATTACATGGCTAAAATTGGAAAATATGGTCCATCTTGTTGATAATCTGATATCTAATAACACCTTCCCGAGCTAAAGTCCAGGAAAAAAATGAAAATGGCTCATGAAGAAACCAAAGGCCTTAAGATTTAAAGCTGACTGGAACTATTTTGCAGATTATCGCCGGTTGTCCCCTCTATCATGGTCCCGCCAATCATTCCGTCTCTTCTGACCCTAAGCCGGTTGAACCGATTAGCCGCCCTGAGTTGTGATTAACTGTTGAGGCAAGAGTACTTAGGACAAAACGTCACCTGAGCAAAAGGCTAGATCCGGAGCAACGGCTCAGGCTAGAGGCTAACCGGTCCAGGACACAGCCAACAGCCGAGCTATGGGCAGACAAAAAGCCAACAGAGCAATTGTTTTTGAATTAATCAGAAAACACCTCGTTTTTAATTTCGGGACTGAATGCCATAAGTATTAAACAGCTGAAACACATATTTTTAAGAGCTTTAAATTCTGAACCAAAAGGCTGGTTTTTATTAAGTGCAAAAAAAGCTCAGAGAAATTTTGGGGGCCCAATCTCATTTAATTTTGCCAATACCAGAAATGAGACATCTGAGCCGTAAAAAACGAGCCCTGGCATTATTGCGGATAATTTTTATCCTCTTAAGGCAATCAAGTAATCACTGGGTATTTTTACTCGGTTCTAATCAACCCAATCTCAGTCAAAGCCTTTTCCTGTCAGCAAATATTCTAACCGGACTTTATGCCCTAAAATCGACGACTTGAAACGGCCAGAATTTCCAAAATTCTGTCAATTAATACATATAGTTCAACTTTACATTAATAAAGATGGAAATATGAAAATATTTATTGTCTAATCCGGCCTTTAATAACATCTTCCACTACCAAAGTCCATAGAAAAAAAAGCCCATGAAATAATCACGGGCCTGAAAATCTAAAACTAACTGGGAAGACAGGTGGCTGTCACCGGTGGTCTCTTCTGTCACGGTCGTCGTCCCGACGGTTGTCGTCCCGACGGTTGTTGTCGTTCCGACGGTTGTCCGAACGGCGGTTACGGTCCCGGTCTTTTCTTTGTTTGGGCGGCTTTTTGGTGTAGGAATCTTTCCTGTGCTTAGATTTTGATTTGGAGTTGGAGTTGGAGTTGTAATCATGCCTTCTGTCACGGCGGTCATCCCGGTCATACCGGCCGTCACGATCATCCCGGCGGTCATCCCGGTCATACCGACCATCCCGGCTGTCATCCCGGCGATCCCGGTCGGCGACTTGGGCAACCGGATTTCCGGCTTCATTATCCATGAATTGGACCGCATCCAAAGAGTCGGTCACACTGGTCCAGACTCTTTCGGAATTGTTGTGGTCAAAAGCCCGGGCCTCGGCCTGATTAGACCAAATAATGGCCAAAAAAGCGACCAGAGGCAGACAAAGACAAGACAAGACAATTTTCCTGCTGTGGGACATTAAACACCTCATTTAAGATGAGTTTTAGATAACTCTGACAATTAATATAATGAAACCCGAAAAAACTTTCAAGCCTCAAACTGACAACTCAGCCCAGTTTTTCCTAACAGCAAGAAAAAGGCCAAAACTGGAATTTTTATCAGATAATTTAGTTCCGGCCTTAAAATACTTGACCATTTCAGGTTAAACGTCTTTAGAAAACCTGACCCTAAGACCTAACCGCCTAAAAAGAGCGCATTAATTACCTGCTCTGACCAAAAAATCAACCAAACAGCAAAATTTTCATCCACTCCAGGAAAACAGATTAATTTTTTTCACTTTATTGTGCATTATTAAATGCTATTAAATTATATATTATAGTTCTTATTTAATACATTTCTGCGATTTCCATTTTCCTGAGCCAACTTCCGGTTCAGTTCAGTTCCGCTATTATTATAGTTAATCCTCAGCTGAATCACTCAAAACCGGTGACCAGGTTCATTTTGAGCAGACCAGACCGTCCGGTGCATTCAGAGACAAAAACAGGCGGCTTATAAACTTGAACTGAGGTCAAGACCGTCTCCTGACCGAAAGTCCAAAAAGTTTTTAGTTTTTCAATGAAAACAGAGGCTGCTTTTTTAAAACCGGAAACACATGAAGTCAAAGAATTATTGGCAGAAATAGCTGAGGAAAGACATAAACATTTGATAATCAACTTAAACGCTGACAGTCAAAATTTTATTATATTCTGAAATCTGTCCATTGAATTTTGGCGTAATAAAAACTCCCTCCGGCGAAATGACAAAAAAACTGGCCGTTGATCCATAAAAAAATAGCTTTTTTCCTGCCCCGAAACCGGACCCAGTGCCCGGAATTTTGGTTAACCAAGACAAAAATGGTTTAAATTTCCTGATTTTTAGTACTCACCTGCAGACTAATGCTTTCTCAGAGCAAAAAAATATGCCGCTTCCCGGCAATTTTAAATCACCATAAGAAAAATCTTAGGATACTAATTACCCATCATTAAAATTGACAGGTCTTTTTTACCCATATCGGCTAAATTCCGGATAAAAATCGCCGCACTACTGAGAATTGGCTTTCTCTTCGTCCACTGTCGGACGAACGGCCCACGGCAG
The DNA here is from genome assembly GCA_031264185.1 of Deltaproteobacteria bacterium. Classification (GTDB taxonomy): domain Bacteria; phylum Desulfobacterota; class Desulfarculia; order Adiutricales; family Adiutricaceae; genus JAIROO01. The sequence continues at coordinate 21,624 of JAISEL010000105.1, forward strand.
ACCTATCTGACCGGCGCTCAGTCCGGCTGCCGCCGCCAATTCCCGTCCGGCTTTCTCAGCTTCAGCCTGAGTATCAAAAAAACCCAGTCTGATCCGGTACTGGATCTGACCGCTGACCGAAGTCTGGGTTCGGTAAACTTTGGGGCCTGGGACTGCGGCCGGGGATTTTTTTAGTTTACTTATAAAATTCTGAGCCTTTTTTCCTGTAAGAGACTCCCAAATCCGGTCGGAATCGGCCGAAACCGGAGTGGAAGAGATATTGACCGCCCAGTGGGCAGAGGGCGACTGGCCGTAATATCTTCTATATTCAGCCGCAGTCGGCTGAACGAGCCAGGGGGTAACCGACAGTTTAGCCTCTTCGGTTATTTTTCGGCCTGCCGCCTCGGCTTCACTGCGGGTGTCAAAAAAGCCCAGTCTGATCCGGTACTGCTTAATACCGCCCACCGTAGTTTCGTAGCGGTACAGACGGCCTGAGACAGGTATATTTTCTACCCTCCGCCAGATCTGGTCCGACTCGTCCTGAGCCGGGGTGGAGTAAAGATTACTCACCCAAACTGGAGCAATGGTATCTTCTTCAACCGGGTCAGAAGCGGCTGTTTCGGCGGCCGGCGACAACTCAGGCTCAACCGTGCCCAGAGGCACCGGAGCGGCCTGAGTTGGCTTTTCCGGTTCATGAGGCTCATTGACATCCAAAGTGGCCGCAGGCGGAGCTGTAGGGGCAGCCGGAGCCGTCGGCGCTTGAAGAGCTTCAGCAGACAGTGGAGTCTGGGGGAGTTCTGTAACCGCCGGAACTCTGAGAACTTCCGGGGCAGCTGCTTCCGGAGGCCCCGAGGCGGCTTGGGGAGTCGACGGAACTGGAGGTGCTGCCGGAATCTGGGCAGATTCCGAAGCCTGAGCAGCTTGCGGAGCTTCCTGTTCCGAGGCTGTCCGGACAGGTTCTGGAGCCGGTTCAACCGAATCAGGACTTACCTGAGCTGCCTCTGCTGTTAAAGAATTTCGGGCAGAAAGCGGTTCAGCTTCAGCCGGAATTCTATCCGCCTCGGGTATCTGGGGTAAATCAGTGCTGTCCACCACTTCCAAAGACTCTGCGGGCAGACTGACGGCTGTCCCGTTCTCGGAAGGGCTTTCGGCCACCACTTCCAAAGGTTCAGGTGTTTCCGTAATCTCTTTAATTGGAAAATTCTCAGCCGATTCAATGGATAAATTATCAATATTACCAGGATAGACAGTTATATTTTCCTCAGCCGGAGCCTCAAATTCGGTCAGAGAGTCAGACGGCTCCGCATCAGAGGCCGATTCGGCCTCCTGCTCCAGAGCCGGGAGGCAGTTTTCTTCCAGACAGTCAGCGGCACCTGGCAGATTACCGGACCGAACCTCGGACTGAGGTGTTCCTTGATCTGCCTGGGGAGAAAAATCCAGACCCCGGGGCCTGTCGGATTCCTGAGCCGGGACGGAATCGGAAGGGCCTGAACCCGGCCCAAACGAGCCGGTAGCTGGTTCTATGGCAGTTCCTTCGGCAGTGTCTTCCTGAAGGGCAGGCCGCTGAGTTTCTTCAGACCGACCGGTCCGGGGCCGGTCCGAATAGGCCGGCATCTGGTCAACCAAAGAGGCCGGCGGAGTCTGATTTTGCTGATAAAGATAAACGGTCGCTCCGATTAAACCTCCAGCCAAGGCAGCTGCGATTAAAAAAATATAAAGACTTCCTCTTCGGGACTTTAAAGGCTCGGAAGACTCATCTTCTTCTGGAGACCAATTGTCCGGGAAAGAATTTTGTTCTCCCTGTTCGTCTTGGCCCTGAGCGGCATCGGGCAGCCGTCCGCTGGATTCTTCAACCATTTTGACCTCTGGAGGTATATAGCCGGACCCGGAGAGCCGGCCATAATCTTAAGATTGCCGCTACTGCCTTCTTTATCGGTTGCTGCGCCTTCTGGAGCTTGCCTTTGGTTTAGGCTTAACCGGAGTCTTGGTTTTATCGTCTTTGGTCACATTGTCAGCGCCGGCGGCATTGTCAGAAGTGACATTAGCCGAGGCATTTTCAGAAGTGACATTAGCCGAAGTATTACCGTCAGCAGCATTAACCGAAGCGTTATCTGAGGTGACACCGGCCGAGGTGTTATCTGAGGTGACATTCGCCGGAACTCCGCCAGCCTTAGCATTGGCTGAAGCGTCAGCGGCCTCATCGGCGGCAGCATTGGCCGAAACATTGGCCGACGGAGTTGCACTGACGGAAGCGGCATTGGCAGCCGGAGCCACGGGGCTGACAGCCTGAGCCTGGACCGGACCCAACTGAGCCAGAGCGTACCTGGCCATGATATCCTGAACAGTATTCCGGTTAGGATTCATCATCAGGACTGTTTCGTAACCCTGCCGGGACTGATCGGTCTGACCTGACTTGCCCATAACCCGGGCCAAGGACATAGCCAGCTCCGACTGAAGAGGCCTCTCCAACGGATCGAGACCCCCGCCCTCGCTTCTGATTAATGACTGGACTGTGCGATAATTTTTCTGAGCCTCGTCCAAATTATTGACTTCTTCGTACAGCTGACCCAGAGCCAGTTGGCTGATAATCCTCTCTGCACTGCTGGCCTGGTTCAGGCCCCCGACAAACTTTTCCAGATTAGTTATGGCCTGAGCATAGTCTTTGGTCCCGGTCTGGAGTTCAACTAATCCCAAAATTGCCGCTCTGGACGCCGGTGAGTCAGGATGCTTCTCCAGAATCTCGTTTAAAGCCAAAAGGGAACTGCCGGGATCCTCGACAGACAGAGCCTCGGAGGATTGTTCGGCCACGACCCTTAGATTGCTTGCCCGCACATGGGATATTATCAGGATCAGCCCCGCCAGCGCCGCCAGACCGACGACGGCCAGAATGATTTGACGGGAATGGGTCAGAAAAAAACTGTAAGCCCTCTCTGAAGTGGTCAGGAAAGCGTCTTCAGTGCGCAGAAGCTTCTTGATGTTAACCTGTTTAGCCATTAAACTACACTCAAGCTCCGAAAAACGGAAAAAATAGAATAAGCCCCGCATGAAGGGACTTTTTCCCAGGCAACCCGGGTCATATTTTCCAAAACTCTGCCTTTAAAACAGGTTATGGACCAAAATTACTCATTAATCTCTGTTTGATTTTTCTAAATATAAAAACCAAAAATTTCTAATCATCCGGAAAGCGCCGGAACGTAAGGGCAGGCAAATAAAAACCGGGGCTAAAGCCTAGGCTTTTTTAGGCCGAATAGTATCAATAGGGCCTGAAAAAATCAAGCTGCCTTAAATTCTATTCTTTCGTTCCGGATGAATTCAGACTGTTTTTCAGCTTTTGGCCTTCTGAGCGGCCAGAGCTCTCCGGAACCCTTTTTCCACCGCTTTTTCAATGAGCTCGGCCAGTTCCAAAGGTGTCATCTGGGCCACGGTGCCTTCACCGGGCAATGACAAACCCAAAATGGCCCCTGCTTCCGCCGGAGCCTCTTCCCCGGCCAGACGCTCGGTTAAGAGGATTGTCCCCGAGTCAGTCTGGGGCGGTGATTCCTGGGCTTCCGGAGCAGTGGCCTGGAGCGGTCTGGCTGCTGGCTGATTTCTTAGGCCCTGACCCGGCCTCTCCGTGGGGGGCGGAACGACCTTCTGAGGCTGGGCCGAAGGCTTTACTGCCCTGGGCACTTGGGGCGGTCTGGGTATAGGCGGAGGAGGAATCGACTCCGGATCCGGTTCTTCGGCCTCAACTTCCAGAACCTGAGGCGCCGGCGGGACCGGGGCGGTCACCTCATCTAAGCGGCGGATAATCCTCTCCAGTTCCAGATCCATCTCCGGATTTTCGTAAGCCGCCTCCGGCTGCTCTTCCTCATGAAAATTCAGATTGTCAAAGCCCTCAATCTCTATATCAAAAGTGTCATCTCCGCCTGGGCGGTCATCGTCACGGTCCGGAACGCTCATGCTGCACCTTAAATTACCATTAAGCCTTTTGGCTACAAGTCTTGTTGGGTAAAGCCGGCCGGCGGACTTTGAGCGAAATTTTCCTGAGGCAAAATAAGGCCCAAAACCGCTTCCTCATAAGATATTTCCAGTCTCTGCTTCTGCCTTGAACGGCCAATCTCGCAAATAACCGAGTGAGGGAACAGAACTGTCTCCTCCCGGTCCCGCCTGGTCAATTCGGTCAGACGATCATAGGCCACGGTCAGAGGGCCCCTGACAGTTTCGGCTGTAAGACGCCGCAGAACCGGGAGTTTGTCCTCTTGAGGCGCCCCGTCTAAATATAATCTGACCGGTTCACCGGACCTTTTCAGCCAGACCGTAAATTCACTTCTGGCCGGTTCGGTCCATAGACCGGTTAACTGAACCCTTTCCGGGGCCGAAGACAGGGACCCGGATAAAATCGAAGCCAGTTCCTCCGGCGGCAGAGGTATAGGCAGACTGACATCCGAAAGAGCCGAGCGTAAACCTGCGGCCACAATTTTCCGGCCGTAATCAATGATCTCGGCTGTCTGATCCCTTAAAGTCAGCCTCATGACCGGAGAGCCGCCGGGACCGAAAATATAGAGGGCCAAAAGGTCGGGGTTTTGGACATAGGCCTCAAAAGTGAAATGGTGGCCGGCCCCGTTAATTTCCGTGTATCTGGCCGAGCCCCTGACCGCTACAGCCGGAATCTCCCGGCTTAGGACGTAAAGGCGTTCAATAAACTCAAAATCACGGCCCTGACTTTGGGGCTCCGAAACACTGACAGGCAGTCTGTGGCTCTGACAGGCGGAAAGCCCCAGGCCCAGAAAAATCCAGACGTAAAGGGCCTTAACGGGAAATCTTGCGCAACTTTTCATAAATTTTCTCTGGTTCTTCATGATCTTTTCTGATAGCCCGGTCGTAAGCCCGTCTGGCTTCGTTAAGCCGCCTGACTTTAACTAAGGCGTCGCCTAAATGCTCCAGAATAACCGGGTCGCCGCCGGAGAGCTGGGCGGCTTTATCCAACAGAGGCAAGGCTTTTCTCGTGTCGCCCATAACAAAATAGATCCAGCCCAAAGTATCAACTATGTAGCCGTTATCGGGCCTCAAATTGTTGGCCTTGACGGCCAGAGCCAGAGCTTCGGTTAAATTTTCCCCCCGTTCGGCCCAGGAGTAAGCCAGATAGTTTAAAGCGTCCACAAAGTTGGGGTCCAGGACGATCGCCTTTTCCATGAACTTAAGACCATCGGTCTGACGGCCTAAATTATCCTCAAGCATACCGAGCCGGAAAAAGATCTCAGCCGAGTCGGGAAAAGCTTTCGTTCCTTCGACGTAGAGATTCCGGGCCTCATCCAAGCGCTGAAGATTTTCCAAAAGTATTGCGCTGGCAACTAAAAGCTGAGGTGAAGACGGAGAATGGCGGCGGGCGGCTTTCAGCAGGCTTAAAGCTTCGGAAACTTTATTGTCTTTTACTAAAATGGTGCTTATGAACAGCTGAGCATCGACATACTGTTCGCTTCTGGCCGGGATTTTGAGTAAAAGCTCCTTGGCCTCGACCTGTTTGCCCTGCTCTAAGTAAACTGAAGCTAAAAGATAGCGGGCCTGATCATTTTCAGGGGCATCTTTCAAGACCGCCCTGAACTCTTCGGCCGCCTCGGGCAGCATGGTTTCCTCAATAAAGACCAGACCTATTAAAATACCGGCCTGAGCCTGATCCTGAGCCAGACCGCCTATTTCCCGCAAAAGGGCTATGGCCTCCCGGCGGCGGCCGGATTTTAGCAAAATCCTGGATAACCGGGCCCGGGGCATATTCGCGTCAGGCCTGAGCCTTATTAACTGGCGGTAGCTTTTTTCGGCCAGGCCGGGCCGGCCCTCCTGTTCGTATAATATAGCCAGTTCGGTCATGGCCGAGACAAAGCCAGGGTTTTTATCCAGAGCCTTTTTAAAATGACGGACAGCCTCGGCGTTCCGGCCCCTTTTCTGAGCCAGCCGGCCTAAGAAATAATCGGGCAAAAAAGAGGTTGGGGACTGGGAACCCAGCTGCCGGAAAGCGCTGTGGGCCTCTTCCAGCCGCCCGCTTTCGGCGTAAAGGGCGCCTAAGTAAGACAGCGCCTCTTCGTTTTGAGGGTCCAGCTTTAAAGCTTCCACGTAGTGGTTTTCGGCCTCGGCCCACTGGCCGGTCGCCGCCGCCAGCCAGGCCGCAAACAGCCTGGTTTCGGGATCGCCCGGGTTTAATTCAATGGCTCTTAAAACAAAAGCCTGAGCCTCGTCGATCCGGCCGGACCGGCTTAATAGTTTAGCCAGTTCCATTTTCAGGTAATAAGAGTCTTCCCCGCTCAGACTGACGGCCTTTTGCATGGAACTGACAGCTGCGTCTTCGTGCCGCCCCAGCTCTTCGTACTGGGATCTTAAGAAATAGTAATAACTCTGGGAGCGGGAATTGTCGGCAATCATTCTGGGACCGGCGCAGCCGGGCCAAAAACAGGCCGTGAACAGGACCAGGACAGCTGAAGCCCCGTAACTGAAGAAGACTTTTATATTAAACCTCATAGAATATTCCAAATCCTACTCTGGCAGATTTTGGTCACAGAGCATTGGGCGCCAAATCTGGCAGTTCTTTCAGCAGGTAAGCGCTTATGGTTTTTTTAAGTCTTTCCTCCAGCTGCCTGACCCGCTCCCGGCTGATGCCGAACTCTTCGCCGACTTCCTGCAAAGTCACCGGCTCTTCGGCCAAAAGGCGCTTATCTAAAATAATAAGTTCCCGCCCCGATAATGTTTCTCGGAAGCGATGCAGTTTATCGCTGACCAGTTGCCGCATCTGGGCGTTGGCCAGAAAATTGTCAACACCTTCATCGTTACTGGGGAGTAAACTAATCTGGGTCTGTTCGGAATCGGGACCCACCGGAGCGTCCAGAGAAACCTCCCGGCCGGCCGACAGGCGGATGTTCATCTCTTTGACATCGCCTTCGGACACGCCAAGTCTTTCGGCCAGAATACCGTAACCCGGTTCCAGCCCTTCCCTCTGGATTTTTTCCTGCTCTTTTTTCAGATTGTAAAAAAGTTTTCTCTGGGCCTGGGTGGTACCGACTTTGACCAGACGCCAGTTATCCATGATGTATTTAAGAATATAGGCTTTAATCCAGTAAGCGGCGTAGTAGCTGAACTTGACACCTTTGGTCGGATCGTATTTTTTTAAGGCCTGCAATAAACCGATATTGCCTTCCTGAATGAGATCCTGAAGATTATTCAGCCAATGACTCTGGAATTCCATGGCTATTTTGACGACCAGCCGCAGATTGCCGGTCACCAGACGCTGCCCGGCTTCCTTGTCGCCGGTTCTTTTGTACTTTCTTATCAGCTCCTCTTCTTCCTCTTTGGTTAAAAGCTGAAAACGCTTGACCTCGGCTAAATATGTCCTGAGCGAATCGAACTGCCTTAAGGACGGCACCTGAGCGCTGGGTCTGGGCGCCGGAGTTAAAGAAACCGGCCTTTGGGCCGGAACCGAGGCTCCCGGCCTTTCGGCCAGAACCTTTTTTTCGAGGCCGTTCTGTTCTTTGCGGCCTTTGGCCATAAAAAACCTCAATCGCCTGAATATCTTTAATTATTAAGCCCCGGCTGTCCGATGATAGACCGCTATTCTTTATCCTGCCGGCCAAAATGTTAAAGCCAGCTCCTCGCGGAACCGGCCCAGGACGCTTGACCTTTAGTTCAGCCGGAAGCTGAGGGAGCTTTCAGCTGAAAATCAGGCTGAGACTTTTCTGCCCGAAGGCCGGTCAGCCTTAGACTCTCCTCAGCGCAGGTCAAAAACAGCAGAATGACAGAAACCCTGAATTTAAGTTCAATTCCCAGTTCAGGAAAGTTTAATCGAATCAAAGCAAAGAATATGTTCTGAGATTTTGGCCTAAAAATGACCCAGTCTTAAATAATCTGATAAAAAACAGTCCAAGACCGGATTTCGGCCGCCGCTCGACAGTCTGCTCCTTTTAAACCCGCTGATTTTAACACATAACAGTCCATTTGTTAAGAAGAAATAAAGCAGCCGCCTGAAGTCAGCTTTAACGGCCAGCGATTCCAAAAAACAGGGCCGTCCCTAAAACCGGAGCCGCCGCCGGACTTCACTCCCGGCCTCAGCCGGACCTGAAATTAAACTTTAATTCTATCTTAAGCTGATACTAAGATTTAAAATAATTAAAATTTTTTAAAAAAACATTAAAGTTATTTTCCTAAATCCCGATAAGATACCTGAAGAAAGTTTGAGGCCCCTCAAACATATCTTTAAGCCCAAGGGCTTCAGGAAGGTGAGATCATGGGAATAGTCATTAACCACAATATGCCGGCCCTGTTCGCAGCTAATATGCTGGACAAGAACTACAACCGTCTGGCGGTCAATACCCAAAGACTCTCCACTGGCCTGAAAATCAACTCCGCCGCCGATGACCCGGCCGGATTCGGAATCCGGGAGCTGATGCGTTCTGATCTGACAAATATGGAACAGGGCATGAGAAACGTGGCCGACGGCATCAGCATGCTTCAGACGGCCGAAGGCGCTCTGGCCGTTATTGACGAAAAACTGATCCGGATGAAAGAACTGGCCGAGCAGGCCGCCACCGGCACTTACACCACCTTACAAAGAGACATAATAAATTCCGAGTATCAGGCCATGGCCGCCGAAATTGACCGGATTGCCAATGCCACCGAGTTTAACGGGGTTAAGCTTTTAGACGGCACGGCCAACCTCTGGCATCACGGCCAGGGGCTCAAGATCCACTTCGGAACCGGCAACTGCCAGACGGAAGACTATTATTTCGTCAAGATCTGCGATGTCCGGGCCACAGCCTCCACCGGCCTCCGCCTGGCCGGAGATGCCAAAAACGATATCTGGAGCACCTCCCCGCTGACCGCCGGCATGGGTCCCGAAGGCTGCTGCGGCGGCGGCATCCCGTCTTTGTCTCAGGCTGTCTCGGGCTGGACCGGCGGTCAGATCTTCAGTTACGGCTATAACTGGGACAATAACGAAACCGTGGACACGAATCTTTCCAGGGGCCGTTATGTGGCCGGAGCTTACCAGCTTGAAAACGAGACGTCTTTATCCCAGCTTTTAAATCAGGTCAACAAAGGCTCCCAGTCCCGGGTCAGGCTGGATATCCGCAACACGGCCGACACCGATTATCTGACCGGCTACAGCGCCAGCCAGAACGCCACCCGCATCTGTCTGGACAATGAGATCTACTATCTGGGCAGCTATGCCATGACAGTCTGCGCCTGCACCGGGGATCTTTCGGCTTACGAATTTTTCAGCATCAGCGCTCACAGCGACATTGAGGCCGAAGCTATGCTATCGGCTTACAACAGTATCGCCGTACCCTTAGTCAGAGCCATTAACAGCTCCAGCAAGCAGTTCTGGGCCAAGTTAGAGGAGCATCAGTACCGGTCGGGCTACACCACGGTTTACATATTCAACAAAGAAGGCGGCAACCACGACGACCTGTTCGGCAGCGATCAGTCTTTGGGCCCGGGCGTGGCCGGGAAAGCCGGTTACAGCTCGGCTATCCTATGGTATAACGATGAGACCGAAGCCTCGGGCACAGACGGCAGTTATTTCGGTAACGGCGGAGAGTTCTGGGGCGTCATGAGAGCCCAGCCCACAGCCTACGGAACCTGGTCGGTCAGACTGGACGGCCGGGATGCGGGGGCCGAAAGAGATCTGTGGATCTTAAACGCCGGACGCAGCAGCGGAGTTCCTTCCGTTTACGACCTCGACTTCTACTGGACAGGGGGCTCGGGATTCGGCTGGTACGCCAATGCCTCCGGTCAGTCCTGGGTGACCGGCTTAAACCGGGAAACTTTTACCGAAATCCAGAACGCCTCGGACGGCGACTGGGCCGGAGCCTCTTTAAGAACCCAGTCTTCGGCCCAGGAAGCCTTAGGCGCCATAGACGCGGCCATTGCCAAAAAAGAAAGCTGCCGGGCCAGACTGGGCGCTTACGTCAACCGCCTGGAAAATACCTTAACTAATATGGAAATTATGCACGAAACCCTGCAGGGGGCCGAGAGCCGGATTTCCGATGTTGATATAGCCACCGAGATGACTGACTTTGTCCGCAACCAGATCCTCTCTCAGGCTGCCGTCTCCATCCTGAGCCAGGCCAACGCTATGCCTGAAATGGCCTTAAGTTTACTTAACGGATAGATAACTAAACCGCTTTTCGGCGAAATCGCCTCATAAGGAGTTAACATGACCACCTTAAAAGAGTTTCAGGAAATCAACCAGCTGACCGGCTTACTGGCCAGCGGTCTGGCCGAGACGCCCCAGGAAGACATGCCTAAGGATGTGGCCGAGGCCTTACTGGCCGCCAAAAAACAGATGGAAGATCTGCCTCAGGTTTTAGAAGACCTGAACTTAGCTTTCAGCCGTTACATGACATTAAACCACACCATCAGGCGGATGGGCCTTTTGGCCCGGGAATCGGCGGCCATGGACCAGGGGCCAGAAGAAGATCAGTTCCGCCTGGAAATGGAAGAAGAATTTGTGGCTCTGGCCAAAATCGTAGCCGCCGAAGCCGGACAGCGCTATTTTCAGGGCACCGGACTTTCGATTCTTAATTCCCAGTCAGCTCAGGCGGCGGTCCGGGTCCTTTCTTACTTAGAGCCGGTATTAAAAAACTTTGATCATGAAATCAGGGGCCAAAAAAGCCTGATTTTAGAGGCCATCAGCGAGACCATCAACTTCATGGGCATTGTGGCCAGATCTTATCCCCAGGCCAAGGGGGTAGAAGCCATCAAGCAGACCTTGGGCAGGGTTAAACTGCCTGAAAATACTGACGAGCCGGTCCTGATGCGCCCGACCTTCCATTAACCAAAGGGAGGCGGTTATGACTACAATTCCTGCCCTAATCAAGAAAAAGCCGCCCGGATCTTTTTGGTCTGGAAAAACCGAAAGATCCCGGCGGACCAGAAAGCCTCAGCGGTGAAGAGAGGAGCTGAAGGCGCCTTCTTCACCGTCTGTTGTATCTGCCGCGCCCAACCGGCCCTTATCTGCCGCCACCCGGCCGCATAATTCAGTTTAAGTTCTCAATCAATAATATATTTATTTAAAGCAGATTGCAATATAAACTTGAAGATCCGAAGTCTGCCATAAAAAGCTGTGAGCCGTAACTATAAGCCAAGATGTTTTTCCCGGGTCTTCTCAGTTCCGGACCAGATCAGCCGGAATTCTGCAAAAAAATTCCCCCCTTAGGCGTTCATCTTCATTAATAGCTTCATCTGTCTCCTGTGACTGCTGCTCGCAACTCTCCGCTTTAAGTTTTACATTATCCGTCATCCTCCCTTGGCCTATGGGCTGGCCAGAGTCAGCCGCACTTCCGTTTTGTCCCTGCCTTTGGCGATCATCAGCTTCCTCCCTGTACTCCGACTGCGGTTCACTGTTTCCTTGTTTATCCGGCTGACTGGCTGATTGGCGGTCTCCGGGCGAGCAATTTTCATTGTCCCCGTCTTTTCTTCGGCTGATCGGTTCCTGCGGCTGTTGTCCTGATTCGTCTGACCTGTCTTTTCTCTGGGCCACTTTAGTTTCGGCCTCAAGAGAGTCTTTTAAGATTCGGGCCGACTGACGGTCATTAAAATCATAAGCCCCGGGCCGGCCGGCACCCGTCAGAGCAGGGAAACCAAAGCCGGAATCAGAAAACTAAATTTAAACATTAAACGCCTCAGATTACTTAAGGTCAGTCTTCCGAAGGTCCGGGGACTAAAAACTCCCGGACCTGAACTTGAAGCCGCATTATTGCTGCCTCAGGATTTTACAGTCCTGATGACTTCTGTTATTTTCGCCTCATTATTTTTCAGTCCAGGCCCCGGCTGCTTAACCGGCGATTATCCATACGGCAGTCCGTGGCAACCGAGCCGTCCAGCCATGTCCCCAAAAAACTCTGTCCCGGCGTTCCTTTTTTTCACAGCCGCATCAACGAAGCCCCGGAGCTGACTTAGAAGTCTTTGCAGCCGTGTCCATAAGCCGGAGCATTGCCTTATTTGGCGGCCGGCTTCAGCCGCCTTAACCGTCCTGAGCTTAACCTTGAATCTAATCAGCCACAGCTTCATGCATTCTTTCAATTGCTTTACTGCGGCGTTCCATAGACTCAATCATACTTGCGGCGTCCTGTGACTGCTGCCCGTGACTGTCCCGCTTAATCTCTATTCTTTCCGTTGACCTTCCGCCTCCTGTCCGATCAGAGTCAGTCCGGCGCCTGTTAGGGTCAGGCATTTGAGGTTCATTATTAATTGCTTATTGCATTATATCGTAAGTTTCTCTCTTGCGCTGAAGTCTTTCCATCATTTTCTGAGAACTCCGCTCGTTTACGGTTTGGAGCAGATCTAAACGGTCAGCAGGCCGGTTACGGCCAAACGGCTGCCTATCAGGTTCCTGTCTTTGGGATCTGTTTACCGTGTGACCAGACCGATTGGCTGATTGACGGTCCCTGGACGAATAATTATCATTGTCAAGACGCTTTTCGGGGTTGACCGATCCGGCCTGCGGTTGTATTGATTCGCCTGACCTGTCCCGTCTCCGGGCCGCTTGGGTCACGGCCCTGGGTGAGCCATTTAAGTTTAGACCCGATTGACTGTTGCTAAAATCATACGCCTCAGCCAGCCTCAGGCCATCATGGACAGGAAAACCAAAGCCAGAATCAGAAAACTTAACTTAAACATTCAGCGCCTCTGACGGCTTCAGTCCAGTCTTCCTGCTGACTATGATCTTCATAACTTTAATATTGCGTTTATTCAGCCGACCCGGCTGCATAAAGTTGGTACTTGTTACTTTTTTTATTTTGAAAAAATCTCCAAACTTAAAGGCCCGGGGCTTAAAAACTCCCGGGCCAAAACTTAAAGACGACTTTTATCCTCAGAGCTTCTTATTCCAATGAGCGTTCAAGATTACCATAATTAATTGCAAAATGGCAGACTCTGTTACTCAGTCACCGGAAAAATGAATACAGAAAATATAACAGTCATTTATTTCAAGATTCAAAACAGTTTCGAAATTCATTCAGCATAATTAATTGCTGACGGTGCCCCTTCACACAGGAGCAGTAATTTATTGTAGCTGTTCCCAATAATATTTGATTCATCCGGCTTCCTCCGTATGTCCGGAGCTGAATGCTGTCGGACAGATTTGGAGAATTTTGAGAGGCAAATATTTTGCTGATAAATCATTCAGTTCATTGAGTGAAGCAATTTTCCAAGCCGATAAAGGGTTGCGAGAAATGGCTTCAGGCAAAAAAGCAATTTCTGCGCTGAAAAACTGGCTGCGGATTATGGCAATCGTGAACGCATAGAGGAATTAGTCCCGATCACGGTCATTTCTGCGGCCAAAATCCATAGCCCGGTCCAGGGTAGCCAACCCGGCCAGCCAGATCCCAAAAAAACCTCTGTTCCGGCGTTCCCTTTCTCTTTCCACAATCACGATCTGAGGCCCGGATCTGGCTTGAGAATCTTCGTAACCCTGTTCGTAAGCCCGCTCTAAGGCCCGTCTTTGGTCTCGCTGATCGGCTCTCCTCTGGGCTTCCCGACGCTGATCCCGTCTGTCTTCTATTACTTCCCGGCGTCGCTGCTGGGCTTCCCTATGCTCCCGCTCCTTCTGACGTTCCAAGGCTTCCCGGCGTTCCAGCGATTCCCGCCGCTCCCTTTCCCTCCGGCGTTCCAGTTCTTCCCGGCGTTCCCTTTCATTTCTGGCCCGCTCCCGGTAATAACTGTCATCGCGGCGGTGGTCTCCGGGCCGGGCGCTGACCCGGCTGGGCGGTCCGTCACGGCGGTCGCGGTCAACATCTCGCCTGTTTTGACCCTGTCTTTGATGGCGATCCGCATCCTGCCTGGAATTGGGCCGGTTGTCGCGGTTAGAGCGCTGAACCGACTGACCGGGTGATCTACGGTCCTCAGGTGTTTTTTTCTTCCGGTCATTAGATTTTTCGGATTTGCCCGGTCTGGACTGATTCCGGTGATCGTTGTCTCGATCCTTTCTCTGGGCCGCTACCTTCGGGAAGTACTGGGAATCTTTGGTTGGCTGATGATCAAAAGCCACAGCCTGACCGTTGAACATCAAAGCCACAGAAATTGCCGCTAAAATCAAAAAATTTAACTTACCCATATAATCACCTCAGATCACCTCAGCTAGTCAGCCTGCCGCAGACGGACAGGCAAAGAAGTAAAAAAATGACAATTATGCATTAAAATACCAATATATAATCTTTATAAAAATATAAATAAATTATTAACTACGTAAATAAGACTATTAAATCAATAAAGCGATATTTTAGTATGTATATTATTTTTTTACTTTGAAAAACACTTCATTAGACAAATTTCACGAATTAAAATCCCAGTATCAAGAAAATTTCTCCCGGCTTTTGCAACCAAAGATAACTATTTTTTACCCAACTAAGGCCCATGGACAGCCAAAAAAGACCATGGGCCAGTAATACAGCCTACTGTTTTACAGAAGCTGATTTCTGCTAATCTCTGTAACTGTAATCTATTAACCGATCTAAAGTGACAAGTCCGGCCAGCCATATCTGGATGAAACTACGGTCGTCATCGTCACGGTCACGGCGACTGCTGGCCGGAAGAGGGAAAGCAGTCACCGGCCCCTGTCTCCGAGTTCTACTGCGGTCCGGACCATAGTCATTGCCCTCATCGTAGCCTTCATCGTACCCCTCATCATAGCCAGCATCGTAGCCCTCGTCATAGCCGCCGGAGTTGCCGCCCAGTCCCAAACCGGTCCCAAACCCGGCAAATAAACCGGCTAAAAAGCCTGATCCGAAGTCTTCGTTTCCTGAATCACCATTGTCATAATAGCCGTCGTCGGAGCCATAGTCATCGTAATATCCGCCAGAATCGTAACTGCCTGAGTCATAGCCACCTGAATCATAGCTGCCCGAGTTATAACCGCCCGAGTCATAGTACGGTTCGTAGCTCTCGCCTTCTTGGTTTAAAGTCCGACGTTCAGCGCTAAGTTCGCGTGCCCGCTGACGGTCAGCCGCCCGCTGGGCTCTAATCTCGGCCCGACGCTGTTCCCGTTGTTCATCACGTCTCTCTTCCCATTGTTCCCGGCGATCCTGACGACTATCCCTAATATCTTCCCTGCGATCTCCTGACCGGCGATTTCCTGGACCACGATCTTGATTGGAACCAAAATCTGGACGCCGATCTCCCGGCCGACGATCCCTTCCAGGCCCAATATCTGCCTGGCGGTTCTGAGGTCCACGATTACTGCCCGGACGCCTGTCAAAACGACCGTCCCTGGGATTGTTCCCGCCACCCGAACTTGGATCTTCATTGTTAAGTCTGGCCCGTTCGTAAGGCGACAGAGGATTATTTGATCCAGGACGGTTTGGTCCGGGCCGGTCACCGGGACGGTCACCGGGACGGTTTGGTCCGGGCCTGTCACCGGGACGGTTTGGTCCGGGCCTGTCAACTTGCTGTAAGGGCGACCTCGACTGGTCACCAGGACGATTATTAGGCCCAGGGCGGTCACCAGGTCGGTTAGCTCCAGGGCGATCATCTGGACGGTTGGGTCCGGGCCGGTCACCGGGACGGTTAGGTCCGGGCCGGTCAACTTGCTGTAAGGGCGACCTCGACTGGTCACCAGGTCGGTTAGCTCCAGGGCGATCATCTGGACGGTTAGGCCCTGGGCGTTCCGGCCTTGGTCTGGTGTTGCCGTCTGGACGTTCCGGTCTGGGACGAGCACTTTGCCCAGGCTCAACAACCGGCTGTCTGGTAGGACTGGGGCGTTCCGACCTCGGTCTGGTGTTGCCGTCGGGGCGAACCGGTCTGGACCGAGCATTTTGCTCGGGCCGCTGAACCTGCTGCCCTTGCTTACGCTGCTGTTGCTGCTGGCGTTGCTGTTGTTCCTGCTGACGCCGCTGCCGTTCCTGTTGCTGTTGCTGCTGCTGGCGTTGCTGCCGTTCCTGTTGCTGTTGCTGCTGCTGGCGTTGCTGCCGCTGGCGTTGCTGCTGCTGTTGCTGCTGCTGGCGTTGCTGCCGTTCCTGTTGCTGTTGCTGTTGCTGGCGTTGCTGCTGTTGCTGCTGTTGGCGTTGTTGCTGCTGTTGGCGTTGTTGCTGCTGTTGCTGCTGTTGGCGTTGCTGCTGCTGTTGCTGCTGCTGTTGTTCCTGCTGACGCCTCTGCCGCTCTTGTTGCTGCTGTTGCTGCTGTTGCTGGCTTTGCTGTTGATCCTGGTTTTGCTGGCGATTCTGCCGGGATGGTCTTTCCCTCTGGGCTACCTGAGCAATAACCGGTAATTCTTTGGAAGAAAAAAAGTTCTGGTCTTTATTATCGGCTAAAGCCTGGCCGGTAAAAACCAAGGCCATAATTACAGAAAAAATCAACCACCTTGAAGTTGACTTGACGTTAAGCATAAAACACACCTCAAATTACCAGAGGATCCCCATCCCAACATACTTGAGACTTTCGCCAACAATTAGGGCGCCTATATAAATAAGATACCATATTGAAGCAGAATATCAACTTAATCTAACAAAGGTATAACAATAAAATATCCAATAACAAAAATAAAAATATAAATACTATTATTATATCAATTTTATACTACAACACTAACATAAGAAAAAAATTATTTCATATAGATAAAAAAATAAAACATATAAAATTATTATTAAATAAAAAAACTAACATTGATGATGTCTGAAAAAATAACCTTATTGATTCAAATAACAAAAAAATGGCGGTAAGTCAAGAATATTTCGTGAGTGTATTTTAGGTCCGAAACTGCCAATAACCATGCACAAAAAATTTTTCAGGCCAATCTTTAAGGCGAACAATTTCAGGGTTGACCGCCAACAGGCATCTTTAGTAAGGCTCGAAACCAAAGTAAATAAGTAAATATTATCTGTTTTAAAAAACTAAATTACAGTACTGTTATAAATGATAATCAGACCTGATCAGGCCGGATTTTTTAGTTGGCCTTAAGGCAATAGGAGAATTATATGGAGCCGGAACTGCCCGCTGGGATGCAAGATTTTGAAAAACTGGTAGCCAAAAAAGGCTTATATGTTGACAAGACTAAATATTTTCCCCTGTTACCAAAGAGAGGAGACGTTATTTTTTGTGCCCGGCCCCGGCGTTTCGGCAAATCTCTGACTGTCACCGCCTTGGATGCCTTCCATTCCGGGAAGAAAGAGCTTTTTTCATGGCTTGGCCGCCGAAAAATTTATGAACTCCCCTGAATTCGCCCCAAAGCCGGTCATTCGTCCGGACATGAGCCGGTTTCTGGACTGCGGCAGCAAGGAAATTCTGGAAAAAAATAATTGCCTGTCTGTAAGATATTGCTGAAAAATTTAAGGTTACTGTAAGCGGGATTGATTCCGCCGATGCCTTTTCCCGGCTGCTTGCAGCTGCCGGTAAGGCAGCCTCCCCAAAAATCGTCCTGCTGACTGACGAATACGGCACCCCCGTCATAAGTTTAATCCAGAGAGATGAACTGACTTATGATCAGCGGCTGGTTAACCAAACCCGTAACATCATGCGAGCATTCTATTCCATGGTCAAAGCCAGTGATGGATGCCTTGATTTCGTCTTCATCTCCGGTGTTACTAAATTTTCTGCAATGAGTGTCTTTTCCACCCTCAATAACCTCGCGGATATCTCGACTGAACCGGAATTCGCGGCCTTCATGGGCCTGACTCAGACGGAACTGGAGCATGACTTCGCTCCGCACATTACGGCCGCAGCCGAACAGCTCAGGTCAGACGAAAAACGAAAAAGAGCTTTTAGAGCAGATCCGAAGCTGCTATGACGGTTTTTCCTCTGACGGAGAGACCAGAGTCTATAATCACTTTTCCACTCTGCTTTTCTTCGGATCCAGGGAGTTTAATAATTACTGGATGGAATCCGGTTCCAACGGTCTCATCCGAAAATTTTTAAATGACCGGAAACTCACGGCGGAAGAATTTTCCGGACTTAAGACCACTATAAATTTCGCCCGGTCTCCCGGAGAAACAGGGGCCGCGCCTCCCAAAGGCTTTCTTTATCAGGCAGGTTACCTGACCTTGCGTAAAGACAGCCGGGGAACCTGCACCCTTGATTATCCGAACTTTGAAGTCCGTTCAGCTCTGTCGGCTCTGTTCATGGACAATTTATGCTCCTCCGAGGATATCGGAGATGAGGTCCGGTCTGAACTGGACGGATATCCGGCCGCAGGCGATGCCCCTAATCTGACGGCCGTTTTGGGCGCCTGTACGCAGGCCTGTCCTATCCGGATCATGCGGGATGCCTTTTCCGTGAGGCTGGCCAGAAGAATTTTGGGCGGACTTTCAAAGATGCTGAAAAAAAAGCCCAGAGACCTGCATGATCCGCTCCCGGATTGTAGTTTTCTGATTTCCATGCGTCAGAAGCATGGCAAGTATTTCTGTCGGAGCGCTTTGCAGTCCTGTCTGCGTGGAGCCGGGGCCCATGTCCGGCCCGAAGCCCGTAAAAACAGAGGCCGTTCCGATTTGGAGGTCCGGTATAAAGGCCAGGTTTACATAATGGAGATAAAATCAGCCGCCGGCCGTCAGGCCGCCCATAACGGGATGACCCGGATCCGGGAGCTTGACTGAGGAGGAGCCTCCAGAAATCCCGTCCTCATTTCCATGGCTGCGGATACGGCGGTCAGGAACCTCGGGGCCTGCATCTTTGTGAAAAACGGAAAAACCACGGTTCTGGACCATCAGGAATTATACAGGCTCGCTCACCGGCCGGATACAGAATCAGATCAAATTCCAGCCTCCCAGGATAAACCTGATATGGCTTAAATAGACAATAATAGTCTTCATGAGCTGAAACGTCTCACTTGTCACTAAAACAAGTCCGACACTCCGTGAAGGCTAACCTCTTCCACAATAAAAGCCGGTGTTGTAAGGTATTACCTCGGCGGATTATTATGATAATCTATTTCTTTATTGATTTTACCTTATGGTGATTTGGGTGTTCTGAAAACCTGATATATAAAATTGCAAACTACTCACATCCACGTAACCTGTACCCTGCACTCCGTTTATTAAATGTTGAGCGCCGGAAGGATAACCGGTATAAGGGCTTGTAAAATATTCTATGTCAAAGCCGGCGAAGTCTATCAGGCCATTGCCGA
>JAISEL010000054.1 GCA_031264185.1 Deltaproteobacteria bacterium
AGCTCTAAGGCCTTATTGTTTCAGGCCGGCTGTCTGACCGTTGACCGGATTTTGATTACAGGAGGGGGAAATAAGTTCTGCCTGCGTTTCCCCAACCTGGATGTTCAAGCGGCCATGGCGGCCCGTCTTTGGCTGTTCCTGAAAAAACCTCTTAAAAACGCATCGTTAATGAAAAGACAGGCTCAGGCCATGCTGGAAGC
The DNA here is from genome assembly GCA_031264185.1 of Deltaproteobacteria bacterium. Classification (GTDB taxonomy): domain Bacteria; phylum Desulfobacterota; class Desulfarculia; order Adiutricales; family Adiutricaceae; genus JAIROO01. The sequence continues at coordinate 201 of JAISEL010000054.1, forward strand.
CCTGCACCAAAGGCAGGCCGATGAATTTCAGACGGCTTTCAAGAGCTTTCTCAGCCGCATCCCCTTGGAGGTTCAGCGGGAGTGCGAAGCCTGCTGCGGGACGGTTTTTCTGATGGTCATGGCCGGCCAGGAATACGGTTGTCAGCAGTCAGTCGGTTCAGGCAGGCGGATGTCCGTTTAAGAACCAGAGACGGTAACGATTACGTCACTGAGCTGAAATTTTTCAAGGCTGCGATCAAGGATAAGGGAGGAAAAGATAAGGTTCTGACGGACGAACAAATCCAGGAGGATATGGAAAAGGCCCTCACCACAGCCATGGTTAAGACAGAGAAAAATAAATACACCCTGAAATTTCAGGGCCAGGGCAATAAAATATATAAAGCCGCTTTAGCCGTATCCGGCAGGGCCGGCGTCCGGGTCGCCTTGAAGAGGCGGCAAATTGGACTTTGGCGAAGGATCCCGGACAGCCTTACTATTCGGTCAGGAAGGTTTGAACTGAAGACTATTGGGGATGAGGCCGCCGAATATTCAGCCGCCGTGTCAGAAATAAAAAATTCAGGGCTAACGGCACTTTAAACGCCTGCATTCAGGATGATGGATGCTCGGAGGCAAGAGTAACAGGCTCTGAATCAAGTATCATAATCATCCCTATGATTTTGGATAAATTCTGGTTTTTGTTTGAGTCGTTTTGATCTGTCTTCTACTCCAGCAAATAAACCTCCCGTTAAGAGGCATATAAAGCAAAATTTTATGTTTTACTGCTTTTTTTGGCACCTCTTTTGAGTCTTTTAAAGACCGGCTGCAAATTGGGACCTACTTTAGCGAACGGCTTTCTGCCGGCCGTCTGGCCGTTTTGCTCAGTTAAAAGTCAGGCCCGTTTGGGAGGCAAAAACCAGGGACGGCCAAAATGTCTGATGTTTTAGGTATGTTTTTTTGAAAAATCTTGCAAATATTTTAAAAAATATCTAAATGCAGTTAAAGATTATTTTTTAGTCCCAATATCCTTTTTGAGGTTTTAAGTCTTAAGCTCTTGGCGGCTCTCGGGTGAGAAGGATTTTTAGACCGGAGTTTGGATTAAAAAGTGTCTATAGTAGTATAATTACAATATTAAAATTTAATATTAATGCTATAATATTAGTAATAGCTTAATTTAAGTTTCCAATTTTGGTGATTGTATGACTTCACCGGAGTCGACAAAGATGCTATGATAAAAAAACATACGGTTTTAACTGGCTTAACCCTTAAGGACATCTTTAGTTCAGCCGGAAGTTTCTGGCCAGCTGAATAAGAGAGCGGACGGATTCGGATACTTCGTTTCTGATTAAACTAAACTTTAAGGAGGCGGCGTTTCCCGCCGGCCTTTCGGCCGGGGTTTCTACGCCGAAGAGCGGATGAACATCAATATTTCGGAAAAATACGATATCAAAGCTCTTCTGGCTATTTTCGAAGATTTGAAGTTCACCCATTACCGTCTGACCGCTGACCGGGATTTAATGACCCTGGATGACACGGCCATTGCCTATATGGAGTATTTCACCATCCATAATCCGAGCGGTCCGGTGGAGAGCCTGCAGATTCGGGACGGCCGGTTTAAGCTTTCCACTTTAAATCCCTTCGCCCTGCTGAAAAATCTTACATATCTTGATTTAGCCGGTTTGACCTGGATTTCCGATTTAGGGCCCCTGGCCAATTTAAGCGATTTAAACTTTTTAGGCTTGGATGACGGGGTCAATATCCGGGATTTAGGTCCTCTGGCCCGCTTAACAGAACTGGGCTTTCTGACCTTAAACCGTCTGCGTCTGGTTAAAGACTTAAAACCACTGGCCTCTTTATCCCATCTTTATCATTTGGATCTCTCCGGGGGCGGGGCTCTGGAAGATTTAAGCCCACTGGGCAGTTTATCGGAACTAACTTTACTGGATCTCTCCGGCTGCCTTAAGATTACGGATATAAGCCCTTTGGGCGCTCTGGCCAACCTGAAAAACTTAAATTTAGCCAAAAGCCGGGTTTTAAAAGATATTAAAGTTTTAGCTGCTCTTAATAAGCTGACCTACTTAAACTTAGGCGACTGCCCGTCGCTGGAAGAGCTGGAACCTTTAAGGGATTTAGGTGAACTGTCGAGTCTGGTTTTGTTTGGGGATCACGAGATCCGGGATTTTTCTCCATTAGCCGGTCTGGCTAATTTATCTTATCTGGTTATGAGCGGCGACCAGCACCTGGCCAATCTGGAACCTTTGAAGAACCTTCGGAAGCTCATCCATTTAAATTTAAGCGGCTGCCAGGCATTAAAAGATCTTCGGCCTTTATCTGAACTGACCAATTTGACGCATCTGGATTTAAGCGGCTGCCTCCGGGTGGCAGACTTAAACCCGCTTCTGGGTTTGAATCAGCTCAATTATCTGGATCTGACCGGTTGCGGCGGTCTGGCCGGGCTGGAGGAACTGGCCGGCCGGGCAGATCTGAAAATAATCGGCCAGCGGGCTTGTTAATTATTAATTAGATTGCCTTTGTCAAATTTAATATTTATTAGATTTAGCTTCCTTTTTTAAGTATCCAGTTAAAAATTTTATAATCTCCGCTCTGACAGTTCAGGGGCGGATTTTTGAACACAGCCCGATCCTTTTCGGATGGGGAGATTTTTAATGACTATTTTTTCCATATAGTGAAGAAGAAAAGGTAAAATTTTTCTCTGTTTGCCGAAAAGACCGAATTTTAGTAAAATAAACCAGAGTTACAATTTTAATAATCTTGCGGGTTGGTGGGCCGGCTGGTGATCCTATCGGGCCGCAGTTTTGGAGTCTTAGTTCGAGAATATATGAGCAACTGGAATCAGGCTAATCCGCGTTTCCGCCGGCCCCGTCACCTGGGTCGCGAGCAGTCCGGGTCTTTGACGGTCGGCCTGAAGGCATTTTTTGGCCGCTTCGGCCGGGGGGATAAATTTAAAGGCGCGGTCTTTATCTTAATTGTGCTAATTATAGCTGGCGCGGTCTGGGCCCTTAAACCCCATTTTGCCGGCTTTGTTGCCCCCGAAACGCCCTCTGTCCCGGAAGTTAAAGCGCCGCCTTCCCCTTCCATCCAGGGACCGATGCTGCCGGCTCTGCCCGCCTTGCCCGAGGGTTCCTGGTCCCTTTACGCTGACCAGAAAGCCAAAGAAGACGTGACCTTTGTGGTGGTCGAGATCGGAGGTACGGTCAGCCAGAGCCTGGAGTCAGTCGGCCTGTCCCGTAACTACAGCCAGAAGCTGATTAATCTTTTGGAGCAGGAAAAACTTCTGCCCGTCATCCAGCCAGGAGCATCTTTTAAAGCGGTGTGGCGGGATCCGGCCAGGGCCGAGACCGATCTGCTGCGCATTGAGTTTGCGGCCGCCGAAGGCCAGAGACCTTTGATTTTCCGGCCCGGCGGCGAAGAAGGCTTTTTCCGTTACACTCTGGCGGCCAGACCTCTGACCATTCACCAGGCCACTCAGGCCGAAGTGGAGGATACGTTCTGGTCCGCCGGGGAAAGAGCCGGTCTTGAGCCCAGAGTCATTATGAATCTGACCGATCTCTTGGCTTCCCAAATCGATTTTGTGTCCGATATCCGTTCCGGGGACAGTTTTCAGCTGTTATTCAGGGGCCAGTATCAGGAAGGGCTGCTGGTGGCCGCCCCGGATATTTTAATGATCCGGATGACGAACGGGGATGAAAAATACGAATTCTACCGTCACGAAAACGCTCAGGGTCTGGTGGGTTTTTACGACACAGCCTTCCGTTCAATCCATAAAACGTTCTTTAAGTCTCCGCTTCAGTTTACCCGGATCTCTTCGGGTTTTACCCAAAACAGGTTTCATCCTATTTTAAAAATAGTCCGTCCTCACCTGGGGGTTGATTACGCCGCCCCGGCCGGAACTCCGGTTTCAACTGTGGCCGACGGCCAGGTGGAGTTTGCCGGGCGGAGGGGCGGCTACGGTCTGCTGGTGGTCATCCGCCATGGTCAGACCTATCAGACCATGTACGGCCATCTGTCCCGCATAGCCAAAGGTATTCAGACCGGAGCAGAAGTTAAGCAGGGTGATTTGATCGGCTATGTGGGTTCCACCGGCCTGGCCACCGGGCCTCATCTGGATTTCAGGCTTAGGCGGAACAATGCTTTTGTCGATCCTATACCGGAAATGGCCAAGCAGGAGGGCCAGGCCCTGCCGGCCGAAGAGCGGGCGGGTTTTTCCGAAGAAGTCACCGCTGCCCAGTCCCGCTTAAAGGAGCTTTTGTCTTGGGATAGCTCCCTTTAATCGGCCAGCGGAGAAAGTCAGGGCCCTTTTGACTCACGGCCTTAAGGAAGGGGTTTATCCAGGCGCGGTCCTGGTTTACGGCCGGCCTCTGGCCGGAGTAAGCGAGTGCCTCTGCATCGGGACAAGAGGTATTACCCGGGATGTTTATCCGGTTCATGACAATTTAATCTACGATCTGGCCTCGCTTACCAAGATTTTAGCCACAACTTTTTTAATCATGATTGAGGTCACCCGGGGCCGTCTCCGGCTGGACCGCAAGCTGGGCGAACTGGGCTGGTCCGGACCAGTTGCCAAAAAGTCTCTGGCTGCTGTTCTGGCCCATCAGAGCGGTCTGGCTCCCTGGCGTCCTTTTTATTCACTAAGACCGGAGCCCTCAATGAGGGAGGCTTACCGGCGGGCTCTGACCGAAGAACCTCTGGAACCCGGCTTAAGACGTACGGTTTACAGTGATTTAAACTTTATGATTTTAGGGTTTGTTTTGGAAGAATTGAACCAATGCTCGCTGGAGGAACTTTTCCGGACCGAGATTGCCGGGCCTTTGTGCCTGCCAAATACCGGCTTTAATCTTAAAGAGGGCACTCTGGCCCCGACGGAAGACGGACCCAGAATCGGCGGGCCTCTTGATTATAAAGGAGCTAAAATTATGGGTCCCGTGCCTTTGGGCCGGGTGCATGACGATAATGCGGCTTTTTTAGGCGGCGCAGGCGGACAGGCCGGCTTATTCGGGACAGCTCCCGAAATCTGGCGGTTGCTGTCCCACTGGGCCGGAGTCTTAAACGGGCAGGCAGGACTTGTCAGTAAGGAGGTGCTGACAGCGTTTATAAGCCCCCAAAAGGCCAGAAAGGGTCCTGTCAGGGCCCTGGGCTTTGATCTGGGCACCGGATTCTGGACCGGTACAGTCGGCCACGTTGGCTATACCGGGGGCTGTGTCTTTTGGGATCCGCTGAAAGACGAGGCGGTCGTCTTTCTGTGTAATCGGGTTCATCCAACGGCGAGGAACCGAAAAATCTTGGATTTTCGGCCAAAAATGGCGACCGTTCTGAGGTCATAGCCCCCCAGATCAAAACCGGGGTCTAAGACTACTATCAAAATTCAAGGTAAAGCCTATGTTAAAATCAGGGTTGGCTCTTTGTTTACTGCTCCTTATTTCGGCCCTGGGCGGGGAAATTTGGGCGGAAGATCTGCCCCGCGGGGAGACGGTCAGGATTTCGGGCTCCACGACCCTCCTGCCCATCACCCAGAAAGCGGCTGAGGAGTTTTTAAAGCTGCACCCCCAGGAAGATTTAACGGTCTCCGGTACCGGTTCCGGGGAGGGCCTGAAGAGCTTAATTGACAGAGTGGTGGATCTGGCCGGCTCTTCCCGGGACCTGAAAGCGGCCGAAAGCCGGAGAGCCAAAGAACACGCTGTTATGTTAGTCCGCCATACCGTAGCCAGAGACGGGCTGGCCGTCATTGTCCATCCCCAAAATCCGGTCGGAAAGCTAACCTTAGAGCAGTTGAAGGGCATTTATCTGGGCACCATAAAAAATTGGAGCGAAGTCGGCGGCGACGATCGGGTCATCGTGCCCATTAACCGCGATTCCAGTTCCGGCACGTTTGAGATGTGGATTGAGATAGTCTTAAAGGGCCAGAGGCACAGGCCCGATGCCCAGGTCCAGTCGTCCAGCGGCTCGGTGGCTTACGCCGTGGCCGGGAACCGTTACGCCATGGGTTATGTGGGGCTGGGTTTCATCGGTTCCGGGGTCAAGGTGCTGGCCATAGACGGGGTCAAGGCATCCTATGAGGCCGTTCTTAGGGGAACTTATCCCATTGCCCGGGATCTTTACATTTTCTCCCGGGCCGACTCTTCGGCCGGAGCCGGCAGGTTTTTACAATTCCTGCTGGGTCCCCAGGGTCGGGCTTTACTGGGAGCCGAAGGGTTTGTGCCGCCGGCGGGGGCTTTGTGATGTCTCCGGAGGCTGTGTTACTTAAACCAAAATTATCGCCCACCGAACACGGAGCGCGTCTTTTTTTTCTGGCCTGCGCTGTGGTGGCCCTGGGCCAGATGTTTTTAATCATGCTCTTTCTTTTTAAAGAATCCCTAGGCCTTTTTACTTCCGGGACTTCTTTAAAGGAGTTTTTTTTCTCCGTTAACTGGTATCCGACTTACGACAGTCCCGAGTTCGGCTCTTTGGCTCTGGTAGTCGGCTCTTTGACGGTCACCTTTTTTTCCACCGTCCTGGCCGCCCCGATCGGATTGTCTCTGGCCGTCTTTTTAGCCTGCCTGGCCGGTCGGACGACCCGCGAATGGGTTAAGCCGGCTGTGGAGATGATGGCCGGCATTCCTTCGGTCGTTTTAGGCTTTGTCGGTCTGGTCGTGGTGGCCCCTTTGATGCAGGACATACTGGATATTCCGACCGGACTTAATGTTTTAAACGCCAGCGTTATTTTGGCTTTAATGGCCGTGCCTTCCATTGCCTCCCTGGGCGAAGACGCCCTCTCGGCCGTACCTGGGGAGATTCAGGATGCCTCTTACGCCTTAGGGGCCACTAAGTGGGAGACCATCTGGCGGATAACGGTCCCGGCGGCTATGAGCGGCTTGTCGACGGCCGTCATTTTAGGTCTTGGCCGGGCTCTTGGGGAAACTCTGGTGGTTTTAATGGTGGCCGGCGGGGCGGCTCAGATTCCCCATTCCATTTTTGATTCAGTCAGGCCCCTCACCGCTACCCTGGCCGCCGAAATGGGCGAAACAGCCATTGACAGCCCCCATTATCACGCCTTATTTGCTTTAGGGACTATTCTTTTTCTTTTAACCCTGGCCTTTAATCTTCTGGCTTACTGGCTGGGCCGCTACTGGCGCCGGAGGTAGACCGTGTTTTTATCCGGCGTAACTTTAGCCGACCGCCAGAAGAGAGAATTTCTGGCCCTGAGCTTAATAAAAATACTCGGCCTCAGTTTTTTATTTGTCATGGGGACTCTGGTCATTTATCTGATTTACCAGGGAGCCGGCATTATTTCCTGGGACTTTTTAACCCAGTTTCCCCGGGACTCCATGACAGCCGGCGGCATCTGGCCGGCTGTAGTCGGGACTTTCGGTCTGGCTGTGGGCTCCATGTTCGTCTCTTTGCCTCTGGGCTTTGGGGCGGCTGTTTATTTAGCCGAGTACGCCCGGCCCGGCCCTTTGCTGACCGTCATCCGGCTGGGGGTCAATAATTTGGCGGGCGTGCCGTCGGTTGTGTTTGGTTTGTTCGGGCTGGCCATATTTGTGGGTTTTTTGGGATTTGGCCGGTCGCTTTTATCAGGCTGCCTGACTTTGGGCATCTTGACTCTGCCTACGGTTACGGCGGCGGCCGAAGAGGCTTTAAGGCAGACACCGGCTTCTTTCCGGGAAGCGGCTTTGGCTCTGGGAGCCAACCGCTGGCAGGCTATCCGGCAGGTTATTTTGCCCGCCGCTCTGCCTGGTATGCTGACCGGGGCTATTCTGGCTCTGGGCCGGGCGGCCGGTGAGACGGCGCCGGTTATCTTTACCGCTTCGGCCGCTTTTACCATGGCCAATCCGGAGTCGGTTTTCAGCGAAGTTATGGCCCTGCCGACCCATATCTTCAATCTGGCCACCAACGGCACCCATATTGAGGCCACCAGGCCTCAGCAGTTCGGAACCTGTCTGGTCCTCATGGTTCTGGTTCTGGGTCTTTCCTTAATAGCCATCATTTTACGCGCCAGGCTCAGAAAGGGACGCAAATGGTAGACGACGGGCCCATTATTTCCGCCCGGAATGTGGACTTTTTTTACGGCAGTTTCCACGCCCTTAAAGGCATCAACTTAGATATGGCCAAAAACGAGGTGACTGCCTTAATCGGACCCTCGGGCTGCGGCAAGTCCACCTTTTTGAAACTTTTAAACCGGATGAACGATTTTGTACCCGGAGCACGGCTGTCCGGGGAGATACTGATATCCGGCCGCTCTGTTTACGGACCAGATTCCGATCCGGTCAGTATCAGGCGGCTGGTGGGCATGGTCTTTCAGAGGCCGAACCCTTTTCCCAAATCCATTTATGACAATATCTGCTACGGTCCCAGACTGGTGGGGGTCAAGAAAAAATGCGACCTGGATATCGTGGTGGAGAAGGCTCTCCTGGCGGCGGCTCTGTGGGAAGACGTCAAAGATAAGCTGGGTAAATCGGCTTTGGAACTTTCCGGCGGCCAGCAGCAGAGGGTCTGTATTGCCCGGGCTCTGGCTTTAAACCCGGATATTCTGCTAATGGACGAACCGACCAGCGCCCTGGATCCCATTGCTACAGCTAAAGTGGAAGAATGGATTAAAAGCGCCGGCTTGTCTATTGTCATTGTGACCCACAATATGCAGCAGGCGGCCAGGGTTTCGGATCACACGGCCTTTTTCTACATGGGGGAACTGGTGGAGTTCGGACCGACCATGGAGATTTTTACCCGGCCACGGGAGGTTAGAACTGAAAATTACATCACCGGCCGGTTTGGCTGAGGGGCCGTCCGGGGGGACAGCCGGCTTTTGGTATTACCCGGAATATCTAAAGCGGAAGCTGATAAAAAACTTACTGCCAGGTTTTTTTAGGTGGGACCAAGGGGGGTAGAGTTAATGACCACTGGTACATTTGTCGAGGAATTGGAATCCTTGCGCCAAAACCTGGTGACTATGGGTAACGATGTTCTGGCCATGGTGAAATCGGCCGTCGAGGCTCTTCTGACCGGTAATGAGGAAGCGGCTGAGACGGTCATAAAAAGAGATGCCGATATAAATGCCCAGGAAAATAAAGCCGTCGACCGGGCCATCCGGCTCATTGCCACCAATCAGCCGGTGGCCGGGGATTTACGTTTTCTGGCCGCCAGTTTGCGCCTGGCCACGGAACTGGAGAGAATCGGCGATTTAGGCTCCAATCTGGCTCGCCGGACCCTGGGGTTGGCCAAATTGGAGAGGGACGGCTCGGTACTGGGTCAGGTGCCGCCTGAACTGGGCCGCATGGCTCACGAGGCCGCCTTGATGCTGGAAAAAGCTCTTTTAGCTTTCAGTTCCAGGGATCCGGTATTAGCCGAGGAAGTCTTAAAATTAGATGACATCATTGATGATTTTAACCGTAAAATAAGGAAAATGGTTTTGCTTTTGGTCTATGATAACGGCCATCTGGCAGCCTGGGGGCTGGAGATGATCAATACGGCCGTTCATCTGGAGCGCTTGGGCGATCATGCCACCAATCTGGCCGAGGAAGTCATCTACGTCTCCCGGGGCCAGAATATCCGCCACAACTACTGATTTAAGCGGGATTTTGGGGTTTAATAAGATGATGGCAGAAGGAAGGCTGACCGGATTCAGCTGGTCAAGGTTCAATTATCCCGAAGCCCAGGCCCCGGAGGCCCTGGTTCGGGCTGACGGACCGAAAGGGAAAACAGGCCGGAATTGACTCCGGCGGACGGCTGCCCTGTCTTCCGGTTCATTTGGCAGGGCAAAGGCGTTCGGGCCGGCAGCCAGTGTCCATAATGCGGCTGCCTGATTCAGAGAGAGGACGGATAAGTACATTTCGTTTCTGATTTCAACTAAACTGCAGGGGGCGGCGTTTATTCCGGCTTTTCGGCCGGAGCTTCTAAGCCGCAGATCGGATGAGCAAAGTCAAACGGAAAGTCATGCTGGTCGACGATAATTTGACCAATTTAAATGTGGGCAAGAACGCTTTACTGGAACACTATGATATTCTTCCGGCCACCTCGGCCGAAAAAATGTTTAAACTTTTGGGACGGGTGACTCCGGATCTGATATTATTGGACGTGGAAATGCCGGAAATGGGCGGTTATGAGGCTATTAAAATCCTTAAATCCAACCCAGAGACAGCTTTTATACCGGTAATATTTTTAACCGCCATGATTGATCAGGAAAGCGAACTGGCCGGCTTATCTCTTGGCGCGGTGGACTATATAACCAAGCCTTTTGTCCAGACCTTACTGTTGAAACGGATTGAACTCCACCTGCAGCTGGAGGACTATAACCATAATTTAAAGAATATGGTCGAGGAAAAAACCAAGACCATTTTGGAAATGCAGAACGCGGTTTTTGAGCTTTTGGCCGAGGTGGTTGAATATAAAGACGACGTGACCGGCGGCCACATCAGCCGCACCCAGAAGTATCTGCGGATTATGCTGGACGAACTCATCCGGCGGAGCATTTATTCTGAAGAGGTTTCGGCCTGGGATCCCCGGCTCATTGTTCTGTCTTCCCAGCTCCATGACGTAGGCAAAGTGGCCATCAAAGACAGTCTTTTATTAAAAGAAGGCAAACTGACAGACGAAGAATTCGAGGAGATGAAGAAACACACCATTTACGGGGCTAAAATTATAGAAAAAATAGAATCCAATACGACCGGCCGGCAATTTATAGAACACGCCCGGCTCATGGCTCTGACCCATCATGAAAAATGGGACGGCACCGGCTATCCTTACGGATTGAAAGGCGAATCCATTTCCTTGGAGGGCCGTCTTATGGCCTTTGCCGATGTCTACGACGCCCTGGTCTCCACCAGGCCGTATAAGGCCCCTTTTTCTCACCCCGAGGCGGTCGATATCATCCGCCAGGGTCAGGGGACCCATTTTGATCCGGCTTTACTTGAGGTTTTTTTGGCCGTGACCGACAAATTCCTGGAAATCCGGCGGGATGAAAGACCGTCCGGTAAAGACTAAAAAGCATGGCAGACAACTCCAACAACCAGACTCCCGATTTCATCAAATCCAAAACCGTTTTTGCGCTTTTTTTGGTGTCTGCGGCGGCGATCCTGATTTTTTCCGTCTACAGCCGGATTAAATTCGGAGAGCACCTGGCCTATGAGGAAAAGAACTTAGTCGATCGCCTGATTTTAGCCAGCCGGATGGCCGCCGAACATGTTTCGGGCGAGGAGCTTAACAAGTACACAGTCAGGGAAGACATTGACCGGCCGGGGTACAAGGCTTTAAAGGATCGGCTGGTCAGACTGGCCGGGACGATGGATGTGGATTTCGTCTATTATTTCAGACAAACAGGCGACAAGATTCAGTATATTGTGGACAGCGACACAGATCCTCACACCAGCACCGGACTGCAGTGGGAACCGGTCGATCTTCAGGTGGAACAGGGTTTTGAGGGAGCATTGGCCGGGCAGGTCACCACCTCCGGCCGGGAACGTCACTCGGTCAACCGGTCCAATTCAGTCGCCTCTTACGCCCCGGTCTTTGACAGTCAGGGCAAAGTCGTGGCCGTGGCCGGGGTTGATTTGGACGGCGGCCACTTAAATAGCGCCGCCTTAATTATGACTGTCCTCACGGTTTTAATTATAGGGGCCGCAGTGGCCATCATTTTTTGCGGCTTTTATTTTCACCGCCAGTATGCCAGGGAAGTTCAGCAGGTCCGCCGGGCCGATCGGGCCAAAAGTCTTTTTCTGGCCAGGATGAGCCATGAGATAAGAACGCCCATGAACGCCATAGTGGGACTTTCGGAACTTCTGATGCGTCAGGCTCAGAATCTCCCAACTCAGATCCATACGTATATCCGTAACATTAAGCAGGCCGGCGCCAATTTGCTGTCCATTATTAATGACATCCTGGATTTTTCCAAAATTGAATCCGGCAATTTTGAGATTCTGCCCGATCAGTACAGCCTGTCGATACTGGTGGATGATATTTTAAATATCATTAAAGTCAGGCTCCTGGAAAAGCCGGTCCGGATCATCATCTTTCTGGACAGCCGTCTGCCCGATCACCTGGTCGGCGACGCTACCCGGGTCAGGCAGATCCTTTTGAATCTTATGGCCAACGCCGTCAAGTACACCCGGGAAGGCTCAATTTCTCTTTCTGTGACCTGTCAGTCAATAGAAGATAAGGAACTGGTTTTAAAAGCTGAGGTGGCCGACACGGGTATTGGCATTAAGCCCGAGGATATGAGCCGCTTATTCGGGGATTTTATTCAGCTGGACCAGGGGGAAAATAAAAATATTGAGGGCACGGGACTGGGTCTGGCTATTGCCCGCAACCTATGCCAGCTCATGGGCGGAGACATTAAAGTCAAAAGTGAGTACGGCCAGGGCAGCGTCTTTACCGTCACCCTGCCCCAGAAAATAGAAAATCCGGCTCCGGTGGCTGTGGTCGGCGGGGCGGACAAAAAAGCCGTGGTGGTCTTTGAAAGGCGGGCTATATACGCTCAGTCGCTGTCAGCTTCCCTGGAAAATTTAGGCGTGGGCTACTATCTGGTCAATAATTACCCCAAATTCTATGAAGCTCTGGGGGATTTTGAATATACCCACATGATTATGCCGGTCTCGGTTTTCATAGGCCTTCAGAACAGTTTAAAGGAAAGAAATATTACCGTCCCGGTCGGCCTGACCACCGAAGATATCCATCCCTTTGGTCTGGAAAACGCCCGTTACCTTTTTACGCCCATCTACAGCCGCCCTTTAGCCGCCTTTTTAAATAACGTCCCCGATCAGCCGGAAAAACTCGAATACGGTCAGGGCCAGGCCGGGGCCAATTTTATTGCCCCCAGGGCCAGAATATTAATTGTGGACGACCTGCCGACCAATTTAATGGTGGCCGAGGGCTTATTTTTCCCCTATGCCATGCGGATAGATCTTTGCCGGAGCGGCAGTGAGGCCATTAATCTGGTCAAAGATCATGAATATGACATGATATTCATGGATCATATGATGCCCGAGATGGACGGGGTCGAAGCTACCCGGCAGATAAGAGCGCTGGGCGAAAAATACCAGAAACTGCCCATCGTGGCCATGACGGCCAATGCGGTCTCGGGTATGCGGGAGATGTTTTTAAGTTTGGGTCTGGATGATTTTTTGACCAAACCCATTGAAACGGTTATGCTTAACACCATCCTGCTGAGATGGATTCCTATAGACAAGCAGGAAAAAGTCCGGCCGGCCTCGGAGCAGAAAAATCTTCTGGCTCAGACGACCATGGCTCTGCCCCGGATCGAGGGCCTGGATGTCACTTTAGGCCTGTCAAGGGCCAACGGGCAGAGGGAAGCTTATTTGACCACCCTGGAGTATTTCCGCAAAGACGCCTTAACGGCTCTGTCCAACTTAAACGCTTCACTGGAAGCCCGGGAGTATAAAAATTTTACGGTCCACATCCATGCCCTTAAAAGCGCGGCCGGGGTGACCGGAGCTGTCGATTTGGCGGCCAGAGCAGCCGCCTTGGAGGCCGCCTCCGTTGCCGGGGCCGAAGGCTTTATCGCCAGCAACATAGCTTCTTTCCGGCAGGATCTGATCCAGTTAATTGACGGTCTGACCAGGTACTTTGAGGAAATTAAGCTTGAGGCCCAGAATAAGCAGCAACTTGGCGATGAGGAAATAAAAAAGGAACTGGCCTTATTGCGGCAATCCATTGCGACCATGGAAAGCGAGCATGTGGACCTGGCCCTGAAAAATCTTCTGGAAAGGAGCGCGGCCGGAGAACTGAAAAAAGATTTGGCCGAACTGGCCAGACAGTTTCAGGAATCCGGTCCGGAATCAGCGGCGGCTCTGCTGGACCGGATGCTGCCCCCGGATACAGTTCACTAGGACAGCGGCTTAATCTCCGGAAAGACCTTTAATGAACTGGCGTGAAATTTTAAAAGCCAACCGTTGGCAACTGATCTTTATCTGTTTGGCCTTTGTTTTGGCGATCGCCGTAGGCTGCCTGGCCGTCCGCCGGGTTCTGGACGTTGACACGAGCCGGCTGGTCTCCTTATTTCTGAACGATACCGAAAATTCCATTAAAACATATATCCACGAACCCCAGGTGGCTTTCAACAGCATCCAGGCGGGGGTCCGCAGCTTACTGGACCGAGGGGCCAGTTTAGACGAGGTCTTTGAATATCTTTACACCTGCAACGGTCTTTTGGTCGGACGGACGCGGGGAGTGGCCGGAGTCTACGGGATTTACGGGTTTTTTAAAGGCCGTTTTATGGATTCCATATCCCGAAGTACTCCGGGCCGGGATTTCATTATAGCCGAGCGTCCCTGGTACGCCGAAGCCATGAAAAGCCGCGATATTGTCTGGACCAATCCTTACTTGGACTATAAAAGCCGCGATATGGTCATCTCAATTTCCCAGCAGGTTTTCGGGGCCAAAGGTGAGTGGTACGGGGTTCTGTCCATGGATCTGGGGCTGGCCTGGCTGGTGGACTATACCCGGGCCCTGGCCGACGAAGGCGGCCAGGGTATGCTCATTAACCATGAAGGGCAGATCATAGTTCATCCTGAAGAAGAGTTTGTCAGTAAGGCCATGAACCGGCTGGGCGGCGGTTATCCGGCTGTCTGGGAACTTCTGGCCGGAGGCGACGAGCTTTACGATTTGGCGGCCAAAGATCCGAGCGGCCGTGATATCCGGGTCTTTTTCCGTCAGATGTTTAACGGCTGGTACGTGGGGCTGACTGTCCCGGCCCGGGCATTTTCTATGGATTCATATATTGCCGCCGCTGTTCTGGCGTTTTCCGGCTTATTGCTGGCCGTTGTTTTGGGGCTGATAATTGTCCGCTTAAATTCGGCCAAAATCCGGCTGGAAAAAGAGAGCCGGGCGAAAACGTCATTTGTGGCCAACTTAAGCCAGGAAATAAGAACTCCCTTAAACGCCATTTTAGGCTTAAGCGAGATGCTTCTGCGTTTTGAGTCCCAGATTCCGCCCCAGGCTCTGGCTTATGCCAGGAACATCAAGAAAACCGGGGGGAATTTGCTCACCACCGTCAATGACATCCAGGATTTTACCCGTCTGGACTCGGGCTCTATTTCCTTCGGCGATGAGCCTTACACTTTATCGTCTTTAGTCAACGACTTAACTGTTCAGATCCGCGAGCGGCTTAAGGAAAAGTCCCTGGCTTTTACAGTCTTTGTGGACGCCAATCTGCCTAATTACCTCCGGGGTGATGCCCTTCGGATCCGCCAGATCTTGAATAATATTCTTTCCAATTCCGTCCGCTCCACTGAAAGAGGGTCCATTGGCCTGGAAGTCAGCGGCCAGTACCAGCCCGGCTCGCAGCTGGTTTTAACATTTACGGTTAACGACACCGGCATCGGCTACCGTTCGGAAGAACTGGGCTGGATCTATAAAGAACAGGTCAATTTGGACCAGGCCGTCCATCTGGTCGAAGGATTCGGTCTGAGTCTGGTCATTGCCCGAAAATTAGTCGATCTTCTGGGTGGCCGGTTAACTGCGGAAAGCAATTACGGCCACGGCAGCTCTTTTACAGTCGTCATTCCCCAGAAAGTCGTTAAACCCGAGCCTTTAGCAGTCATCGACCGGGTCTCTGAGTTTTCTGTTTTAATTTACGAAATAAGGGCGGTTTATATAAAGTCCCTGGCGGCCTCTCTGGAAAATTTGGGTCTTTCTTTCCGGGTGGCCAGCGAAGAAGGGCATTTTCTGGAAATGCTGGACCAGGGCTATTCCCACATAATTATGCCGGCTTTAATTTACTCGGCTTTAAAAACGTTCATGGCTGAAAAAAATGTTACCGCCCGCATAGCTTTAACCGATCGGGATATTCACCGGCCCGGGGGACGGAATTTTTACTACCTGCAACTGCCGGTCTACAGCCTGACTTTAGCCAATTTTTTTAATAATACGGATTTTTTTGACGGTCAGGAGCCCGTGGCCCTTAATTTTGAAGTCAGTTTTCCCCAGGCTCAGATTCTGGTCGTGGACGATCTGCCGACTAATCTGGCTGTGGCCGAAGGGTTGCTTAAATCTTATCTGGGCAGGGTGGATCTGTCCCCCAGCGGCCGGCAGGCGGTCGAGATGGTCCAGGAAAAAGCCTATGATTTAGTCTTTATGGACCACATGATGCCCGATATGGACGGGGTGGAAACAACTTCCAGGATCCGTTCGCTGGCCGGCGAGCCGTTCAGAAAACTGCCCATCATAGCTTTAACGGCCAACGCCGTTTCTGGCATGAAAGAGATGTTTTTGGCCAACGGGTTTAATGATTTTCTGGCCAAACCCATTGAAAAAAATAAGCTGGAGGAAGTCTTATTGCGCTGGCTGCCCCGGGAAAAACAGACTTTCACCGAAAGTCCCGGTGCGGCTCAGTCTGCCGGGCCCCAGAGCCTGCCGGAAATTCCAGGTTTAGATACAGTCCGGGGTCTGGCCATGACCGGGGGGCAGAAAGAAGGCTACATTAAAATACTTAAGATTTTTGTAGACGATGCCCGGCAGTATCTGGCTCTTTTGAAAGAGGCCCTGGATAAAGGCGACTGGCCGAAATTTACCATTGAGGTTCATGCCTTGAAAAGTTCCGCCAGTACGGTCGGGGCGGTGGCTCTTTCGGAGGCGGCCCGCAAATTGGAAGAAGCCGGCCGGGCCGCAGACGAGCCCTTTGTGGATCTGAATTTTGAGATATTCCATGAAGACATGCTCTTGCTTTTAACCCGCCTGGAGCATTATCTCGCAGGTCTTTCGGCCTCGGCCAGGGGTCAGTCCTTTTTAAGCCCCGCCGAGATCGTCGGTGAGCTTAAGGCTTTAAGGAGGGCTTTTGATGAAACGGACGGCGGAGCCATTGACAGCATTATTACCCGTCTTTCGGAAGAAAGGCTTAGTGAGGAGCTGCGTCAGGATGTGGACCGTCTGGCCCGCCATTTTCTGGAAGTGGAGTATGATGAGGCCATCGCTTTAATTGATATACTCATAAACGGCTATCAAGATGACCGCCCCTGAGGCTTATCGGAGCGGATTTAGGCCGGGCAAGCTTTTTGGACTGGCCTTTTTTTTAGTATTTGCCTTGCTCTTTCTGAGCTGGGAATCGGTCAGCCGTGGCTATATGGATGTCAGTGCCCGGGAGATCTGGGAGGTTCTGAAAGCGGTCTTAAACGGCGAGGCTTTAACCTCCCCCGGTTCTTTGGTTGTCTGGGAAGTAAGGCTGCCGAGGCTGGCCGCTTCTTTGGCCGTAGGCGCGGCTTTGGGTTTATCCGGGGCCATTTTTCAGGGACTGCTGTTAAATCCCTTAGCCGATCCCTATACTTTAGGCGTCTCTTCCGGGGCGGCTTTAGGGGCGGCGGCGGTCATATCGGTCAGCATTGTCCGGCCCATTGAACTTGTAACATTGAAATATTTTGGCGTAATTTATCTGCCGGCTCCTTTTATCCCTGCGGCTGGCGCTTTCTTCGGCGCCGGATTGTCTTTGGTAGCCGTTATGGCTCTGGCCCGCGAGAAAAACGGTTCCCTGCCTCCGACCAACCTCATCTTAGCCGGAGTTATAATGTCGGCTATTTTATCGGCCGCCCTGTCTTTTCTGAAATATCTGGCCGGCGATCAGGTCAGTTCCATCATATTCTGGCTGCTCGGCAGTTTTGTGGCCAGGACCTGGGCCGATTTTTGGGTGGTGATCATATTTTTCCTGCCAGCCTTTTTCGTGGCCATGTTTTCGGCCCTGGATTTGAACATTATGACCTTGGGCCTGAAAGAAGCAAGAACTTTGGGGGTATCCACGGAAAAAGTCCGTTTTAGGCTTCTGGTGGCCGCTTCCCTGTCTGCCTCGGCTGCGGTGGCCGTGTCGGGCATAATCGGTTTTGCCGGTCTTATTGTGCCCCATCTGATAAGATCAATCATCGGGCCGGATCACCGAACGCTGCTGCCTTTTTCAGCTCTGGCCGGGGCGGTGCTGCTGGCCGCCGCCGACTGGACAGTGCGGGTTCTTTTGCCGGGTGAGATTCCGGTGGGTGTTTTCACGGCTCTTTTGGCCGGGCCGGTTTTTCTGATCATTTTCCGGCGCAAGATGCGGGAGCCGGGCCGTGTCTAAGACCAGAGACAGAAACTATCCGTCTGAGATCGCTCCTGCGGAGGCCTTGATTAAAATTACCGGGCTGACTTTTGACTACGGGCCTCAGGGCGCTTTGAAAGAAGTCAGCCACCTGTTCAGGCCCGGACGCCTTTATTTTCTGGCCGGTCCCAACGGAGCCGGCAAGTCAACGCTGCTTTCGGTTTTGGCCCGCTTAAATACTCCCCAAAAAGGCCAGATCTTAATAAACAGTCAGCCCATTTCCGGCCTGACCGACCGGGCTTTGGCCGGGCTTATCGCTCTGGCTCCCCAGAAATTTAACTTTACTCTGCCTTTTACGGTCCGGGAAATCGTGGCCATGGGGCGACGTCCTTATCTGGGCCGCTGGGGCTTATTGAGCGCCAAAGATCATGAGATTGTTGAAAATTCTTTAAATGTACTGAATCTGGATCATCTGGCCCGGCGGCCGGTCACCGCCCTGTCCGGCGGCGAGGCCCAGCGGGTTGTGGTGGCCCGTACCCTGGCCCAGACTACTCCGGCCGTTTTGATGGACGAACCGACGGCCAACCTGGATGTGGCCCAGAGTCTGGAGCTGATGAGCTTACTTAAGACCCTGGCTGAGGAAGGCCGGACCGTGGTCGTGGTCAGTCACGATCTTTCTCTGGCTGCCGTCTATGCCCAGGAGATGCTCTTTTTAAAAAACGGCCGGCTGGTGGCCGCCGGGCCTCTGGCTGAGACCATGACGCCGGAGCTTTTGGAAACGGTCTTTGAGGCTGAGGCCAGGGTCGGGAACGATGATTTTACCGGCGGTCTGGCCCTGTCTTTCAGGCCCCGGCCAAAAGTCAGAAGCGCCCCTGTTTCCCCCAGTAAAACTGCGGAGTCCAGATGAAAAAAGGAAAAGCTGTTATTGGTTTGCCGGCCGGCCGGCTTTTATGTTCAGTCCTTGTACTGACCGGATTTATGGGATTTGGCCCGGCCGGGGGGTTATGGGCCCAGGAGGTTAGGGGTGATGCGCCCAGAGTCATAAGTCTGTACGCCGCCCATACGGAAAATATACTGCGTTTGGGGGGAAGAGATCTTTTGGTAGGCATTTCGGCCCAGGAGACGTATGACGGACCGGAGGCCAGCGGCTGGGTCCGGCCGGCCGTTTTTTCGGCTCATGATGATGTGGAAAAGTATCTTGCCGTAAGGCCGACACTTATTATGATGAGACCACAGCATCAGGCCGCTTCCCCGCATCTTTGGGCCGCTCTTGAAAAAAACGGCGTCAAAGTCTGGTCGAAACAGGTCCAGAAGGCCTCGGAAATCTACGGCTACTGGCGGGAACTGGGCCAGCTTGTGGGCCTGAGCCCGGCGGCGGCACGGCTGGTGGAAGATTTCAGCCGGGCGGTCAGGCCTTTTCAGGAAAGTCAAACAAAGGTCCGCCCCGGGGTTTTTCTGGAAGCAGTTCACAAAGAGATTAAGACGTTTACCCCTGACTCTATCCCGATGTGGGTTGTGGAACTGGCCGGAGGGTGCAATGTGGCCGCCGGTGTTTCCGGCCGGGGAGGGCTTATTGTCGTTGATTTTGGACCGGAAAAACTTTTGGCTGTAGGCCGGAAAGTGGACATCTATCTCTCCCAGGAAGGCCCTATGAACCGGGTCAGTCTGGAGACAGTCAAGCAAAGATCGATTTTCAGGGAGATTCCGGCTTTTAAAAACGGCCGGGTTTATAAAGTTCCGGAAACCCTGATTGCCAGACCGACTCCGGCTTTGCTTGAGGGAGTAAAACAGATCTTTGACCTTATAAACCAGCCTTGAGAATAAAAAGTCGTCTCTGTACAAGGCATAACTTGTTGAAATAATTAGATAATTGTCCTAAAATCAAATATTAAACCACCGGCTTTTCGCTTTGGCGGATCAGAAAGCTGGAAGAAGAACTTATTTTAAAATCAAAAATACATATATACCAACTCTAATGATTCTTAATATATATTAAATTTTCTAATTATTCACCATTATAAATCAGGCATTCAAGGCGGACCGAGGACTCTGGCGGCTGAGGCCGAATGTAAAACTCTCATCAGACAACGCATGTGCTGCTCATGAATAAGAGGCGGATCAAAGGAGGGGCTTTAAATATCACGGAAGCCGCCTTGAATTCGGTCCGTTTTTTTGTTGTATGCAAAACAAAAAGGCGGCTCATTTTTAAAACAGGAGACAAAATTCTGTTGGATTTTAGGTCAGGCACCGGGGCATGAATTTGATAATAAATCAGTTGTTTACTAATAGTTTCTTTAATAAAGGCATCTTTGAGTTTTTACCGGAGATTTCTGATATTAATTTTAGATTTAGCTTTTGCTTAAAGTTACTTTCAGATAATAATTTACATAATTACGATCTTAATCGCTTAAAAAAAAATATTATACTGCCAATAGCGACTGAATTGGGTTGGTCAATAAGTTTCGATCCTCTTAAAACGGCTGACTCGCCGGCGGAAAACCTGACTGTCCTCTATGTTCAAAAATCAAGTCTTATTTTATATGCCCGGCCCTACAGCCTGAGTTTAGACAATAAGACCGCCTCCAAAATCCAGAACCCTTATTTCTCCCTCCTTTCCTCTCTTGAACTATTAAATATGCCCTGGGGTATTCTGACCGACGGCGGACAATGGTGTCTGGTTGCCAGTAAAGGTCCTCCGGGCCGGAAGAATTTTTTGGCTTTCAATTTGGAAAAAATTCTGTCAGCAGGGGACAGTCAGGCCTTTTTTCTCTTTTGGTCTTTGTTCCGAGCCGCTGTCCACGTAAAGGAAAACCAAAAGTCCCTATTAAGTTTTTTGGCCGATTCAGACCGGAACAGCTTAAATCAGGCCGAAAAGGAGCTGACCGACCTCATAGACGGTTCAACCGGGTCCTGCCTTCTGGAAGAAATAGGCCAGGCTCTGTTCCGCTCAGAACCCGAAAAAGGGGAAGACAGTTTAGGGACTGTTCTGGAATTGAGTCTCTACTTTATTTTCCGGCTGATTTTCCTGGCTCATTTTGAAGACCGCCATCTGGCCGTGCTTTCTGATTTACTGGGCCGGCCTTTAAACACTTTGCGGGGCATTTTATGCCATCTTAAAACGTCTCCTGAGGCCTATAAGGGCTGGGACAGTCTTCTGTCTCTTTTGTCCGCTCCGGCTACACCTGAAGACAGAGCCGCAAAACCTCTGCAGGCCACCGGTTTTTTTGAACCCCGTAAAACCCCGCAGCTTTTCCGGCCGGGACAGATAAACGATCATGATTTGAGCAGGATTTTAAAGACTCTTTTAAACAGGCCCGGAGGAGGGATCAGGGATTTTTCAGACTTCAGTCCGGCCCGCCTGGGAGCTGTTTACGAAAATCTGCTGCAGTTTCAGTTTCGGGTGGCTAAAAGCCCTCTGGTGTACGCTGTTAACGTCCGGGCTGCCCCTAATTCGGACCGCTACTTTAATTTAGCTGACTTGGAAAAGCTCAAAAGCCGGAATCAATTCGCGAGAATTAAGATCTTAAGGCAGTACCGGCCCGGAGATCTGTATTTGAAGAGAGTTTTGAATGACCGGAAAACCAGCGGCACTTACTATACTCCAGAGATACTGGCCCGGCCTCTTTCGGCTCGGGGGATTGACCGGCAGCTGGCCGGCGGCTTTTTAAATAAATCATTGACAGAGTTGCGTATCCTGGACTGTTCCTGCGGCAGCGGCAATTTGCTTATAGAGGCTTTGGATAATCTGACCGAAAAAGCTTTAAACAGATTAGACCGCGACCCTGGGTTGAAAAAGGCTCTGGAGGCGGAAATTCAGACCATAAGAAATTCTCTGCTGAAAGCCGGGGTGCCGGAGGCAAATATTAATATTGATGAATTTTCGGCCTTAAAGAGGCTTTTATTAAAAAGAACTATTTTTGGAGTCGATCTTTCTTCCTGGGCAGTGGAATTGACCAGGACGGCTCTTTGGCTGGAAACTTACATTGAGGCCGCCGAACTGCCTTTCATTGAACACAGGGTCAAAGAAGGCAACAGTTTAATGGGCACGACCGCTGCGGCTTTAGGTGAGTTTGCGGACAAAGCCGGTTTAATCCCCGGGCCCGGAACCTATTCTGAGATTCTGAAGAACATCAAAAAAGACCTGAGGGAGTTAAATGATAGCCATCCCCCGGAAAGTGAAGGATACAAAGAGGCTTATTTGCGGCTCGTCCGGCCTTTGGACCTGATTAATAAAGTTCATTTAAATCTTTTGAATTACAGCCATGTCCTGGAATTATCCCAGAAGTCTGAAGCTGCCCGGGTACTGGAAATTTTAAAGTCCTGCCTGCGGAATACCGGCCCCGATTCCGACGGAACTGTCTTAAACCGGGCTGATGATTTCCGGCGCCGGTTAGGGTTTTTTAATTGGGACCTGGAATTTCCGGAAGTATTTTTGAGTCAGGATTTTTCCGATCCGGGTTTTCATATTTTGATCGGTAATCCGCCCTGGGAAAAAACGAAGTTTGAAGAGCCTTTGTTCTTTGCTCAGTATCAGCCTAATTACCGGACCTTGAGTAATGCCCAAAAAAGGGAGCTTGGCCGGCTGCTTCTGGCCGACGGTCATATCCTGTCCAAATATAATGAAAATAAGGCTTTATTTGCTTTAAAGAATGATTATCTCAAAGCCAGATACCCTTTAAACTCCGGTTCCGGGGACGGCAATCTGTTCCGTTTTTTTGTAGAAAGAGGCCTGGAATTATTGGCTGCTGGCGGCAGTCTTAACTATATTGTGCCTACCGGTCTTCTGACTGAGGACAATTCCGCAGCCTTAAGACGCCATGTCCTGGAAAATTACCGGCTGAACTGTTTTGATGGATTTGAAAATCGGCGTCTTATTTTTCCGGCCGTGGACGGGCGGTATAAATTCGGGCTTATTCAAATCGAAAAAACTTTTGATCCCCGGCAGACAGCCAGAACTAGGTTCATGATAAACGATCCTGAGGTCTTGGAAACCACCGACGGGGTTTTTGATTACTCCCTGGGCGATGTCCGGGCCACCTCGCCTAAGTTCTGGGCCTATCTGGAAGTGGCGGGCGGCGAAAAGGACCTGAAAATCCTGAGGCGTCTTTATGAATCTTTTCCCCCCCTGTCTTCGGACTGGCTTGATTTTACCAATGAACTCCACGCCACTCAGGACAAGAGCATTTTCCGGGAAACTAAAACTCCCGGCTGCTACCCTCTGTACAAAGGGGAAATGATCCGCCATTATCAGGCTCAGGCCGCACCCCCCAAATACTGGCTTAGGCCTGAGGAGTTTGATAATTATTTACTCAAAAAGGAAGTCGCTAAATTAAAAAGAGATCTTAGACTTCAGTTTGCCCTGGAGACGGATTTCAGGCCGGCTGCCTTCCGAAGCATTGACTGGCCTTTGGTTTCATCTTTATTGGACATACCGGATGAAAGTCTGGCCGACTTCATTTGCCCGGGACATAGTTTTATCCGTTTGGGACTCAGGTCCATTGCCAGGGATACCAATGAGCGGACTCTGGTGGCTTCGCTTCTGCCTCGGCAGGTTGGAGTCCAAAATTCCATGCTGGTCTCCGTGCCGGGCCGCTATGTTTTTAATTCAGCTAAAAAGACAGTCGGGTATGAGGCCGTCAGTTTAAAAAGGCTTCTTTTGGCGCAGGCTCTTTATAACAGTCTGCCTGTGGACTGGCTGCTAAGAGCCTCGGTCAATATGAATGTCAGTAAAACCTATTTGATCCGGATTCCTTTGCCTCAGCCCAGTGACGGAGAGATTAGCCATAATTCTCTTTACCGGGCTATGATCCGCGATTCGGCTCTTTTGACCTTATATAACACTCCGGCTCTTTTCCCGGAGCTTAAGTCTTTGGTTGGCCCGGATGAATCGGCCTCTTTAACCTCTTATGAACAGTTTTTAGAGTGTAAAGCGGCTGTGGATGTGAAAGTCGGCCGGCTTTACGGCTTAGAGCCGGAGATTTTGCTCTATTTTTTGGACAGCTTTCAGGTCTTGAAAGCTAAACAGCCCGAATTTGTCGAGGTCTTGAAAAAAACGGTTCAGGCCGGGGCCGGAAGATAAAAGCCCGGATTAAGTTTAGAGCCCGGCAGGAGGGGATGTGTCTTTTTCCCGCGGACAAAAGCAGCTGGCCGCTATTTTATTGACTGTTGCGGTCTTAGCCTTTTTGGGCCTGGCCTCAAGGGGGCGGAACAGCTCTAAATACCGGAGCCTCAAACAGGATACGTCGGCCGGTCTTTTTGTCCGGCTTCCCCAAAAAAACTATACCGAAATAACCGATGCGGCCGGGAGAACTCTGGCTTTAGTCCCGGCCGGCAGCCCTCGGCCGGAAGGGTTTTCTCCGGTCCGGACCATTCGCATTCCTCCCAGGCGGGTGGTGGCGGCTGCGGGTCAGTTTGATGTCGGCCTCATAAGCGGGCTGGGTTTTGGGCGCTCAGTCATAGGAGTGACTGAAAAAAAAGAAAAATGGCATCTTTCCGAGATAAAAGAAGGCCTGGAGTCGGGTCGGGTGACGTTTTTAGGCTCAGAAACGGCTTTGGACTATGAAAGACTCAGGACTCTGGAGCCGGATCTGATTTTAAGTCCTGGCGGCCGGGCCGGTACTTTTCTGGAGCAGCTGGATTGGCCCGCCATTCAGACTTATACTCCCAAAATTAACGATCTGACCGTGAGGCTTAAATTTGTGGATCTTATGGCCGCAATTTTTCAGCGCCCGGAGGTTGCGGCCAGTTTCCGGCAGAATCTGACAGCCGCAGTAGATGAAATCCAAAGAAAAGTCGGTTCAGCTGAACCTACCCCGGTCATGTGGGTCTACGTCGGAAGCAGAAATTTTTACGTTGAACCGGGCAATAACTGGGTTGGGGAGATAGTCAGCCAGATAGGAGGGGATTATCTTTTTTCCAAAACCCTAGGCGATTCCACAGTCCCGGTGACGACTGAATATTTTTTAGACCAAGGCAGCCGGGCTGTTGTCATGATCGTTTATCCTTTTTCGGAGCAGGTTTTTCCGGACAAAAAAGCTCTTTTAAAGTTCAATTCCTATTTGCAAAAAATAGAAGCTTTAGGTACTGGCGGCCGGGTTTACGCAGTTAATTCCATTTTTTACCAGTCCTTTGGCCGTTTGGATGAAATTGTCCGGGAGCTGGCGGCTATTTTACATCCGGAAATTTTTGCGAACCAAAAGCTGCTTTTTTTTCGGGAAATCAAATAGCGGTCCGAAATCAGATGACTCTCTCCGGTTCTGTGCCCACCCATATCAGCTAACGAACAATTGTATGTATCAGGTATGAGGCTGAATAATAAAAAAACATTTTTGTTGATTTTATGGTCAGGGATGGACAGACTGGACATGGTAAATTGAAGAATATATAAGTAAAAAATATATATTTTAAATATCTAATAATACCTTAAAGGAGTTTTAAATAATAATTTTATATAATTTAAAATTATTTATGCCATCCATTTTTTTAAAAAATTTCATTGACTTTAGGAAATTTCTTGACTAAACTCAATTATGACTCATTCGAGTCGATTGGGCTCAGAGAATTTCGAAAATGTCATTGGCTTCAGTCTTAACTATTTTGATCCTACCTGTCCCTATTCATCTATATATTTGGTGTAATTATGTTAATTACCCTGTTTGTGGGGAATTATCCTTATGAAACTCAGCCAGCTGAACTATTGGCCGTTTTTTCTCGTTTCGGCCGGGTGGATTCGGTCAAGCTTATAAGCGATCAATTGACCGGCCGGTCCAAGGGTTTTGGCTTTATTAAAATTGAGGAGTCGGCCGGCCGAGCTGCCATTAAGGCTCTCCACCGGGCTGATTTTTCCGGACGCCCTTTAAATGTTCGGGAAGCGGGTCCCGTCCGGCGGGAGATTACTTTGGCTGACAACCGAGAAATCGGTAATGGGTTTTCGCCAGCTCCCCTAGAGTCGGAAGCGTTTGTTCAAAATTACTGGCAGAATCAAGGGCCTCAGCTTTCCTCAGTCGGCTTGAAACGTCAGACTTCTTATAACCAGTGCAGATCAATCATCCCCAGCTAAAGCACAGGGTTTGAAGAGCCCTGGTTTAACCGGGGAAAGCGGTAACCAGCCCGCTGTGTTTTCTGCAGGTGCAGACCTACGGCAGTGTGCATCAAACGTTCCGCCCTCTTTAAGTCTGGTGATAAAGGTAAGCCAAAGGCAGGCTTGAGACGGCTCGGAACCTCAGCGCAGACGTAAAACTTTTCTGAGGGGAGCGGTCTGACAGGGCCCGCCACTAGGCCAGCAGGGATATTTATCCAAGGATTGAACATGGTTTTTTGTTTTGGATAAGAGTAAAAAACGCTCATGCCATGCTCTGAGAAACTAGCCGGACTTCTTTTGGATCGAAAGAGGACTGACGTATTTAAATATGTCCCTTTACTATCCGCCTGGCAGGCCGTTTTGGTGAAGACTCGGGTTCTCCGGCCTCCGGCCTCTGACCTTGAAATTAGATCCTGGCAGTAAAACTCCGGAGTGGCCTTGGTTCGTCCGCCGGATGAAAGTCCCGGATTTTTGATCAAACTTGTCTCTTTTTTTGAGAGCCAAAATCTGTGCTGGTTCCTAGTAACCTCTAATTTGATGGATAAAGGCGCTTCAGCTTGATCCGTGCATCTGATGCAGTAAATTGCCATTTTATCTTGGAAGTCCGGTTGTTTCTGTCTTTCTGGCCTTCGACAGGCAGACAAATTAAAGACTATTTAGATAAATTTGGACTTCAAAAATATTCTTATGCAACAAAAAATTCTTGGCTGGCTAACTATATTAAAAAAATATATAACGAGTATGAGTTGCTAAATTAATACAAATTATTATTGATGGTCAAAATAGCAGCAGGGTAATACGTCAGCTAAAAAAATGATAATAAATTCAGCCAGTTATCTGTTGTCCTGCAGATAACAACGAAACTCGGGCTATTCCTCGGCATTTAATTATGAGAATGCTGTAATACCGTTTTTATTACAGGTTTTGAACTAATCCTCTCAGAGTTTCGTGCAGTGGCAATAGTTGATGAGAACGTTAAACTCAGTCTTGGCAAAATTCAGCCAATTTCCAGGCTTGGTTCTATAGTTGTTTCCCGACCTTTGATATAAGCGGAATTCCTCTTAGAAAGGAAAGGCCGCTTGCCTTTCAAAAATAAGCTACTCGGCACAAGGCCACAAGACCCATGAGTGTGTTGACAAATTCACGGCCAATATACGAAGTCTGGCTCTGAGGGGCGGGGCTGTCAGGTTCGACCTGCAAGAAATAGGAAAACCGGAGATTTCTGAGGCCGAGAACAGTTTGGGGATCCTCTAAGGTTGAGAGTTCCTGGAGTACTGACTGGAGAAATGGGTCAGGTCAGACGTTTACTTTGGTCAGGAGAACGTATCTATCCAAATTGCGCCCAAGTTTCCAAAGCTTCCGGCGGTTCTGGCCGCCCGTCCAATCTGGCCTTGGCTTGATTGTAGCCGGAAGAGGGCTGTCCAGGACTTCAAGATTTTTTGAACTAAAGCCGGAACTTGCGGATAAAATTCCTAAACAGGCCAAGTCTCCTCTAAAAGATGCGGTGTCAGGCAACACCTTGGCTGGATTCAATTTTCTGAAGGATACAGGGCAGCCTGATTTTATGGGCTGTGGCTGGCCAACCAAGTTCAGCAGGTTAAGATTCAATATCCTTAAATCACAGGCTCTGTAGACTGTCTGCGTTGGTCAGGTTTCTGCGCATCAGTTTGGAAAAACCGCCTTTGATTTTCCCCAACCGGTGGCGCGGGAGGTAACAGCGGGCCCAACTTGCGAGTCACGTCTTTCCAAGAGGCTATCAGCCGGAGGCCAAAAGCGGATTTGGGTTCTGAACCGGACATGGTCTGGACTTATGTATTGATTAGTCCAGCTGATCGGAATTCACACCGGATGGCCGTCCGTACTTTAGGATCATTTAACTGACATGCTGGCGCACTTGGGATGGCGGTCTCTTTTTCTCATAAATATGTTTGCCTGATTCGGCGAGTGTATGAATATTGATACTTTGTTTCGAGTTAAGCTAAACTTCAGGAGGCGGTGTTGCTCCGGCCTTTCGGCTGCGGGGTTTTACGCCGGAGATTGAGATGAACCTACAGTAAAGTTTTTTGGCTGTATAAAACATTAATTATATATATTTTTATATTTATAAAAAAAATTATAACTCATTTTAAGAGTCTATTTAGTTGTTAAATAGTTTATTGCGGGTTTTTTTGAAAAGCATAGGTAGATCAAAAAAGCTGATTTTCTTTTTACAATGTCAGTCTGTCTAGAATAAGATTGAGCTAATTCTGTCTAAAAACTGGTATTAAGTTTTAGCTCCTTCTTTTAAATTATCCAAGGTGTCAATATAAAAAAATTAACGGATTTTATAAAAAACTATTGATTTAATTTGATTAAACGGCTAGAATCCATACAGACTCATTGGGGTCTTGGGGCATTAGAAATTTGAGAAAATATTTCTCATTTAGGCTGGTGAATTTAATGTGTTGTGTAGTTATTTTGCTATTAAGTAGGGGTAAATATGATTGATTTATTCGTTGCCAACTTTCCTTATGATACCAAGCATATTGAATTAATGACCATTTTTTCCCGCTTCGGCGAGGTTGAATCGGTCAAAATCATCACCGACCATTTTACTGGTTTCTCCAAGGGATTCGGTTTCGTCAGAATGGAGAAAGAGGCCGGCCAAGCGGCTATAGCCGCTCTGAATATGGCTAATTTTGGCGGCCGGGCTCTGACCGTCAGAGAGGCTTTACCGCTGCCTCCTAAGAAAATGGGTTCGGCAGATGTTGACTTGCAACCCCGGGCCAGGCGGTTTGAACCCAGTTATGGGGAGTCATCCTATGAGCCCAGGGAGAGAGAGTACGTTTACCGATATTAGTTTAGAAAAAGTAAAGTTGGTCTTTGTTTATGTTTTCGCCTGTAAAGTTTCTTTAATGATACAACAGATCACCCCCTGGCGATGGTGATCTGTTGTATAGCTGTATTATTTTTTATGAATAAGCTTGAAATAAATTTAAACAGTAATTTCTGATTTTTGCCTGGTCGCTGTCTCTATCAGGTAAAACATCAGGCCCGGAAGGAATAATAAAATAGTCCACAGATTCCACTTAAAAACCAGGCGGTATGATGGGTTCTTCAGTTTGAGCCTTTAATTTTCTCATAAAATCTCCAAAATTTCCTGCTGATACTCACTAATGGGTGTACTAAAAAAGTCACTGATAACAGAATTTTGCTTCCAACAGTTTAGCTAATCCCAAAATGGCTGTTGATGGCATTTTCTACTTCAGTCTCCCAAAGGTCACTTTTTGCCTTGGCAATTAAAGAGACAGCCCATTGGCCACAGTCTATGTTCCACCTCATTCCTGGTTGCTTCAGACGTGACTGTACAACTGATTTGTTGGCGCTTTCTGTCGCCCCGCTCCCGATAAAGTATACTTTTTTGATATATGCAGCATAGTCAATATGATCACTATGATGCTTTAAATATCCGAGTAAGCTATTCATATCGTCTGAAAAATTTTTTTGACCAATTAATTTTATCTCTTTAATTGATAAATCGATCTGACTGTTCTTAAAATAGTCAGCCATACTGGAGCCCCAGGGTTTATACAAATTTACATCTTTATTGAATACAATTTTAGCATAATCTGATATCTGATAAATGTTCACATACTAAGCTTTTTATCAGGAATAATCGCTAATTTGCATCTTGTTTCTGGCTTCGGATTCCGGACATTTTATGTCGATGGAGGTGGAGAGTAAGGTCCTGTAGGCAGCGGACTCTTCTTTAGCTATGTGGAATACTGTCGTGACATAGTTTATTTGTGCCCGTACTTCGTCCCCACTGGCTAGCCGGTATTTTTGGAAAGAGTCCGGACAGCATCATCTACGGGGATCAGGACCTCCAGCTGAAGCTGCTCAGAGAGTTTATTGAATGAGGGAAGGAACAGAGACAGCGGGTTATTAAAGGCCAAGCCTTCTTTCTGCCCTAAAGTCTTTATGACCTCAACCGCTCAGGCCCGAAGGGTGGCCTGATAATTTCTGAAGTTGTCCAGAGCCAGAGACTGGTTGAATTTGGTGTTAGCCACGGGATTAGCGGTCTGAGTCCGCAGAGCAGAGCCTGAGTCCGGTGTATTCATGATAGCGTCCTTAATGGCCTGGTCTTGGCCCGCTCCCTGCATGGCCAATAGTGTGACGGCTAGGTCGGCTGACACGACCGGAGACTGCTGAGGTGAGCCGGTTCCGTCGGCGGCTCAGGCCCGTTGATTAGTACATTGATACCATAATAATAAGAGACTCAAGCTTCTCCTTGATGAACCGCAGAGCCCGCTAAAAGAAAGTCTCAGGCGAAACACCGTCCGTCGGGTCCAGGGTGTCAGCTGATCCGGACTCGTCAAGGGTGGGAGGGACGCATCGTCCTTATTCGGAGCTTGAGGTTGCCTTATTAACATGGCAATATCCCTAATAGCGTTGCCTTTTTATTGCATACATTGACTGTTAAAGATAAAGTTAGCTGTTAATGGCCTCTGTTCTTAAAAATAAAAGAGGCCTTGATCGCAATGCTTGCCATTAACCGGGATTTTGGGTAATTTAAATTGTCCAGCCTCCCGGATTTTAAGCTGGCACCGGCAGAAAATATTTTCAGGTAAATAACGTGCCCTATCCTTTTGGCCATTATCGCCTTTTGATCACCGATTATGACGGCACCTTACGGCCTCACCACGGTCTGGTATCCCCCGAAAACTGTCAGGTATTAAGGGATATGGGTAAGGCCGGTTTAATCCGAGCGGTGGCTACCGGCCGGAGTCTTGTATCGTTTCTAAAAGATTGGCGGCCGGAAATAGAGCTGGACTATCTTATCTATTCTTCAGGCATGGCTCTGTGCCGTTGGACTCGTAGGGGACCGGGGGAGCATATATATACCAGAGCCTTCCCTCCGGAGGAACAGAAAAAGGCATTGGAGACAGTTTTGGCTTTAAAGAAAGGTTTTCTGGCCTTTTTAGCCCCTCCAGACAGCCACTGTTTTTATTATCAGGATGCTCCAGACGGTCTGAGATCCCCAGGCTTTCAGGCCAGGCTTATCCAGTTTCAGTCTGTAGCCAGACCGTGGCAGCCGGTGAGGGGTTTAGATTTAGAGCCCTTGTCTCAGTTCTTAATTATGGTCAGAACCCACGATTTATTTGAACTTAAAGAAAAGTTTCAAAGCTTAAATCCGCAGTTGTCGGTCACCCACAGTACCTCCCCCTACGAAGATGACTGCGTCTGGCTGGAGGTCTTTCCCGCCGGGGTGTCCAAAAGTACCGGCAGCCAGGCTTTAGTTGATCTTTTGGGCTTAGGTTCTGAAAATACGGTGGCTCTTGGTAATGACTTTAATGACAAAACTCTTTTAGACTGGGCCGGTTTAAGTTACATTGTTCCCGAGGCGCCGCCGGAGCTTTTAGCTAAATTTTTAACCCTGAAGGGCCCAGGGCCGATTTTACAGAAAGTCTTTAATGCTTTGAAGTCGGCCGGAGGAAATTAAAATGCGTCCGGAGACGCCTTTGGTTATTTATGAATTAAGGGCTATAGAGGGCCAGACTGCGGACTTTTTGTCCGGGCCTCCAGAACCGGAGGAAAGGTTTGGGCCCGATTTTCTGGGCCTTCATTTTGAGGGTGATTTTGCTTTTCTATTCTTTACCAATGATTACGATTTGAGCCCCTTTTTAGGAAAACACCCGTTTTTGGAAGTCCGGCAAATCCATCGCCTGCGTTATGACCAATGGCAGGACGGGGCGGCCATGGAGCCTGTGACCATAGGAACTCTCTCCGTCTGGCCGGCTGACTCGGACCGGAAGATTATAACACCTAAAGGCTCCTGTCCGCCGCTTAAAATCGATCCAGGTCTGGCTTTTGGCTTTGGCGGCCATCCCACTACCAAAGCCTGTCTGGGCTTTTTAGTTCGGCTCCTGGCTCCGGGCATAACTCAGGCACATATTCCCAAGACAGCTTTGGATTTAGGCACTGGGACAGGTGTTCTGGCTCTGGCCGCAGCCTCTCTGGGTGTGCCGGAGGTTCTGGGAGTTGATCACAGTCATATGGCCGCCAAGTGCGCGGCCAATAATGTGCTGTTAAATAATATGTCTCAGCGTGTCCGGATCGAAAGGGGGCTGGCTCAGGATTACAGTCAGGCTCCAGGGGAACTCGTCCTGGCCAATATGCCACTTTTTGTCTTAATGGAGCTTCTGGTATTAGATGCTTTTATGGGCCGTGATTATCTCATATATTCAGGACTTCTGACAGGGGAGGGTCAGATTTTTTTGGAAGAGCTGGGCCAGAAAATTGGGCGGCCTTTTAAGATTATTGACAGCTTCCGAGATGATCGCTGGGTCAGCGGACTGATCGATTTTAGAGCCTGAAGGGACAGAGTATGGATTTGAGGGCGGATAACAATTCGATTTACCTATGAGGACTAAATGTTAGTTTTTTGAACAGAGATTTCAGGGAAAGTGTCAATAAAATTGTTCAAAAAATGTTCATAATCTTTATTTAAAATTAGTTTGTTCAAAACAGAGCCGACTACCGGGCCGGAAAATCGGCTTATCCGTTGAGATTTTGTGGTCAATAGAGGTAATTTTGGGCTAAAAAGAAGGCTTTTTTTTAAGATCCCCGCAAAAGCCACGAAATGAGCCCGATTATGGCCCGGTTTTGAACAATTTTTTTTTGACGTCGAAAGCCTTTGGTCACCAAACCACAAGATATGCTGGGGCTGTTCATTGGTTTAATTAATTGTCCATTTAGAATTTAAATTTAGAAGATTTATTATTAAAAAATATATTTATTTAGTTAATGATTAGCTAAAACTACTATATCAAGGTATATTCGCTTCTATGGATAAACAATATCTGAGAGGAAATGAGGAAATTTTCAGACATATAAAAAACGTTAAGTCACAGCAGTCCAGGAAAAAAATCACGTAAAATCAAGGACTCATAAAAAATAACACTTTTGGAATGCAAGCGAGATACTATAATTATATATAATTATAGTATAAAGGTAAACTAATATCTTTAAAGAGCGGTTTAGTGTAAATTTCATCAGGAATCTCCCTGTGCGTTTCGATTTTTAAAGATGCAGTCTATAAGAATTAATTTGCTGAATTTTTTTACCTAGGTAATTTTAACCAACGCCGACCTTGATGGCAGCCGCGACTTCCCTTACAGTGACATTCAATTCATAATTAAATTACACTAGTAGATAATTTACAGCCGACATCGTCTTTGGCAGCAGTTGAGTCGTTCTTCAAAGTATTGAGACTGCCGCAGCCCCTTGATATTTGATCATGGTCCATAGTTCCCAGGATCTTGTGTTGGTCTTGGTCCAATCTGATATCAGTTGACGTGTTAACTTGTTCAGCTTAAATTAATGTTCAATTTTTTCACCATCTTCTCGAAAACGTGTGTATTGTTGGTCATTTGCCACCGGCGCCAATCATTTAGAATTCTCAACCGTATCAGGGAGTTGCCATGTTTAAGAATTTTGAACCGCCGCCTAAGGTCAATCCAAGCGGAACCGATCTCCTGGGACAAGCAGCAGTTGACCAGATCCACTGATCCATGCCTGCGGAACCGATCTCCTGGGACAAGCAGCCGCTGACCAGATCCACTGATCCATGCCTGGGGAGACCGATCTCCTGGGACAAGTAGCCGATGAACAGGTCTCGGGAAAAAACTATAGTGAGTCAGCATCTCAGGATCCGCCCGCAATTGAGGCCAATGAGTCTTCCCATAAATCCCATCCCAAAAGGATCAAGGATCTTGGGGGCAGGCAGCCGACGACACTGCGCCGCCAAAATCAGACTATATACTACTGTTTAAATATATAATTTATATAAATTATATATTTAAACATAAAAATAATTTTATAGCAAACAATACATATAAAATATTAAAATTCATTATCAAAACAAGGACATCCTTCTTAAGGATTTGTCTGACAGCTACAGGGTTCCTTTTTTAACCTTCTTAATATTATCGACAGTAAAAATAAAGTTTTTACACCAATGTCAAGTGAAATTCCTGAATATATGTCTTTTGACTGCAGACCGGTTAAAGTATATCTATTGGGCAATAACGTCATTTTGGATATGGAGTCTGACAGCTCCGGGGAAAAAAAAATTTGCCCCGGTATATGCTGTACGCCGCGCATTCAGCGTATGCGCATACTGTCAAATGCAAGTCTGGCGCCGTTTATTCAGTTCGGACTGTCGCGGTTTACCCTGACACCGT